>NZ_DATJBQ010000046.1:0-25182 GCF_035515275.1 Pusillimonas sp.
CCCTCACTGGCCATGCATTGGGTATGGAGCCTGCTGCGCGTGCTGGGCTCGGTGATTGTCGCGGTGCTGCTGGGCGGGCTCATGGCGTTGCTGCCACGATGGTTTCCCGCTCTTGAAGGCATCATCCATCATTTGCTCAAGCCCTTTCTAATTTCTTTTCCTACCGTGGCCTGGGCCCTTCTGGCCACGATATGGTTCGGCGTATCCACCGCTACGGTGCTGTTCATTCAGGTCGTGATCCTGGTGCCCTATTGCCTGATCAACATCAGCGAAGGGGTCAGGGTGCTGGACCCCGAACTGACCGAAATGGGCCGCAGCTTCAGCCGCAGCCCCCGCCGGCTGATGTTCCGAATTATCTTGCCTCAGCTTTTGCCTTACTTTATTGCCGCCCTTCGGATCGCCTATGGCGTGGCCTGGAAAATCGCCCTGATCGCGGAAATGTTCGGGGCGCAAAGCGGGCTGGGCTATTTAATGGTGCGGGCGCAAAGCTACGCCGACGGCAATACCGTCCTGGCCACCTGTCTGGTCATTGTCATTCTTTTCTGGGCGGGAGACCGCTTGTTGATCTCGCCACTGGCCCGGCGTTTTGGGGCGCAGGGCTGAACACAGGTTTATTGATGTCATCACTACACAATCAAGAAGTACGGCTTGTACGCCGCCCCGGCGGCACCCTTCATCCCGACGACTTCCAGACGGTCGATACCGAGGTGCAGCAGCCCGGTCCGGACCAAGTCCTGGTAAAAACCCGCTGGCTTTCCATGGACCCGTATTTGCAGGAACGGGTGTCGGGCGATCTCGTGGGCCCCATCGTGCCGCTGAACAGCCGCATGGTTGGGCGCGGCCTGGGCACGGTCGTTTCCGGAGCCCTTCCGGCCGGCACCCTCGTTCGGGGCGAGTTCGGCTGGCAGCGCTACGCCACCGTGCGCGCCGCCGACGTCGTGTCGCTGACGCCTGCCTCCGGCCCCGAAACCTGGCACTTATCGTTGTTGGGGGTGGGGGGCCTGACCGCCTGGCTGGGGCTGCATCACTGCCTGCTGCAAAAAACCTTTAACGGTCAAGGCAAAACCCTGCTGATTTCCAGCGCAGCCGGCACGGTTGGATCCATTGCCGGTCAATTGGCCCTCAAGGCCGGACTAAAAGTGGTGGGCATAGCGGGCGGCGCCGAAAAGTGCGCACACCTGAGCCAACTGGGGTTTCATGCAACCATTGACCGGCGCGGCGTCACCGATTGGGTGGCGGCCATAAGCCAGGCGGCGCCCGAAGGCATTGACTACTACTTCGACAATAGCGGCGCAGAAATTCTGGAGGCCGCAGTGCAATGCGCCAATGCCCGGGCACGCCTGCTTCTTTGCGGACACAGCGGCGAATACGAAGGATACCTGGGGCGATTACGGTCTTCCGACATTCTGTACAAGCGTTTGTGCCTGGAGGGATTTCTAGTTTGGGACCATGCGGCCGAATTTGCTCAAGCCGGCCAGGCGCTGGCGCTGGCGGCACGCAAGGGCCAGGTGCAGGTGCACGAAACCATACACAAAGGCTTGGCAAACGCCCCGGCCGCCTTGCATGCGCTACTGAAAGGCGAAGGCATGGGCAAGCACCTGCTGCGGGTCGAAGACTGACCAGGGCGGCGCAACCGGACGGCCGGGCACACAGCGAAAACCCTGAAAACGAATGATGCGAATAACCGACACCGTGCGGATATTCGTCATGCTAGAGTGAATTTCGTCTTTCAGTACCGCTCTATTGCTTATGATTTCCAGCACGTTGCCGGTCGGATCCACGCAGGTCGACCTTGTTAACCCAAGCAGCCCGCCCCTTCGCATCGCCATTGCGGGCGCAGGCGCCATCGGCTGCACACTGGCCGCCACATTGGCTCACGCCGGACAGGACGTAAGCCTGCTGGCGCGCGGCGCCACGCTTGAGGCCGTTCGCAGCAAGGGGCTGCAGCTGCGCCGCGCCCACGACACGCTGCGCGTGCAGCTGCGTGCCAGCGCCGACGCGGCCGAACTGGGTGTGCACGATGTCGTGCTAATTTGCACCAAGGCGCACGATCTGCCCACTATTGTGCCCGCCATTGCCCCGCTTATCGGCCCCAAAACCTGTATTGTGCCCATGGTCAACGGCGTGCCGTGGTGGTATTTTTCGCGCTTGCCGGGGCGGCTGTCGGGCAGGGCGATTCAGGCGGTCGACCCCGAAGGCGCGTTGCTGCAAAGCATACCCAGCCATCAGGTACTGGGGGCGGTGCAGTTTTTAACGGCCGAGCGACCGGCCCCGGGCCAGGCGGTATCGACCAACCCCATGCTGATCGTGCTGGGTGAGCTTGACCACACTGAAAGCCCCCGCGCGGCGCGACTGGTGCAGGCCTTTAACGACGCCGGTATTGAATCACGCCTCAGCCCACGCATACGCGACCCGCTGTGGACAAAAATCATTGCCAATCTCACGTCCAACCCGCTTTCAGTCATTAGCGGTGCCACGCTTGACGCGCTGTACAGCCACCCGCGCTTGCTGCCCCTGGTGCGTAAGGTCATGAACGAATGCCTGGCCGTGGCCGCCGCCTACGGGGCGCGTATTGATTTTGACCCGCCCAGTTTCGTTGAACAAGCGGTGGCCATGGGGCCGGTGCGCACGTCGATGCTTCAAGACGCCATGGCGGGGCACCGCCTTGAACTGGCGGCCATTGGCGATGCGGTGCTAGAGCTTGCCGAGCTTCAGGGCATTGACATGCCCATTACCCGCAACCTGCTGGCACTGGCGCATTACCGCGACGAAACCCTGCATGTACAAACCCACTAAAGACAAAAGGCCAGCCATGACCATCCAAGCCGAAACCCTTGCCAATTTCGATGCGGGCCGCCCGGCCCATTGCAGCAACGAAGAATGGCTGCTGCGCACCGACCTGGCTCTGTGCTACCACCTGGTCGACTACCTGGGCTGGACCGAAAGCATTTTCAACCATATCTCGGCACGCCTGCCGGGGCCTACCCACGAATATCTGGTCAACCCCTTTGGCTTGAACTACACCGAAGTCACACCCGCCAATCTGCTCAGGGTCGACCTGACCGGCAACAAGCTTGAAGATTCACCTTACGACGGCAACCCCGCGGGCTTTGCGCTGCATGCGGCCCTGCACGAAGCCCGCGAAGACATACGGTGCATCATCCACACGCACACCACGCCCATTTCGGCAGTGGCGCAAAAGCGCACGGGTTTCGACCATAACAGCTTCTATGGCGCACAACTGCGTGGCCGCGTGGGCTATCACGACTTCGAAGGCATTACGCTGTTCGACGACGAAAAACCGCGCATGGTCGCAAGCCTGGGCAACAAACACATACTGGTGCTGCGCAACCACGGGGTTGCCGTGGCCGAAGGCAGCATTGCCAAGGCGTTCTTTTTGCTCTGGACGGTGCAGCGCGCCGCCGAGATTCAGTGCGCCGCGGGCGCACTGCCGGGCGAAGATGTGCCGCTGCCCGAAGACGTGCAGCAAAAATGCGCCGACCTGACAGCAATGCTTATACGAGACAGCGGCTTTGCCGACAAGTTCTTTGCCGCCATGGTGCGCAAAATGAAGGCCGACCTGAACACGCGTTAAGCGCGTTGGTTGTCAAGGCCGCGGTCGCCGGCACTTGAGGCACATTGAACTTGCATTCGCGCTTGAACGATGTTTATTTCAGCAGCCGCGAGACCAGTTTGGTGGTTGCCGAAAAATGGCTCGACAGCATCCGGCATGCAGCGTCGGCATCTCGTTCGACAATGGCGTTAACCACGGCCGCATGCTCGGCATCGACGTCGCGCTGTTCGGCATGGCCAATGCCCGCCGACAGCGCGCGGTAGCGCGCGGTTTGCTCACGCATTGTGGCGCAAAACCGCTTCAGCCAGGCCGATGGGCAGCCCGAAATCAAGGTTTCGTGAAACGCGTCGTGTGCACGCTCCCATTCGGGGTTAATGTTTTTTCCTGTGCCGTCGAGATGCAGGGGCAGCCGTTTAAGCTGATGATAGGCGGCCAGGACGCGGCCTTCCCATTCGCCGTCGCAAAGGGCTATGGCCTCGCGCAGCGCCAGACACTCGAGCTTCTGGCGGGTTTGGGTGATGTCAAGCAGCTCGTCCTCTGACATATCGGAAACCCGAAAGCCCTTTTGGTCTACCGCGTCGATAAAGCCGGTATTGCACAAGCGCGAAAGCGCTTCGCGCAAAGGTATGGTGCCCACGTCGTAGCGTTCGGCAAGCTCGCGGATGCGCAACTTGGCGCCGGCAGGAAACACGCCATTGATAAGGTCTTGCCGAATGGCAAGCTGCAAGGAAGAAGCCGTTGTGCGGGCAGTGCTGGGTTCGTTGCTCAATTTTATTCAGAATAAGAAATATCGCCCCCGAGACAAACCTTCAGGACGAATCCTGCATTTTAAACGGGGCAAAAAATTTAATCTATAAAACTTGATTTTGTATATATTTTGACATAGGATTTGAGGCGCTGTGTACTTTGAGTTTTCTAAATTTCCTGAACAATAAAAGGGGGCGTCAATGCGCTACGTATCCATCGAACTTAATGGCAAGCCCGCGCTGGGCGTGCGCAACGGCCAAGGCGACATCGACGTCGTCGGCAACGAAAGCCTTGAAACCTTGTTGGCCAACGGCACCGACCTTGCCGCCTGGGGCAAGGGCCGCCCAGTACAACAAACCGTCAAACAAGCCCACGCCCGCTTTTTGCCGCCGCTGACCCGCCCCACAAAGATTATTTGCGTGGGCCTGAACTACGCCGATCACACGGCCGAAAGCCCGTACGAGCAGCCCGATTACCCCACGCTGTTCTTGCGCCTGCACACCAGCCTGGTTGCGCACAACCAGCCCATCGTTCGCTCGAAACTTTCCGATTCGCTTGACTACGAAGGCGAAGTGGCCGTAGTACTGGGCAAGGGCGGCCGCTACATTTCCAAAGACAAGGCACTTGAGTGCGTGGCCGGCTATTCCATTTTCAACGACGGCTCCATTCGCGAATATCAATTTATTGCCCCTCAATGGACAGTCGGCAAAAACTTTTACGGCACCGGCGGCTTCGGTCCGGACCTGGTCACTGCCGACGAGCTGCCCGCCGGCGCCAAAGGCCTGAAGATTGAAACCCGCTTGAACGGTGAAGTGGTGCAATCGGGCAATACCTCGGACATGATCTTTGACGTGGCCACGCTTATTTCGATTATCAGCGAAGCCATTACCCTTGAGGCGGGCGACGTCATTGTATCGGGCACCCCCGCCGGCATCGGTTGGGCGCGCGACCCCAAACTGCTTATGCGCGGCGGAGACGTATGCGAAGTTACCGTTGAAAAGCTGGGCACCTTGCGCAACCCCATCGTAGACGAGGCATAACGCAGCTTTTGCCTGGCGGCTTACACCTGGGTCGCTTCGTCGGTTTCAAGGCCCAGGTAGGCCCGCCGCAGTTCGGGGCGGGCCAAAAGCTCGTCAGGCGTGCCCGTTGCAACAATGCGGCCTTCTTCAAGCACTGCCGCACGCTGGGCAACCTGCAGCGCCATGGTTACGTTTTGCTCGACCAGCAGCACCGCCATGCCTTCGGCGTGAATCTCGCGTATTACCCTAAACATGTCGAGCACAATGCTGGGCGCCAGGCCCAACGACGGTTCGTCAAGCAGCAGCAAGCGCGGCCTGGCCATTAAGGCGCGCCCAATGGCCACCATTTGCTGCTGACCACCCGAAAGCGAACCAGCCGGATCTTCCAGCTTTGGCACCAGGGCCGGAAACAGATTACAGACACGCTCGATGGAATCGGCACGATGCGCACGCGTGCTGCTAATGTAACTGCCCAGCTCAAGGTTTTCGCGCACGGTCATTTCGGTGAACAAGCGACGGCCTTCAGGAACCAGTGCAATGCCTTCAGAGCAGAAGCGATGCGCGGCCAACCGCGAAATATCTTTACCGTCCAACAAAAGCTTGCCTGCGCTGATACGGTTAAGGCCCGCAATGGCATTGATTAACGTTGTCTTGCCGGCGCTGTTGGGGCCCACCACGCAAAGCAGTTCGCCCGCGCCCACATTCAGCGAAACATCCCACAAGGCCGTGGCTGTTCCGTAAGCCACTCGAATGGACTGTGCTTCAAGCATGCTGGGGTGCTCCGGAAATAGTGGGCGCCTTGCCCTCTTCAATCGGCTTGCCCAGGTAGGCCGACACCACGTCTGGGCGCGACATGACTTCGGTGGGCAAGCCTTCGGCCAGCACTTCGCCATGATGGAAAATAACCAGGCGGTCGCACAAGGCCATGACAGCCCGCATGACGTGCTCTACAAACAGTATGGTGGTGCCCTGGGCGCGTATGCGCTGGATCAGCTCAACCGCCTCGTCAATTTCAGAAGGTGTCAGGCCCGACAAGACCTCGTCGAGCATGAGCAGTTGCGGATGGGCCGCCAAGGCGCGCGCGAACTCAAGGAACTTGCGCTGATGCAGATTAAGGTCGTCGGGCAGCACGTGCGCGCGGCCGGCCAGCCCGGTAAATTCAAGCCAGCGCCAGGCCTCGGCTTCGGCCTGGCGGCGCTCTACCTGCTGGGCGCCGAACATGGCGGGCAGGGCCACGTTTTCAAGCACGGTCAAATGGGCGAAGGGGCGCGGTATCTGATAGGTGCGCGAAACGCCGCAACGAGCAATACGATGCGCATCAAGCCCAACCAGCTCTTGGCCCTTGAAGGTGATGCTTCCGGAAGTGGCCGGAAAATGCCCGCTGGTTACGTTGATGAAAGTAGACTTGCCCGAGCCGTTGGGGCCCAGCAGGCCAAGAATTTCGCCTCGTCGCACCTGAAGCGTTACCCCTTTTAGCGCCCGCACGCCGCGAAACGACTTGGCGACGTTATTGGCCGACAGCAAGACCTCGCCCGAGGTTGCAACGGGGGTTGCCCCGGGGGTCGGGGTGCCCTGGCCGGACTGTGCTTGCGCCGGCGGCGCAGCAGCCCCGCCGGTGGCGTGGGTTTGATGCGAGCCGGTCGCTACAGAGGCTGCCTGCTGGGCCTGCCGGTTGATGGCAGAAGGCGGCGTAGGTGCAGCGGAGTCGGCACTGTGCTTGCGGCGGCCGAACCGTTTAAGCGCCTGCCCCAATATGCCTTCGGGCATAAACAATATGACCACGATCAATATGACGCCCATGGCGACTTTACCCAGCACGGCGCTGTCGCCTGCGGTAAAGCTGTACAGCAGCAAGGTAATGACCAGCGCCCCCACCGCCGGGCCCAGCCAATGGCGGGTGCCACCCAGTACGCTCATCAGTACAACGGTAAGCGGCATGGCCACAGTAAATACGTCGCCGGTAGTTACGTACGACACAAACATGGCCTGAATGCCGCCCACCACGCCGGCCAGCGCACACGAAATGGCAAAGGCCCCCACCTTGTACTTGAATGTGGGCACCCCCATTACTTCGGCCACGTCTTCGTCGTCGTGAATGGCGAACAGACCCAGCCCGAAGCGGGCGTAATAGATAAGCAGAGCGATAACGACGGTGGCAACCGCAGCGGCCAGCGCCAGCAGATAGAAAGTGCCCGATGGCGAAGGGCCGAAATCGGGCATGGGCACGGCGCTAAGGTACACGCCCTGCCCGCCGTCGATCGGGGTATTGAGCACTATGGTGGCGACCACGAAGGTAGCCGCCAAAGTAAGCAAGGCGAAGAGCTCGCCCCGAACCGCCTTGACCCGGAACGACACCACGCCCAGCACAATGCCGAACAAGGCGGCACAAAAGCCGGCGGCCGGCAGGGTCCAGAGGAAGGGGACGTCGAACTGGCTGGTAAGCGTGGCCGTGGTGTACATGCCAATGCCGTAGAACGCGCCGTGACCGAACGAAAAATACCCCGAGTAGCCCGACAAGATATTCCATGAGGTGGCCAGCGCCACCCAATGGAACACCAGATACAAGACAGACTCATAGAACGCCGGCAAACCCAGATACGGCACAATGGCCAGCATCACGCCTGCAAACAGCACTAGAAAAAGAGAGCGACGCATGATCAGGCCCTTCCTGGACGTACGAGAAGCACCAGTATCAGAAGCGAAAATGACACCAGGGGGGCCAGCGAAGGCGAGGCGACCGCCATGGTCACTGCTTCAGACACGCCAATGATGCAACCGGCAATCAGCGGCCCAAAGGGGCGGCCCAGCCCACCCAGCATCACAGCCGCAAACACCACGCCGATCCACACATAGATTTGCGAGGGTGCCAGCGTATAGCTAAGGGCGATGCAAACGCCGGCAACGCCCGCCAGCGAGGCGTTGAAACCCGAAAGCACCAAGGCCAGGCCACGTTGGTTGATGCCAAAAGCGGCCGCAATGGGGGCGTCTTCGGAGGCCGCGCGCAGGGCCTTGCCCAGGTCGGTGCGTTTTAGCACGAGCCAGACGATTAACGCGCAGCCCACGCTAAGCGCCAAGGTGATGATCTCGGGTAGCGGAAGGAATAGCTCGCCGATGCGAAAGCGCTGCTCGGCGTAATGGGAATCGAGGCGCCGGTAATCGGCTGTCCAGATCCATTGCAGCATCGCCTCGACGATGATGGTGAGGCCGAAGGTAATGAGCAGGGAGTTGAATGGTGTGACCTTGAAGCGCGCCAATACCCAGTGCACCGCCACACCCAGTACAAAAAACAGCGGCACGATCATTACCAGGGTAAGCATGGGGTCAATGCCCCCATAGCTTGAAAGTTGATATGTAAGGTAGGCGCCCAAAAACGCCAGGGCGAAATGCGCCAGGTTGATCTGGCGCAGCAGCCCCCAGGACAGGCTAAGCCCAAGCCCCAAAAGCCCATACAGCGCACCGGTGAAAACGCCCGCCAGTATGGACTGGGCCAACAATGTGGAGCTTGGTAGGTTCATCAGCAAGTTCTAATTGGTTTGTCGGCCATTACGAGGTTTTTAATGTGGCGCCGGGTGCCGCCCAATCTTTGGGGTACACCGTTAGCCAATGCCCATCTTGCACTTGCTTGACGCGGCCCAGGTTGTCGCCGAAGTTGCCCTTTTCGTTAAAGCGCAACCGCCCCTGAATGGTGTCGACCTGGTTGGCCTGCAGCCAGGTAGCCAGCTTTTCGTCGTCCAGGGTCTTGTTTTCGACAACGGCCTTTTCAATAATTTGCCATGCCGAAAATGAAGCTGCGGCTTGTGTTTCAACCGAGGTTTCGGGCAGATTGGCGGCCTTGGCCCGTTCGCCGAACTGCTTCACGAACTCGGCTGCAATCGGGTTGTCGGTGAACGGCGCATGCGACTCGAAAATGGTAATGGCCAAGGCACCGTCTGCTTCAGGCGCCTTGACCATGGGGCCGGGCGCCGGGTACAGGTGAAAGTGGTTGCGCGGCTTGTAGTCGATTTTTTTAAGTGCATCGAGCAACTGGTTGCCCTCGAGCCCAAGGCCACCCACCCACAGAAAGTCGGGGTCGACCTCTTTGATGCGACCGGCAATGGGAGAGTAATCGCGGTTGCCGAAGTCCCACTCAAGAAACAGAACCTCTTCGAGGCCTTTCTGCTTGACGACTTTGCGCGCACCCTGCGACACAAAATGCACGGATGGAAACTTGCTGGTAACGATGGCAATACGCTTGGGCGGATGCTGCGACTTGGCCATCATGTCGAGCACGAGCTCGGGGGTGGTGATGTCGGGATCGGGGCCTAACGACCACGCCGGAAACTGCCATTCGTACTTGGCCAGCTTGGGTATGCCGAAGGTATGGTGCACCAGCATCTTTTTGTAGCGCTGGGCAACACCCATGGCCGAAAGAATATTGCCCGTGGCATAAGGCCCGATCAGTAGGTCGACCTTGTCGGACGTAATAAGTTGTTCGTATAGCGTGCGGGCCATATCGGGCTTGGACTGGTCGTCTTTAAGCACCCACTCGACCGGGCGGCCTAGCAGGCCACCGCGACTGTTCAGGTTGTCGACATAGATTTCGCCGGTAAGCTTGTGAACCAGGCCTGTGGCCGCCAACGGCCCGGTCATGGCCAAAGTGCCGCCGATGCGGATGGGGTCGCCCGAAGGCTTGGCGCCGCTTTGAGCAAAAGCGGCGGGCGCAAATGCACCCGCGCCCATTGCACTAAGTGCAGCTAAAAATGCGCGTCGATCAAGTGTCATGATTGGTCTCCTGTTTGGAATGCCTTGCTATCAATTAATTATTTTCAAAGCAGCGAAGCTCTGGCGGCTTCGTTGAAATTAAGGCATGGAGAGCGCCATGAAGCAAGCACAATATGGTCTTGCTAAATGTTGCTGAACCCACCCAAAATATACAAACCTGTCAAAAGTATATATTGGCAAAGTGAAAAGGAAATCAGGGTTTCCATGCATAGCGCGCAGGGTCGCGCCCGTCAAATACACCAAGGGAAGCACACATGAGCGAGATCACCTTACTGGATGCACACGCGCTGTCGACAGCGATACGAAACAAAGAAGTGTCGTGTCGTGAAGTCATGCGCGCCTACCTTGACCGTATCAGCGTGGTGAACCCCGCCTTCAATGCGCTGGTGTCGCTGCGCCCTTTCGAACAGCTATTGTCCGAAGCAAAAGAGCACGACACGCTATTGGCACAAGGCACTTATATGGGCTGGATGCACGGCATGCCTCAAGCCCCAAAAGATGTAACCCTGACCCAAGGCCTGCGCACCACCTTCGGTTCACCGCTGCTGCAACACTTTGTGCCCCAGGCCGACGCCCCCGCCATTGCCCGCATGCGCGCAGCCGGCGCCATTTTTATCGGCAAGACCAACGTGCCCGAGTTTGCCCTGGGCTCGCAAACCTATAACCCTTTGTTCGGCCCCACCCGCAACGCGCTTGACCCCGCGCTAACTGCCGGCGGCTCCAGCGGCGGAGCCGCTGTTGCGCTGGCCTTGAACATGCTGCCGGTGGCCGACGGCAGCGACATGATGGGCTCGTTACGCAACCCCGCCGCCTTCAATGGCGTTTACGGCATGCGGCCCAGCCAGGGCCGGGTGCCTTCTGGCAACCCGGATGTGTTTTGCCAGCAGTTGGCCACCGACGGACCGATGGCCCGCAACATTACCGACCTGGCCATGCTGCTGCGCACCCAGGCGGGCCGCCTTGACAGCGACCCGCTGTCGCTACGCGACGCCCTGCCCGACGAAGACCTGGATAAAGATTTTAAAAATTGCCGGATCGGCTGGCTGGGAAACCTGGACGGACACCTTGCGTTCGAATCAGGCTTGCTTGAGCACTGTGAGCAGGCCTTGCAAACCTTCAGCGATATTGGCGCCCGGGTAGAAGCCTTGAAACCAGCGTTCTCGCCGGAACAACTTTGGGAAACCTGGCTTACCTGGCGACATTTTCTGTTGGCCGGAACACTGGGCGTGCATTACGCCGACCCGCAGCGCCGCGCGCAACTCAAGCCCGAGGCCGTGTGGGAAGTAGAGCAAGGCCGGAACATGCCCGCCTCACGCTTATACAGCGCATCGATCAATCGCTCTGCCATTTACCGCCGGCTTATCCAGATGTTTGAACAGGTCGATTTCCTGGTGATGCCCGCCGCTCAGGTGTACCCGTTCCCTGTCGACATTACCTGGCCCCGCGAAATCAATGGCCGCGCCATGGACACCTACCATCGCTGGATGGAAGTGACCATTCTGGCGTCGCTGACCGGTTGCCCGGCATTGAGTGTCCCGGCGGGTTTAAACAAACAAGGCCTTCCGGCCGGGCTGCAGATTATCGGGCGCCCCGGTGCCGACTGGCCGGTGCTGCAATTGGGGCGGGCCTGGGAAAGGGAACGAGCGCAGTCGGGCTTTGCGAAGGTCACGACACCACGTTGACCGCGGCGGTTCAGCTGGGACCACCCAAGCGTGGCGCATCATGCCCTGCCGCCCATCGGGCCTTGCATCATGGAGCTTGACGTTCGTGCCGTCAGGGCTGATCTCTACCTGTAAACCGCTAACCCCGAGCTGACAGCCCGCTTGGGCAGGCATAGATAAACCCCGACAAGGCTGATGCTGGTCGGGGTTAATTTTTGGGCGTGTTTAACGCCGCACGACTACGAAATTTGTAAAGTTTTAGAGCCCCCGCCCGCCGACTTCTTCGGCAGGGTCAGCTCGAGCACGCCGTTTTGATAGTTGGCAACGGCCTTGTCGTCGTCGATGTCGTGCGCCAGGCTGAAGCTGCGCGATTGAACGCCGTAATAGCGCTCGGTGCGCACCACCGTTTCGCCTTCCTTCTGCTCGCTGTCGCGCTTTGTTTCCACCTTGATGGAAACCATATTGCCATCGATCGTCACGTTGATGTCTTCTTTCTTTACCCCGGCCACCTCTGCCTTGACGACATATGCATCGTCATTCTCGGTGACATCCATAGTGATGCGAGGTGCGCTGCCTTTGGACATCAACGCCTCGCCTAGGGGAAAATTTCTGAAAAAATCGTCGAGATCGCGAAAAGCATCGAATCGAGCCAAATCACCAAAATTATTGAATCGAGCAAGTTTGTTCGCCATTTGAACCTCGCTATGTCATAGTTTCGGAAATCAGGCGTTTATTCAACAAGGGGGTCTGCCTGATGGCCAAGCAACACCGGAAGCCCCGGAGAGCTCACATCTATATATAAAATCAAGCCACAAAAAGCGCAAGTATCCGTCCGGCGTAGTGCTTGCAAGCTTATTGCCATGTATCCAAGTGCGGCCTATGATCAATCGGCCGCCGGCCTGGCCAAGCGGCACCGCATCTCAACGTATTGGCAAGGAGCCAGCAATGAAAACGTTGTCTTTATCTTCTCGGCGTACCCAACTTGTATTGCTGCTGGGCTTAATCACCCTGGAACGACTCAGCGCCTATCTGTTGGGGGTTGGCTTTTTGCCCGGCCTGGCTACTGAGGCCGGCATGCTCACATTGTGGGGCATCGGCCACTGCGACACGCGCGACGGCCCGGTTGTTGTGCTGGCCAAGCAGGCGCTTGCCGAGAAAAACGTGAACCTGGTGCTGCCCTGGGTACGCGCTGAAGACGAAACCGAGATTCGCAAGGCTTTCGACCACGCCCAGGCGGTGCGCGCGCTTGGCCCACAGGCGCAAGCACTGGCCGATGAGTACTTCCTTGAAACCCTGGTACGTATCCACCGAGCTGCCGAAGGCGCACCATATACCGGCCTGAAGCCCGCCGGGCTAGACCTGGGGCCGGCCGTTCCTGCCGCCGACAAAGCCTTGCAAACCGGATCGATCGACGCCGTGGTTACGCTGCTTACCCAGGCTGTAGACAAAGGCGTTCGCAAACTGTTCAAAGAAGCTTCCGAAAAACAAGGCTTCGACCCGAGCAACGTGGCCGCCGGTCGAGAATATGTTGAAGCCTACGTGCCCTACGTGCACTACATAGAAAAAATCTGGGAAGTAGCCGGCAGCCAGGCCGGGCATAGCCAATGCGGGGGTCATAAGGCCGATACGCACCTGGAACAGCACGCACATCATCACTAGAACCAAGCCCCGTCACATGCTGACCGCAAGCGGGGCTCTTCACCAGCCCGGCGCCTAGTTTATAGGCGCTTCTTCTCTCCCTGCAATTCTCCGGATCCATTAATAACAGTGAAAACGCCCCCGATCAACAAATTGATCGCGGGCGTTGGGCGCTGCGTGGTATCGAATCGCTTAGTTCAGCAAATCTTGCGGAATATTGCCGCCGTTCTTGGCGATGCGCGCCAGAACCTCTTTGTGCAGCCACATATTCATTTGGGCCGAATCGGCCATTTTGTCGGCCGGGCAACCCAGTTCGGTGGCAAGCTCTTTACGTGCCGACAGGCTGCTGTCCAGGTCAAGCAACTTAAGCAGATCGACAATCGAGGTGCGCCAGTTCAGCTTTTGCGGATTAGCGGCCGCTTTCTGCTCCAGTTGTGCCACAACGTCCGTCACCGACACGCCCGCCGCAGCGGTTGCCGCGGTTGCCGCGGTTGCCGATGGGGCCGGGGCAGCACCTGCGCCAACCGTTGTTGCACCGGCTGCTGAGGGTGCCCCCTGGGCTGCCGCCGGCGCCGCTTCGGCGCTGCCTATGCCCAATTTTTCCAGGATCTTGTTAAAAAAGCCCATGTGGTTTCTCCTTGCGTTACGTTGAAGGGATGAGCCGAGTATAAGTCTTGGCATCCCCGCTTTCTGCAAGCAGGACACAGGCTTTACCTTTCCTGACAACTATGACGCAAACGCTGCGGATGTAAGCAAATTGGGCCTGCCACCTATTGCAGCGTGTCGAGCAGGTCGGGGCCGAAGACCTCGCGGTGAATGCGTGCCGGCGGGACCCCTTGGGCCACCAGGTCGCGCCACTGTGCCTGCATGAAGGGCACCGGTCCGCACAGGTACACCTTTGTTTGCTCGCGCGCCCAGTCGGGCAGCAATGACACCTGCATACGTCCTTCGTGTACGCCGGCTCGTTCTTCGTCCGCCGGCAACGATTCGTAGAAAATATCGACCTGGAGCGACGGCATGGCCTGAAGGGCACGTGCCAGATCTTCGCGGTGAGCGTGGTGTTCCGGACTACGGGCGGCGTGAGCAAACACCACCTTGCGGCCGGGGTTGACTTGCACAATGCGGTTAAGCGCCGAAATCATGGGCGTAATGCCCACACCTGCCGACAACAGTACGATGGGCTCATTGCTTTCGGTATCGGGCATAAAGTCGCCAAAAGGCGGCGTGACGCGCAGTATGTCGTCTTCTTTCACGTGGTCATGAAGCCAGTTCGACACCACGCCGGCAGGGGTCTCGGCCCCGGGCGCTTCGCGTTTTACCGAGATTCGCACCTGGTTGTTGCCCGGTGCGTCAGACAAACTGTATTGGCGCAACTGGCGCAGGCCGGTGGGCAGGTTAACGGAAACACTGACGTACTGCCCAGGAGCGAACGAACGCAGTTCCGAGCCGTCGGCGCTGGTTAACACAAAAGAACGCACCTCGCTGCTTTCGTCCTTTACCGACACCACACGCATTTCTCGCTCGTAGCCGGGCTCCATTCCAGAGGCCTGGTAAAGTTTCCTTTCTTCGGCAATAAAGGCGTCGGCCAACATGCCGTAGGCCTCTTCCCATGCCGACAGCAGCTCGGGGCTGGCTGCATCGCCCAGTGTTTCCTGAATCGCGCCCAACAGGTGGCGGCCAACGATGGGATAGTGTTTGGCAGCAATGCCCACCGAAGCGTGCTTATGAACAATACGGCTCACCACCGGAGCCAGCACATCGGGGTTGTCGATATTGGCCGCATAGGCAAACACCGCTGCCGCCAACGATTGTTGCTGCGCCCCGCTTGCCTGGTTACCCATATTGAAAAGATTGGTCAGTTCGGGATGCTCTTCGAACATGTTTTTGTAAAACCGGCGGGTAATGGTTAGTCCATGCTCACGCAGGACGGGAACGCTTGCGTCGATGTAAGGACGCGCTTCAGCTGACAACATGCTTGCTCCGTAGATATATTGAATATGAATCTTTAAACACAAAAAATTCCGGCTCGACGAGAAGTCCGAACCGGCAAGGCCTAATGATACCAATTAAATATATCTTTAAGACCAAAAAACGGAAACAATTTGATCTGCCGCAAGCAAAAACGGCAAAGGCTCGCAATCGCAAGGGTTGTGAGCCTTTGTTAAATTAAATCGAAGCCGGGGCCGGCTAGAACGGGATGTCGTCGTCCATGTCGGCCAGGTTGGCGGCCGGTGCAGCCTGTGGCGCGGCCGGACGTTGCTGCGGACGCTGGCTGCGCTGCTGGGGCGCCGACGAGCCGTAGTCGCCGCCGCCCATGGGCGCATCGCCCCCGCCTTCGCGCCCGCCCAGCATTTGCATCTGGTCGGCAACGATTTCGGTGCTGTAGCGGTCGGCGCCGGTGTCTTTGTCTTGCCATTTGCGCGTTTTAAGGCGGCCTTCTACGTATACCGAACGGCCCTTGCGCAGGTATTCGCCGGCGATTTCGGCCAGGCGGTTGTAGAACACCACGCGATGCCACTCGGTTTCTTCGCGGCGTTCGCCGGAGGCTTTGTCTTTCCATTGCGAGGTGGTGGCAATGGAGACGTTGCAAATGGCCGCCCCATCGGGGCTGTAGCGAACCTCGGGGTCGCGCCCGAGGTTTCCGACCAGAATGACTTTGTTGACTGAGGCCATGACGGTTTCCCTAACTTGAATTCACATTGCCGCTATTATCGGCCATTTTCGGCGCCGGGCTCACGTAATACAGCGCAATACCGCATAACTACCCGGGCCAAATTTGCGCACGCGGCGGCGCAGTGGCTGAACGGCCGTAAAGCGGCCGGTTTGCATATTTATATGCTAACAAGCATTTGGCGAGTATTGGAACGCGCCCTATTCTGAAGGCCCCAGCCTGAACCCCCGGGCGGTTAAAAACCATACGAACGCCAACGCAGCAGCCAGCAGAAATACCTTGCCCACATCGCCCTGCGAGGCAACGACCCCGCCTGACGCCGCGCCGGCAAACACCCCCAGCGACTGCGATGTATTGTAAAAACCCAGTGCCAGCCCTTTATACTCAGCCGGCGCGGCGCGCGATACCAGCGAGGGCTGCAAGGCTTCCAGAATATTGAAGGCAATAAAAAAGCCCACCAGCAGCCCGACCAGGCCCAGGAAGTTATCGCGGGCCAATGGCATTAATGCCAGCACCACCACCAAACCCGCCACGGCGACTTCCAGCGCTGTTTTATGAAGGCGGCGTGTTTCGGTATAGAACACGGCAGGCACCATGAAAATGAACGACAGCAAGATGACGGGCAGGTAAACCTCCCACAAGCTAGAGGAGTCGTACCCTTTCTGGCTGGCGAGCAGGCGCGGAATCACCATGAACAGGGCCATCAGAATAAAATGCAGGCAAAATACGCCGAAATTCAGACGCAGCAGGCCGGTGTGGCGCAACACGTCGCGCGGGCGGGCCTGAATAATGGGTTTTTTGTTACGGGGCACCGAAGGCACCAGCGCCGCGGCAATGAACAAGCAAATGAAGCCCAGCAGGCTAATGGCCCAAAACAGCCCCGACAGACCAAACCGGCCAACCAGCAGGGGCGACAGCACCAGCGAGGCGGCAAACGACAGGCCGATCGAGCCGCCCACCATCGCCATTGCGCGGGTGCGTACCTCGGGCCGGGTAGCGTCGGCCAACCAAGCGGTAATGGCGGCCGAAACCGCCCCCAGGCCCTGCACGACACGTCCGACAATAATCCAGTTTATGTCGGTGGCCAGGGCGCAAATAATGCCGCCGGCCGTGAACAGCAGCATGCCAAAAACGATGACGGCACGACGGCCGAAACGGTCGGAGGCCATGCCCAGGGGAATCTGCAAGAACGCCTGGGTCAGGCCGTAGGCGCCCAACGCAATACCGACCTTGGTGGCATTGTCGCCCCCCGGCACCGTTAGCGCCGCGACGGCAAAAATGGGGGTGAGCAGAAACAGACCCAGCATGCGCGATGCAAACAGCAGCGAAAGCATGATGCCGGCGCGTCGCTCTTCGCGGGTTAGTTTAAGTTTGACGGGCTGCATCTTTGCCGAGGGGATTGTGTTACTGGACATAAGGCCGAATCAAGAAGAAGGCTTAAGTATAAGCCGCCGCCACAGGCCACGAGCCCCGAGATTGACACTGCCGCACACAAGCGGGATCATGGCGCAGATTACATAACCATAAGGAAGGAAGACAAATGTCCCGCCAAGCGCTCAACCCCAAAAACATGTACAACAGCCTGCAGTACGGCTTCTCGCACGCCACCACTTCACAGGGCAAAACCACCATACACTGCGCCGGCCAGGTCGGCTGGGACGAAAACGGCCAACTGGTGGGCGGTACCGACGTGGCCGCACAAGCCCGCCAAGCGCTTAAAAATCTTAAAAATGTTCTGAAAGAAGCCGGCGCCACCCCGGCCGACGTGGTTCGCATGAAGACCTTCGTGGTCAACCACAAGCCCGAATATCTGGGCACCGTGGGTGCGGCCATTGCCGAGTTCTACGGCGACGCCCTGCCTGCGGCCAACACCTGGCTGGGCGTACAGGCGCTGGCCCTGCCCGACATCCTCGTCGAAATCGAAGTCACGGCCGTCATCGACTAAACCGCGGCAGTAGCCACGCCTCGACCTTTGCAGGTAAGCCTGGGCGCCGATGCCCAGGCTTGCGTAACGCGCTATAGTAATAAGTTGCCCTCAACAACTGAAGCCCATGGACGCGATACGCATACGGGGCGCCCGTACGCATAACCTCAAGAATATTTCGGTAGACCTGCCGCGGCACAAGCTTGTGGTGGTCACCGGCTTGTCGGGGTCTGGAAAATCTTCGCTGGCGTTCGATACCCTGTACGCAGAAGGTCAGCGCCGCTATGTCGAAAGCCTTTCGGCTTATGCGCGGCAATTCCTGCAGCTTATGGACAAGCCCGACGTCGACCTGATCGAAGGGCTGTCTCCGGCTATTGCCATCGAGCAAAAGTCGGCGGGCCATAATCCACGGTCCACCGTGGGCACCATTACCGAAATCCACGACTACCTGCGTCTGCTGTACGCCAGGGTGGGCACGCCATACTGCCCCGAGCACGGGCTTGCGCTACAGGCGCAAAGCGTCAGCCAGATGGTCGACAAGGCCATGGATTGGGCGGCCGGCACCCGCTTTGCCGTGTTGGCGCCCTTGGCCCGAGGGCGCAAGGGCAGCTTTGAGGATGAATGCGCAAGCCTGCAGGCACAGGGTTTTGTGCGCTTGCGTGTCGACGGCGAGATGCTTGAGATCGACCGCCTTCCGGCCCTCAAGAAAACCGAGAAACACAACTTTGATGTGGTGGTGGACCGGTTGCGCATCAAGCCGGAAAGCCGGCAACGGCTTGCCGAAAGCTTTGAAACAGCACTGAAGCTGGCCTACGGCAGCGCCGTGGCTTTGAACATGGACTCGGGCGAAGAGATGGCGTTTTCAAGCCGCTACGCGTGCCCGGTGTGCCGCCATAGCCTGCCCGAGCTCGAGCCGCGCCTGTTCAGCTTCAACAACCCGATGGGTGCTTGCCCCAGTTGCGACGGGCTCGGCCACGTCGACTTTTTCGACCCCAAGCGTGTGGTGGCGTTTCCGGAGCTGAGCCTCGCAAGCGGCGCCATCAGCGGCTGGGACAGGCGCAACGCCTTTACACATTCGATGCTGACCAGCCTGGCCGCCCATTACGAGTTTGACCTGGACACCCCCTTCAACGAGCTGGACGAGCAGGTGCAGCAGTGCGTGCTGTACGGTTCGGGCGAGCAAGAGATTGCGTTCTTGTACTTGAACGAGAAAGGCAGCACCGTTAAGAAGCACCCCTTTGAAGGCGTGATTCCCAACCTTGAACGACGCTGGCGCGAAACCGATTCCAGCGCTGTGCGAGAAGAGCTGGGCAAGTTCCGTCATACCAAGACCTGCCCCGCCTGCGAAGGCTCGCGCCTGCGCATCGAAGCTCGCAACGTGCTTATCGGCGACGAGCCCGGCCTCCAGCAGCGTCTGGGCCGCGCCATTTACGAGGTTGAGGCATTGTCGCTGTCGGACTGCCTGCAGTGGTTCCAGCAACTTGAACTGACCGGCGCCAAAAAAGAGGTGGCCGACCGCATCACTCGCGAGATCGAAGCGCGACTTCAGTTTTTAAACAATGTGGGGCTGAACTACCTGTCGCTCGACCGCAGCGCCGACACGATTTCGGGTGGTGAAGCACAGCGCATTCGCCTGGCCAGCCAGATCGGCTCGGGCCTGACCGGCGTCATGTATGTGCTCGACGAGCCCTCTATCGGCCTGCATCAACGCGACAACGACCGGCTCATTGAAACCCTGCGCCATTTGCGCAACCTGGGCAACAGCGTCATTGTGGTCGAGCACGACGAAGACATGATCCGCTCGGCAGACTTCGTCGTCGACATGGGCCCGGGTGCCGGCGAGCACGGCGGACGCGTGGTCGCACAAGGCAGCCCACAGGCCATAGAAGAAAACTCCGAGTCGCTGACCGGCCAATACCTCAGCGGGCGTCGACGCATCGCGGTACCCGAGCGGCGCCCTGTAACCCCCGACCAGCAGTGGCTGCGGCTTAAGGGCTGCACCGGCAATAACCTGAAGTCGGTCGACTTGGCGCTGCCTGTGGGTCGTCTGGTGTGCATCAGCGGGGTTTCGGGCTCGGGCAAGTCCACCCTGATCAACGACACGCTGGCCACCGCCGTATCGCACGAACTGCACCGCAGTCAGGCCGAGCCGTCCCCTTTCGAATCCATGGAAGGGCTGTCGGCCTTTGACAAGATCATCAGCGTCGACCAAAGCCCCATCGGACGCACACCGCGCAGCAACCCGGCCACCTACACGGGTATGTTCACGCCCATACGCGAACTGTTCGCAGGCGTGCCCGAAGCGCGCACGCGCGGTTACGACCCGGGCCGGTTCTCATTCAACGTCAAGGGCGGCCGCTGCGAAGCCTGCCAGGGCGACGGCGTGGTAAAGGTTGAAATGCATTTCCTGCCCGACATGTACGTACCTTGCGACGTGTGCGACGGCAAGCGCTACAACCGCGAAACGCTTGAGATCCGCTACCGCGGACGCAATATCAGCGAGGTTCTGGACCTGACCGTGCGCCAGGCGCTCGAATATTTCGAAGCCGTGCCCGCCATTGCGCGCAAGCTAAAAACACTGATGGACGTGGGCTTGTCTTACGTCCGGCTGGGGCAAAGCGCCACCACGCTTTCGGGCGGTGAGGCGCAGCGCGTGAAGCTGTCGCTTGAGCTTTCCAAGCGAAGCACCGGCAAGACCCTGTACATACTCGACGAGCCCACCACCGGCCTGCACTTTGAAGATATTTCGCTGCTGCTCGATGTGCTGCGCCGCCTGGTCGATAGCGGCAATACCGTGGTCATTATTGAGCACAACCTTGACGTGATCAAAACCGCTGACTGGGTCATAGACATGGGCCCCGAAGGCGGAGCAGGGGGCGGGCGCATCATGGCCCAGGGCACGCCCGAGCAAATCGCCGCCCACCCCGACAGCCACACGGGCCACTACTTGCGGCCCCTGTTGGAAAAATAGGCGCGGGCGGGCGCATGGCCGGTGCAGTCAGCGCAACGGCAGGCCGGCCGAAAGCCTGATGCACGGGGCGCTGAGTGCAGCGCCGCCATCCATTACAGCTTGTCGGGCGCCGGCAGTTCGTGGCCGCATTTGCTGCAGGTACGAGCATCTTTTGAACTATAGAAGTTCTCGTAGGCACGGCCGACTGGGTCGTTGGTGTAATGGGCCACCACGTAACTTTCTTCGTGCAAGAAGTTGTCGCACTCGGGGCAGTACCAATGGAAACGATCAACCTCGCCGGGCAGGCGTGCGCGCTCGATAATGAACTGGAAAGAATCCGGGGCAAAACGCGGCGAATGCGGCACCATGGGCGGCTGAAATAATACGGAGCCCTCGGGCACGTGGGCAATTTCAATTTTGCCTTCGGCTGTGCGGTAATGCAGGTCGAGGTCGCCCTTGAGCGAGTATTGAATCTCGTAGCTGGGGTTCAGGTGGAACTCGCTGCGGTACTCGCGCCCCCGGGCAATAAATGCCAACGAATCTTCAGTAAGCCATAATTGATGTGTGCGCTTACCGGTCTCGGTAAGATGACGCATGATGCCTTCCAGATCGATATTAGGCATCTCAAAACCTTGAGCAACGATCATTGTCTGTCTCCTTCTCTATAAATAAACCCCGCAGCGCTTCGCGCTTGAACTGTCTATGAATTCTTGCACGTAGCCGTGACGGGCGGTAGGTCAAAAAACTTTTAGGGTTGCCGAAACACCTTGTAGCCAAAGGGCTAAAAAGCCTGGTCCATGCGAAACAGCTCGCGGTGCTCGCGAATGGCGTAGCGGTCGGTCATACCGGCAATGTAGTCGGCTATGGCGCGGGCCTGGGCAGTGTCATCGTCTCGTCGGTACTCGTCTTTAAGCAGGCGCGGCTCGTTGATGAATTCGGTGAACAGGTCGCGCACGATGCGGCGCGCTTTGGTGGTCATGCGCATGACACGGCTATGCCTGTACAGGTTGGCCAGCAAGAAGCTTTTAAGCGCATCGGCCTGGGCGCGCATGGGCGCCGAAAACGCGGCCAGGGGGCCGGCCCTGCGCACGTCTTCAACATCGGCCGGGACCGCCATTTTAATATTGGCCAGTGTGGTTTCGGTCAGGTCGACGATCAAGGTGTTGATCATCGCACGGGTGGTTTCCGAAATAGCGCGCTGGCGTTCAAGATTAGGGTGGCGACGCATGACCCCGGCATAGTGAGTGGCGAATATTTCAATGCGCATCAGTTGCTCGATGCGGATCAGGCCCGAACGCAAGCCGTCGTCGACGTCGTGGTTGTTGTAGGCGATTTCATCTGCCAGGTTCGCAATTTGCGCCTCGAGCGAAGGCTGGGTGCGCTCGAGGAAACGACGACCCACTTCGCCCAGTTCGCGCGCGTGCTTCACCGAGCAGTGTTTCAGTATGCCTTCGCGGGTTTCAAAGCACAGGTTCAGGCCATTGAACGCAGCGTAGCGTTCTTCAAGTTCGTCGACCACGCGCAGGCTTTGCAAGTTGTGCTCAAAGCCCCCCGCTTGCGGCGCCATTTCGCGCATGCAGGCGTTAAGCTCGTCTTGACCTGCATGACCGAAGGGTGTGTGGCCCAGATCGTGCGCCAATGAAATGGCTTCGGTCAGGTCTTCGTGCAGGCCCAGGTTGCGAGCCAAAGTGCGTGCAATCTGGGCCACCTCAATGCTGTGTGTCAGGCGCGTGCGAAACAGATCGCCCTCGTGGTTGATGAACACCTGGGTCTTGTATTCAAGCAAACGGAACGCGTTGCAATGAATGATGCGGTCGCGGTCGCGCTGAAACTGCGTACGATTGGCGGGCGGCGCCTCGGGATGCAAACGGCCCCGGGTTTGCTCAGGGTTGCATGCATAAGAAGCCGTTGCCATAAGCACTGCCCCTACACCGATGAGGCCACCGTGCGCTGCAACACCTCGCGCACTGCGTCGTCGGCCACCGGACCGCACACGGCACGGCCAATTTCGGGCACCAGCACAAAGCGCAGCTGCCCGCCCTGGGTCTTTTTGTCGACCTGCATCAGCTCGAGCCAGCGCTCCACCCCCAGGTCGGGCGGGGTGTCGGGGCAACCTATGGCCCGCACCAACGCGCGAACACGCTCGACGCTTTCACGAGGCAAACCAAGCACCGCGGCCGAAAGCTCGGCGGCCTGGATCATGCCGCAACCCACCGCTTCGCCGTGCAGCCATTGGCCGTAACCCAAGCCGGCTTCTATGGCGTGGCCAAAGGTGTGCCCAAAATTAAGTATGGCGCGCAGGCCCGATTCACGCTCGTCTTGCGAAACCACATACGCCTTGAGCTCGCACGAGCGGCGAATGGCGTAGGTGATGGCGGCTACATCCAATGCCCGCAGGGCGTCGACGTTCTGCTCGCACCACGCAAAAAACTCGGCATCAATAATAAGGCCGTACTTGATGACTTCGGCCAGACCCGCGGTAATTTCACGCGCCGGCAAGGTTTTAAGTACGTCGATGTCGATTTCGACTGCAATGGGCTGGTAAAAAGCCCCGATCATGTTCTTGCCCAGCGGGTGATTGACCCCCGTTTTGCCGCCTACCGACGAGTCGACCTGAGACAGCAGGGTAGTGGGAATTTGAATGAACCGCAGCCCACGCATATAGCAGGCGGCGGCAAACCCCACCATGTCGCCAATGACCCCTCCGCCCAGCGCCACCAGCACCGCCTTGCGATCAAAGCGATGTTGCAACAAAGCATCAAAGATCAGGTTCAGGGTCTGCCAGTTTTTGTGATCTTCGCCGTCGGGCAGCTCGATGCGCAGCACGCGATGGCCGGCGTCGGCCAGCGATCTTTCAACCTGTTCGGCATATAGGCCGGCAACGGTGGGGTTGGTTACCAGTGCAACGGCCGAGGCATCGGCGGGAATGCTGCGCGCCAGTGCGGTTAGCCGCCCCGGGCCGATATGTATGGGATACACCCCGCCGGGGGTTTCAACTTGCACGGTGTTCATCGCGCGTCCTTGTGTCGTTCAATAGTATTACCAATTCTTGCACCGCCTGAGGTATGGGCGTGTTGCCGGTATCAAAGGCAACTGTAGCAACTTCTTCGTAAAGAGGTGCGCGCTGCGCCAGAAGCTCGGCGACCCGGGCGCGCGGGTCTTCGGTTTGCAGCAGGGGACGCTGGCGGTCGCGGGCCACGCGCTGGTACAATTCGTCGCTGGACGCCCTTAGGTAAACCACCACGCCGCGCTCTTTAAGCATGTGGCGGTTGCGTGCCGCCAACACGGCCCCTCCGCCCGTTGCCAGCACAATGCCCGGCCGCTGCGAATAATAGTCAAGCAACTGGCTTTCGCGCCGCCTGAACCCTTCTTCGCCCTCGATTTCAAAAATAACGGCAACCGGCACCCCGCAGCGGGCTTCAAGCGCCAGATCAAGGTCGACGAACTCGCGATCAAGCGCCTTGGCCAATTGGCGCCCAATCGTGGTCTTGCCGGCACCCATCATGCCCACCAAAAATATGGGCACGGCCGGATCGGGACACGGCGGGGCGGCATGACCTGAGACCTCGATGTTGGCCGGGGCATTCGCGCGTAATGAATCATTCATTTGTGTATTATCCCACTTGCAATCCTTCTTTCGCCCACCGCAGTGCATTAATCAGTTACATGTTTTCTGCGCTTTGCGCGCAGCGCGGGCTGCCCGGGCTTAAAATCGCCATCAATGAGCTCTACTAAAACTTCAGACAGCAAGCCCCGATCACGCTTGCCGCGATTCCTGATCAAGTCGGCCGTGTTCGTGGCCGGGCTTGGCGTATGCGGGGCGCTGCTTGGCGCGCTGGCATTGGCGCTGGCCTGGCCAAATCTTCCCGACCTCACCGCCATGGTCGACTACCGCCCACGCGTTCCTTTGCGTGTGTACACGTCCGACAAAGTGCTTATTGGCGAATTCGGCGAAGAGCGGCGCAACGTATTGCGGTTCGACGAGGTTCCCGATGTCATGAAGTCGGCCATTTTAGCAGCCGAAGACGACCGTTTTTATCAGCACGGCGGCATCGATTGGGCGGGCGTGGCGCGCGCCACGCTGGCCAACATTACGCACATGGCCAAAACCCAGGGCGCCAGCACCATCACCATGCAGGTCGCGCGAAACTTTTATCTGTCGCACGAAAAAACCTACACCCGAAAGTTCTACGAACTGCTGCTTACCTTCAAGATCGAAGCCACGCTTAGCAAGGAC
>NZ_DATJBQ010000047.1:0-17288 GCF_035515275.1 Pusillimonas sp.
GCGGTCAAGAATGTAAAACGACGAGCCGTGGTCCATGGTGTAGTCGTCACCACCTGGGGTGGGCACTTTGCTGTAAAACGCTCTGAACGATTTTGCCGTGGCGGCCAGTTGCTCGGGCGTACCGGTAAGCCCCACGAATGAGGGATCAAAAGCTGTGACGTAGCTGCGAAGCACGTCGGGTGTATCGCGTTCGGGGTCGACCGAGACCATTAATACCTGAACCTGGTCGGCGTCGGTGCCGAGCAGCTCCATGGCATGGGCGAGCTGCGACATCGAGGTGGGGCACACGTCGGGGCACTGCGTAAACCCAAAGAACACCAGCACCACCTTGTCGCGGTAGTCGATTAATGTGCGTGAGTGGCCGTTGTGGTCGACCATGGCCAGATCGGCGCCCAGCTTGGTGCCGCTAATGTCGCTGCCCCGAAACTCGGCCTTGTCGTTGCCGCAGCCGGCCAGAACCAGGGCGGCTGCGAGAGCGAATGTGGTGAACAGGGTGCGCAAAGAAAAAATCGAGGTCATGCAGGCTCTGCGTTGCAAAGGTTGGAAGGGGCCGCTAGATCATCATGACCCAATGATCAATCAGCAAGGCGCCGAAGATCAGGGCGAGGTACAGAATTGAAAAGCGGAACAGCTTGCGTGCCAGCGCGTCGCTGTACTGTTTATACAGTTGCCACGAAAGGCGCACGAACATGCCGCTAAGCACTACGGCGCAAACCAAATAAAGCGGTCCGCTCATGCGTGCCATAAAAGGCAGCAGGGTGGCCGCAAAAAGCGCCAGGCTGTAGAGCAAAATATGCAGACGAGTGAACTGATTGCCATGGGTAACCGGCAGCATGGGCAACCCCGATTTTTCGTAGTCGTTGTCGCGGTACAGGGCCAAGGCCCAAAAATGCGGCGGAGTCCAGATAAAGATAATAAGCACCAGTATCCAGGCTTCGGCGGGTACCGCGTTGGCGATGCATGCCCAGCCCAACGCGGGGGGCATGGCACCCGAGAGCCCGCCAATGACGATATTTTGCGAGGTTCTGGGCTTGAGTATGATGGTGTAGATAATGGCATAGCCCACGAAGGTGGCAAAGGTAAGCCACATGGTCAGCGGGTTTACCAAATGGTAAAGCACCAGCATGCCGGCGCCGCCCAGCACCCCCGAAAAAATCAGTACCTGCGTGTTGGTGATGGTGCCGCGCGCGGTGGCGCGTCGCGAGGTGCGGGCCATTTTGGCGTCGATTTCTTGCTCAATAAGGCAATTGATGGCAAAGGCTGCAGCCGCCAATAGCCAGATGCCGACGGTGCCCGCCACCACCAGGCCAATGTCGGGCAGGCCGGGGCTGGCCAGGAACATGCCGATTATGGCGCAGAACACGGCAAGCTGCGTGACACGCGGCTTGGTCAGCACCAGGTATTGGCGTAGCAAAGACGGTTCGGAGATAGGCAGGGTAGTCATGGCGTTATTCTAGCCCGCCCTGCGCGGTGCAGGCGGACGATCAGCGTAACACTGACCAGCACCAGACCGGCGGCGCCGCCATTGTGCAACACGGCGATCAGCAGGGGCCATTCGAAAAATATGGTGGTAAGGCCCGTAAGCAGCTGGGCCAGCAACAGCGTCAGCAACAAGGTGGCGGGCCCGGCCAGGCCGGAGTCGCCCCTTAAGCGCAGCGCCAGGGCCCCCAGGTACACGAAGACAAAAAAGGCAAAATTGCGGTGGACCCAGTGTATGGCGGTAAGCGCTTCTTGCGAGATCATCTCGCCCGAGGGTAACTGGCCCAGGCCCCTTATCAGCGAAAAGCCGCTTTCAACGTCCATCGGCGGCAGCCACTGGCCATGGCAGGTCGGAAAATCCATGCAGGCCAGCGCCGCATAATTGGTGCTGACCCAGCCCCCCAGTGCAATCTGCACAAACAGCAATACCAGACCGGCCGTCATCCAGGGCAGGTAGCCACGGTAGTGCGTACTGACGGCGGGGTGTTGTTTCTCGCGAGCCGCCAGCCACGTCATCAGCGCCAGCAGCCCCATGCCCCCCAGCAAGTGCGTGGTGACAATAATGGGCATCAGCTGGTGCGTGACTGTCCAGGCCCCGAACGCACCCTGAACGCAAACGGCAATAAGTGTAAAGAGGGCAAGACGCGGCGTGTTGCCCAACACCTTGCGATGGCGCCAGGCCATATAAACAATGGCGATGATCAGCAGACCTAATAGCGAGCCAACGTAGCGGTGGATCATTTCGATCCAGGCCTTGGGGAAGCTGACCGCTCCGTAAGGCATGGCGGCGAACGCTTCTTCTATATATTTTGAGGCCCCGATCGGGCTGATCTTGCCGTAACAGCCAGGCCAGTCGGGGCAGCCCAGGCCCGAATCCGTAAGGCGCACAAAGGCACCAAACATGATCAGATCAAGAGTAAGGAACCACGTTAAATAGACCAGCTTTCGGTAGCGGGTCTTGATACGCTCAGCCATTTTTAACCAACCCGCGAGTTGTAAATCAGCTTGCTGATGTCTTTTCGTACGCGTAAGGGGTCGGCGTTTTCGGGAAACTCAAGCATAAGGTTGCCCAGTGGGTCGATAATCCACATGGGGGCGGCCAACGCTTCCTGGGTGGACGCGCCGGCTTCGGGCGCTAAAAATCCAGCCAGTTTTTCAGGGTCGGCACGAACAATAATGGTGCCCTGGTAGGCTTCCAGCACTTGTTCAGGTATGGGTGCGTCGTCGGTTACGAACCAGATGCGCGACAGGCGTTCAACATTCTTCCCCTGGCTGGCATGCGAATTACGAAGAATGAACAGCTTGGTCACGCAAGACTCTGGGCAGGCGCCTTGGTCGGCCGTTGCCAGCACCCATTGTCCTTTCAGGCTGGACAGGTCAAACGGCTGGCCGTCTTGAGTTTTAAGCCCCAGTGTCTCGGCGCTGGGAACAGGACGTTGAGGGTTCAGCACACGACCATAATTTGAGGTGTCGTCGGGGCGAAACCCCAACGACGGAAGGTAGTAGGCCAATAGGGCAAACACGATGGGTGCCAGGCACACCACCACAATCCAGATCAGGGGTTGGATTGAGCGTGGCTTGGCCGGGGCGGCGGAACTTGGGAGAGGGTTGCGGTCCACAATGAGTCCTTGGCGTGGATGGTTGATTTCAGTGGCTGCGGATGTCGGGCTTTCGCGCACGCCGTCTAAGGGTGCGCCAGACAATGACAATCCAGGCGCCGATGGCAATGGCGGCAAAGCTGAACCACTGCAAGGCATAGCCGCGATTGGTGTCCGAGTCGGTGGGGGGCAGCGGCCAGTTTCGGTTCAAGCGGTGGTCGCCCTCACCTTCCGAGGTCTGTTCCAGCACGACGGGCATCAATTTTAAGCCAGTCGCAGCTTCGTAGTCTGCAAGATCAAGGTTTTGCACGCGTGGCGGTGCTGCATCAGCGGCAGGAAAAGCCTTCGGCAGCGCGCTGGGGCTGGGGCCGCTGAACGACCGAAGCTCGAATAAGCGCGGCACGCGTTCGAGCAGATTGCCGGAAACCTTTTGAGGGCCGGTGGGTGGGGTCAGGTCGGGAAGCTGACCCTCGGGCCCTACCGGTCGGGGGAGCCAGCCGCGCAGCACTAGAAGCGCGGCACGGCTCGAGGTATCGAGCAGCAGGGGCGTTGCCACCCAAAAACCGGGTCGGCCATTGTAATTTCGGTTGTCTAGCAGTACCGTAAATTCAGGCAGCCATATGCCTTCAGCCTGGGCCGGGCGCCAGTTTTTCAGCTCGTCAGTGGCAGTGTCGGGTTGCAGGGTAAGCGGCGGGCTTTGGCGTCCGGTTTCAATGGCCGCTGAAATGGCTTCGCGTTCGGCCGCCCGGTCAAGCTGCCAGTTGCCCAGGGCGGCACATACCGCGGCAACGACAGCCAGCAGTATCAGTGCCGACGCCAGGCGTATGTTTATGTGTGAACGGGCCATGTCTGCAATAATTCTGGTTTTACCGGAGAAACTTCATGCGTATCATCGTTATCCTGGCTTTTCTCGGGATCTTGGGCAGTTTGGCGTCTGCGCTGGTGTATCTGATGCGCGACAAGGGTGGAACCAGCCGCACCGCCTATGCATTGACATGGCGGGTGGGCCTTTCAATTGCGCTGTTCTTGTTTGTGCTGCTGGCCCATTATTTGGGCTGGATCGAAAGCACCGGCATTGTCTCGCGCTAAGGCCTCGATAAGGCCTATATGCGGCGCGCAAAATAAAAGCCGGCGGGGCCGGCTTTTATTTTGCTAGAGCAAAGCGCGCCAGGCGCCTTGCTCGGCAAGGCTTAAAACCAGTAAACAAACAAGTATAAACCGAGCCAGACCACGTCAACAAAGTGCCAGTACCAGGCCGCCCCTTCGAAACCGAAGTGGTGGTCGGCCGTGAAGTGCCCCTTTATAAGACGGAACAATATGACCGTAAGCATGGAGGCGCCCAAGATGACGTGGAAGCCATGGAAGCCGGTAAGCATGTAGAACAGCGAACCATACGCGCCCGAGTCGAAGCGAAGATTAAGGTCGGTGTAGGCGTGGTAGTACTCGTACGACTGGCAGCCTACGAAGACAAAGCCCAGAATAACCGTCGCCGCAAGCCAGAAAATGGTCTTGCCGCGCTGGTTGGCGCGCAGGGCGTGGTGGGCAATGGTAAGGGTAAGGCCCGAGGTAAGCAGCAGTGCCGTGTTGATGGTGGGCAGCCAGAAGGGGCCCATGATTTCGAACGCATCAACGACACCGGCCGGCCCCAGGTTCGGCCAGGCGCCTGTAAACGACGGCCACAGCAGCGCCTGGTGTTCCAGGTCGCTAAGCCAGGGCGTGGTAATGGTGCGCACATACCAAAGCGAACCAAAAAAGGCCGCAAAGAACATCACCTCTGAAAAAATAAACCAGGCCATGCTCCAGCGGTAGGCATGGTCAACGCGCGCGCTGTTCAGGCCGCCTTCTGATTCTCGGATGGCATCGCCGAACCAGCCGAACAGAACGACAAACAGCGACAAAATGCCCAGTAAAAACACCCAATGGCCGATGGCGTAGCTGTTGATCCACAGCGCCGCGCCCAACAGGGTCAGCAGCAACGAAAAACTGGCGCGTACAGGGTGGGGCGATTCGGCCGGCACGTAGTAGTAAGGCGCTTCGTTTCCGTGAGCCGAGTGACTTGCACTCATGGTGATCTCCTACAAATTATCTAATATTGCTGATGCGGAGCTAAACAGCCTGGTTGATGAAAAACTTGGCGATCATGACCAGCGCCACCACAAAAAGTAGGGTGGCGATGATTGCCGCGATTATAAGGTGCACAGGGTTGAGGCTGGAAATGTCTTCTTGATAGCCCTTGCCCTTGCGCACCCCAAAAAAACCCCACAGCACGGCTTTCAGCGTCTGGAAGAAGTTCAGCTTGCGCTTTGACAGTTCGCGGATGTCGTCGGTCATTACGTTGTTACGGTTAATTCATCAGTACCGAGCCGCGCAGGAAGGTCCAGGCAAAAATCGCGATAACGATAATGGCCAGGATGGCTCCTGCGATGCGGTTGCGGCGGCGTTGCTCGGGTGTCATGTTCTTATTTAACTACAGGTGGTGTCACGAAGGTGTGGAACGGAGCCGGCGAGGGCACTGTCCATTCAAGGCCTTCGGCGCCTTCCCAGGCTTTGGCAGGAGCAGGCTCGCCCCGGCCCGAATAGGCTTTAAGCACCACGTACATGAAAATGATTTGTGACAGGCCGAACCAGAACGCACCGATGGTGGCGATTTGGTGGAAATCGGTGAACTGCGCTGCGTAATCAACGTAGCGGCGCGGCATGCCGGCCAGCCCCAGGAAGTGCATGGGGAAGAACGTGATGTTGAACGAGATCATGGTCGACCAGAAGTGCCATTTGCCCAGGCGCTCGTCGTACATGCGGCCTGTCCATTTGGGCAGCCAGTAGTAGGCCCCGCCAAACAGTGCAAACAGCGAGCCTGCCACCAGCACATAGTGGAAGTGCGCCACCACGTAGTAGGTGTCGTGCACCGCAATATCGATGGGGGCCACGGCCACGATCAGGCCGGTGAAACCGCCAACGGTAAACACAAAGATGAAGCCGATGGCGAACAGCATGGGCGTTTCAAACGTAAGCGAGCCGCGCCACATGGTTGCCACCCAGTTGAAGATCTTGACCCCGGTGGGAATCGAGATAAGCATGGTGGCGTACATGAAGTACAACTGCCCCGTCACCGGCATGCCGGTGGCGAACATGTGGTGAGCCCAGACCAGGAACGAAAGAATGGCGATGGCTGCCGTGGCATACACCATGGATGCGTAACCGAACAGCGGCTTGCGCGAAAACGCAGGCACAATGGCCGACACGATGCCGAACGCCGGCAGAATCATGATGTAGACCTCGGGGTGACCGAAGAACCAGAACACGTGCTGGTACAGAACCGGGTCGCCGCCTGCGGCTGCGTTAAAAAAGGCCGTGCCAAAGTGGCGGTCGGTAAGCAGCATGGTTACCGCCGCAGCCAGTACAGGCATAACGGCAATAAGCAGGTACGCGGTAATAAGCCAGGTCCAGCAGAACAGCGGCATTTTCATCAGCGTCATGCCCGGAGCGCGCATGTTCAGGATGGTGACGATGATGTTGATGGCGCCCATGATCGATGAGGCGCCCAGAATGTGCACCGCGAAAATGGCGAAATCCATGCCGGGGCCCATTTGCAACGACAGCGGTGCGTACATGGTCCAGCCCGAAGCGGTTGCGCCGCCGGGAACAAAGAACGAAGCCGTGAACAGGATGGCGCCCACGGGCAACAGCCAGAAGCTGAAGTTGTTCATGCGGGCAAAGGCCATGTCAGAGGCCCCGATTTGCAGCGGGATCATCCAGTTGGCAAAACCCACGAAGGCCGGCATGATCGCGCCGAAAATCATGATCAGGCCGTGCATGGTGGTGAACTGGTTGAACAGCTCGGGCTGGAAGAACTGCAGGCCCGGCTCAAATAGTTCGGTACGCAGCAACAGGGCCAGCGTGCCGCCCTCGAGCAGCATCAGGAACGAAAAGATCAGGTACATGGTACCGATGTCTTTGTGATTGGTGGCAAATAGCCAGCGCCGCCAACCGCGCGGCATATCGTGGTGCTCTTCGTGCCCGTGGCTCGCGGGTACGTGGTCGGCAGTAACACTGCTCATGGTGGACTCCTTACTGTACCGAGGCGCCGCTGCGGGCCTGGGCAAAAACGTTTGAATTTACGATGCGCATGATCTCGTGCTTAGCGCTGTGCGGTCACGTCGGCAGGCTGCACGACCGGGTCTGGCCCTTTGCCTGCGTTGGCCCATGCATTGCGCGTGTACGTAATGACGGCAGCGATTTCGACGTCGTTCAATTGGTCGCGGAAGGCCGCCATGGCGGTTCCGGGGTGACCGTTAAGCACGGTGTCGATCTGGCCTTGCTTGGGCGCCAATACGGATTTTTCGCTGCCTTCAAGCGGCGGGAAGGCCGGGGGCAAGCCCTTGCCGTTGGCCTGGTGGCAAGCAACGCAGTTAGCGGCATACACCTTTTCGCCGCGGGCGATCAGTTCTTCGGGAGTCCACTCTTTGGTGGGATCGTCGGCAGCGCCGGCCAGGGCCTTCTGTTGCTCGGCGGCCCAGGCTTCGTACTCGGGCTGCGAAACCACACGCACCACAATCGGCATGAAGGCGTGGTCTTTGCCGCATAGTTCGGCGCACTGGCCGCGGTAGGTGCCGGTTTTGGTGGCACGGAACCAAGTGTCGCGCAGGAAGCCGGGGATCGCGTCTTGCTTGACGCCGAAATCGGGCACCATCCACGAGTGAATGACGTCGGCCGAAGTGACGATAATGCGCACTTTTTTGTCGACAGGCACGACCAGCTCGTTGTCGACTTCCATAAGGTAGGTGTTGCTGCGCGGCTCGTGGCCCATGATCTGGCTGCGCGGCGTAGACAACGTTGAAAGGAATTGAACGTCGCGGGCGGGGCCGTCAAGGTACTCGTAGCCCCATTTCCATTGGTAGCCGGTGGCCTTGATGGTGAGGTCGGCACTGGAGGTGTCTTTCATGGCGACGACCGTGCGCGTGGCAGGCAGCGCCATGGCGATGACGATAAGAAAGGGGATGACTGTCCAGGCAACTTCGACACCTACGTGCTCGTGGAACCTGGAGGCTTTATGGCCGCGCGATTTTCGGTGCATCACGATCGAATAGAACATGACGCCAAAGACACCGAGAAAAATGACTGTACAGATGATTAACAGCATCCAGTGCAGCCACATGATGTCGTACGAAATTTCGGTAACCCCCGGAGGGAGGTTGAGCTGGTTGACTCGTGGGCCCCCCGGCATATCCTGGACCTGCGCACTGGCCGCGCTTGCCATTAGCATTGCGCCTGCTCCCAGTACCCCTCTCAACTTCTTCATGCTGACCTCGAAATACGAAGTGCCTTCGCCGAATGACGAGTTGAATCTAGGCGCGATTTACGCCCTTTGGAAAAGGCACGATGATTGGATGGCAGGTTTTCGTGTTGCTTGGCCTCAAGACTACCTGCTCGATTTAATTGCTTAGAGACCGGCGAATTATAGCGAACTGCCGGACTCTTGGTTGACGCAACCCACATATTAGGCTTGAGGGCGGAAATTGGTAAAGCATCAATTGCCGTACATTACAATTGCCGCATGAACGCTCATGCTTCCAGATCACTGGTTTCCACGCTTGATAAGCGCTACCGTTTACTGGTGCCGCGCATTCAGCATTTGCCGCCCGCAGGGTCCCGGCCTCTTACCGTTTCGGGGCGTGTGGCGGGCTGGATCACGCCTCGCGCCACGCGTGCGCTGAGCTCGCTCGAGGGCGTGCGCATCGAGCCCGAAGCCGTCTGTATCGATGCGGTTCCCACGGTTCCCCGGCGTATGCTTGATCAGGTGCTGGCCGATGCGGCGTTATTGATGCGCGATGCGGGCTGCTTGCGGGCCTGGCGCGACGAACTGCTTGATGTGGTGGGCGAAGGCAAAACACTGGGGGCGATCGAGCGCGCGGCGGTTCGTCCGCTGGGCATGCTGACCAAGGCGGTGCACCTGAATGCCTGGACGCCCGACGGGCGTTTGTGGATCGCCCTGCGCTCGGCCGGCAAATCAACCGACCCCGGAATGTGGGACACCCTCGTCGGGGGCCTGGCGGTTGCAGGTGAAACCCTAGAACATTCGTTGCTGCGCGAAAGCCAGGAAGAAGCCGGTCTGTTGCCCGAGCATATGGCAGCCCGCTCGCCGCTGCGAACTATTTTACGTATGCATCGCCGTCTGCCCGAGGGGTATCAGGTGGAAGATGTGCTGGTCAGCGAGTGTGTGCTCGACGAATCCGTGCCGCTTCGTAACCAGGACGGCGAAGTGGACGAGATTCGTGCGGTAACCGTTGAAGAGGTCTGGGAGCTCATTCAGGCGGGGCAGTTCACGGTTGAGGCCGAGCTGGTGGTGCTTGAAGGGTTGGTACGGCGGTTGGCGGCCGCTTGAGCCTTTTCGCCCTGCCTGGGTGCAGCGGCTCGAATTCAAGCTACTTCTGGGTGGCGGCCTCCCAGGCCAGCAGGGCCTCGTGGGCTTTGGCAGAAAGGGTCTGCGAGGCGATTTCGTTGCGCGATTCGTAGATCATTAGTGCATAGGGCTCGGCCAGGGCTGCAGCTTCAGCGCACAGGGCCAGCTCGTCGCCTTGCGATGGTGAGCGATTGCGCCAGTAGTTAATGGCGCTTTCCAGTTCGGTTAGCAGATAGTGGTGTTTCATTTGTTTGCAATGAGCGGCACTGCGTTCATTAGACGCTGGGTGGCTGTTCAGTTTAAGCTTACAGCATACACATCTACTGGTTTTGCATTTTCACTGCGCAGCCCGAGGTCCTCATGAGTAGCCAGAACAGCAACCCTTTTATATTGCCCGGCTTCGGTCAGGCCAACGAAATGTCGAGCAACCCATTGCTGGCCAGTATGGAAATGCTGAGCCGGGCCTGGCAAAGCCTGGCCGGTTCGGGGGTGCTTAGCCAGCCGCCGGTGCCGGCCGCGCTTACCACCGAAGACCTCGACCGGCGCATCAATGACCTTAAAGCGGTAGAAAACTGGCTGCGTATCAATATGTCGATGCTAACCAGTTCCATCCAGGCACTCGAGGTGCAGCGGGCTACGATTGCCACGCTCAAGTCGTTTGCCAATGTGCCCGGAACCTCGGCCGATGGCGACAACCCTTCTCCGCTCGAGGTGGTGTTGGGCATCAAGCCTTCGGGCCAGGCAAAAATAAAAACTGCCGAGCCATTGCGCGAGCAGGCCCCGGCGCAGGCTTTTGCAACAGCATCAGGCCAGCCGGGCGCCGAGCAGGCTGCGCCGCTGCACGCCGACCCTGCCGCCATGTCCGAGGCTGCACAAGGCTGGTGGAACATGCTGCAAAAGCAGTTTGACACACTTGCCGCCGCCACGGTCGCGGGCATGCAGGCGAGCCAGCCTGCAGCGGCTCAAGGCGAAACCGCCGGCCCCGCCAAGCGGTCGGCCGCGCCGCGCAAGGCTACTGGCAAGGCTTCCAGCCGCCAGGCAAGCGTTACGACCAAAAAGGCGGCAACCTCCGCCCAGGCCCAGCCTGCCGTCAAACGGCGGGCCGCCAAAAAGGCCGGTGCGACGCCCGCACGCAAGCGTGTCATCGGATCCGGCCGCACTTTTTAGTGAATGTGTCGTCCCCCATCGGTGGCGGCGTTCGCGCGTCGTCACCGTTGTGGGGTACTTCCTTCCAACCACGCCACCTTTCCAAGATCCCCTTTTACTTCTCGTCTTTAAAAGCACATGCTGAATATCGTGATACTGGCTGCAGGCCTGGGCAAACGCATGCAGTCGGACCTGCCCAAGGTCCTCCACCCGCTCGCCGGAAAACCCATGCTGACTCACGTTCTTGATAACGCTCGACGTCTGGACCCGGATCGTATCGTTGTGGTGGTGGGGCATGGAGCCGAACGCGTGCAACAGGCATTTGCCGGCCATGCAGACCTGAGCTTTGTGGTGCAAAGCCCCCAGCAGGGCACGGGTCATGCGGTGCAACAGGCTGTGCCCTTGCTGCTGCAAGAAGGCAATGCGGCCGACACCACGCTGGTGCTGTACGGCGATGTGCCGTTGGTGCAGACCGAAACCCTGGCGGGCCTGCTTAAGGCGCGGGACGACGGCATGGCGGTGTTGACCGAAAAGCTGGCCGACCCCACTGGGTATGGGCGCATTGTTCGAAACAATGCGGGGCAGGTCATACGCATTGTCGAGCACAAAGACGCCTCGGAAGCCGAGCGCGCCATTAATGAAGTGAACACCGGCATACTGGCCGCCCCGACCAACCGGCTGATAAATTGGCTTGATCGCATCGGCAACAACAATGCCCAGGGCGAATATTATCTGACCGACGTGGTGGGGCTGTCTGTGGCAGACGGCGTGCCGGTCAGTGCCGCCCATGCTGCTGCCGCTTGGGAAACCCTGGGCGTCAACAGCCGCGTTCAGCAGGCTCAGCTCGAGCGTATCTGGCAGGGCGAGCAAGCTCGCCGCCTGTTGGAACAGGGCGTCACGCTGGCCGATCCGGCGCGTTTTGATCTGCGCGGTACCTTGAAATGTGGGCGCGACGTGTTTATTGACGTTGGCTGTGTGTTCGAAGGCGACGTGGTTTTGGCTGACGGGGTACGGGTCGGCCCGCATTGCGTCGTCAGCCAGGCTCAAATCGGTGAAGGCGCATTGATCGAGGCTTTCAGCCATGTACACGATGCCGAGGTGGGGGTTCAGGCGCGAGTCGGCCCTTATGCACGCTTGCGGCCGGGTACCCGGGTGGGCGACGAGGCGCATGTGGGCAACTTTGTCGAAATCAAAAAAAGTACGCTTGGCCGGCAGTCCAAGGCGAATCATCTTGCTTATATCGGCGACGCGCTGGTGGGTGAGCGGGTCAATATTGGTGCAGGCACCATTACCTGCAATTACGACGGCGCCAACAAGTTTCAGACCATTATCGAAGACGATGCCTTTATCGGGTCGGACACCCAGTTGGTGGCCCCGGTTACCGTGGGCCGTGGCGCCACGGTGGGAGCGGGCACGACGTTGACCAAAGACGCGCCGGCTGAACAATTGACCTTGTCGCGCTCTACGCAAAAGTCGGTGTCGGGTTGGGCTCGTCCTGTCAAGAAAGCCTGACGTGCAAGAAAACGGGCAACGTCCACAAGAGGCAGCCCAACCAGACGGCCTCGAAGCTCCCCGCCGCTATTGGGCCGTAGCGACCCTACTCATCGGCATTTTGCTTTCGTCGATGGACATGAGCATGGTCAACGTGGCGTTGCCGACCATCGCCCGAGACCTAAGCCTGGATCCCAGCCTGGTCGTGTGGCTGGCCATTGCCTACAGCCTGGTCATCGTCGTTACGCTATTGCCGTTTTCGGCGGTCAGCGAACGCATCGGCTCGCAGCGCATGTATTTACTGGGTGTGCTGATCTTCATGGCTTCGGCCATGGCTTGCGCCTTGTCCACCACCTTTATCGGGTTGCTGCTGGCGCGCATCTGCCAGGCGCTGGGCACCTCGATGCTCATGTGCTTGTTCGGCGGCCTGGTGCGCAACACCTACCCCATGCGCATGATGGGTTTCGGAATAAGCCTGAACTCGCTGGCGGTGGGCGCCACCATGGTGGTCGGGCCCAGTATCGGCGCGTTCATACTCGAGTATACCGACTGGCGCTGGATTTTCGTCGCCTATGTGCCGCTGTGCATTGCCGCTGCAATTGGCGCCCGCTACCTGCCCGACCTGCCGCGAATGAAAAGGCGCTTTGATTGGGTCAGCTGCGGTTTAAGCATGTTGGCGCTGGGTTTGTTTGTCAGCGGGCTCGACATGCTGGTGCATGCGCCGTGGCAGGCCTTGTTGTTTCTGGCGGTGGCCGGCGTCAGTACGGTGGCGCTGGTGCGTCGCTCGTGGGACCAGACCGCGCCGCTGGTTCCCATTGACCTGCTGCGCATACAGCCCGTCGCCTTTGCCGTGGGGGCGTCGGCGTTTTCATTTGCAGCCCACATGAGCTCTTTCGTGGCGCTGCCTTTTTATTATTTGAACGTCGTGAACTATAGTTATTCCGACGTGGGTATTTTATTGGGAGTGTGGTCGTTCGGCACCGCGGTTATGGCGCCCATCTCGGGTGTTTTGTCTGACCGCTACCGGGTGGCCGTGCTGTGCGCCATCGGTGCCGCATGCATGGCCGGGGGGCTGGGTTGGGTGGTGCTGCTGCCGCTTGATGCACAATTTGGCTGGTTTGCGGCGGCCATGCTTTTGGGCGGGGTGGGGTTCGGGTTCTTTCAAAGCCCCAACAATCGCGCCTTGCTTACGGGTGGGCCACGCCGGCGCAGCGGTGCGATTGGCGCGTTACAAGCCACCACACGCGTGTTCGGCCAAAGCCTGGGCACGGCATTGGTGGCCATTGCCTTCAACCTTAGCGCAGGCTATGGCGCCACCGTGGCCCTTGTCTTCTCCATGATTTGTGCCTTGGGGGCCCTGGCCGTTAATGTGGTTCGTTATTTCAGCCCCGTACCCGACAGCGAGCTTTAATCAGCCATGCGCATATTGCAATTGAACTTCGAGCGAGGCTGGCGTGGCGGGGAGCGCCAGACGCTGCTTTGTCTGCGGCAGTTTCGCGCTGCGGGACACCACGCGGCCTTGCTTGCCCGGCGGGGCGAGCCGTTGGCGCAAGCCGCCCGACGCGAAGGATTCGAGGTATTTGAGGCCTCCGGCCCGCTCTCCTCGTGTTTGAAGCTGCTGCGCATTGCCAGGCGCTTTGATATTTTGCATGCCCAAACCGCCAACACGCTTACCTGGCTCACCCTGCTGAAGCCGCTATTGCGCCGCCCCATCGTATTTACACGACGCACGGCGTTTCCGGTAGCCGAGAAAAAACAAGAAAAAACCCGCTGGAAGTGGCAAAGGGCCGATCTGCTTGTCGCAATCAGTGAGGCCGCTGCCGCCGAACCGCGCCGCCTTGACCTGCCGGTGGTGGTCATACCCAGTGCCATCGAGGCCAGGCCTTTCGATCTTGATCACGCTCGCACGTTTTCAGATATATACCAGTTGCAGGGTCTTAAGGTCGTTGCCACCGTGGCGGCGCTAACCCGCGAAAAAGACCCGTGCACGCTCGTGCGGGCGGTTCATGCCTTGCGACAAGCACGCAACGACTTCGTCTTTGTGCATTTGGGAGCGGGCGGAGACGCCGAGCAGGCGGCACGCGAGCTGGTCAAGCAACTGGGCTTGCAAGAAAGTTACCTTTTCGCCGGCTTTGAGCAAGGGGTCGAAGACCTGTACCGCCTGATGGATGTATTTGTATTGTCCTCTACGTTCGAGGCCCTGGGTACCAGCGTCCTTGACGCGTTTTTGTACTCTGTGCCGGTGGTGTCAACCGACGCGGGTGGGCTTGCCGAAGTGCTGGCCGACGGGCGGGGCCTGCTCTGTAAAGTGGGCGACCATGTAGGTATTGCGCAGGCAATCGGCCGGGTGTTGGACGATGCCGAGCTTCGCAACAGCATGGTGCGCAAAGCCCATGCTTTTGTATTAGCGCAGCACGACCCGCGCCGCATGGCGCATCATTACCTGGACGCGTATCAGGTTTTGCTGACGCGTTTCGAGGCCAAGGGCTAGGCGCCCCCGGCTAGGCGCCCCAGCTAGGCGCCCCCAGCTAGGCGCCCCCAGCTAACTGCTTGCGTGAATACGTGTGCGCGTATCGAATTTGCTGCGATGAATGGAAAAAAATGTGCGCACGTTACGCACATTGGCGTCAGACGTGAACGTGCGGTGCGCCATCTCGTGGTAATCGGGCATGTCCAGCACCTGCACGACCAGCACAAAATCCGGCCCTTGCGACACCCTGTAGCACTGCAAGATGGCGGGTTCCGCCCCCATCTTTTGTTCAAAAACCGTTAGAGCCTCGGCCGTTTGGGTATCGAGCGTGACCTCGACAATTGCCGTCAGGTTATTACCCAGTTGCTCGGGATTGATAATGGCGACTTGTTTTTCAATAATGCCCTCTTCGTGCAGCCTCCGCACCCTGCGCAGGCAGGTGGGGGCCGAGGCGTGCACCCGTTGTGCCAATTCTTGATTGGTAATCGAACAATCTGTTTGAAGTTGTTCAAGAATGCGTCGGTCCAGCTCGTCTAAGGGCGGTTTATTTTCCATAAAAGTAAAATATCACGTTCAGAATGAAATTTCATTTCATTAAGACTGTTGGGTGAAATAAAAGTAAAAATAACTGGAAAATACATAATCTTATTTCGGGGAGATTTAAGCACAATAGCCATTGTCGTATTTACTTCAGGAGTCGAGTGTCATGTGTGGAATTGTCGGTGCAGTCGCGCAGCGTGATGTAACCCCCATTCTGGTCGAAGGCCTGAAACGCCTTGAATACCGTGGCTACGACTCTTGCGGCGTGGCCCTGCACGCCAATGGCGGCCTGCGCCGCACGCGCAGCACCCAGCGCGTGGCCGAACTTGAGCGCGAAATTCACAACGAGAAGCTTTCGGGCTTTACCGGCATTGCCCATACACGCTGGGCCACCCATGGTGCGCCGGCCACTCATAACGCCCACCCGCATTTTTCCGGCCAGAACCAGGGCCGCGGCGAGCCGCGCATCGCCTTGGTTCACAACGGCATTATCGAGAACCACGACGATCTTCGCGTCGAGCTGCAAGCCGTCGGGTACGACTTCGAAAGCCAGACCGACACCGAGGTCATCGCCCATCTTATCGATCACAACTACGACGGCGACCTGTTCGCGGCCGTGCAGCAGGCCACCAAACGTCTGGAGGGCGCCTACGCCATTGCCGTGTTCTGTCGTGACGAGCCTCATCGCGTCGTGGGCGCGCGCCAGGGCTCACCCCTGGTGGTGGGCCGCGGCAAAGACGAAAATTTCCTGGCCTCTGACGCCCTGGCGCTGGCCGGCACCACCGACCAGATCATTTACCTTGAAGACGGCGACGTGGTCGACCTGCAGCTTGCACGCGTATGGATCGTGGATGCAGAAGGGCAGCAAGTTGAGCGCACCGTGCATACCGTACATTTGCACACCGCCGCGGCCGAGCTGGGCCCCTACCGCCACTACATGCAGAAAGAAATTTTCGAGCAACCGCGTGCCGTTGCCGACACCCTGCAAGACATCGAATCCATTTCGCCCGAGTTATTCGGCGACCAGGCCTACAAGGTCTTCAACGAAATTGACAACGTGCTGATACTGGCTTGCGGCACCAGCTATTACGCCGGCCTTACCTCCAAGTACTGGATCGAATCCATCGCCAAGATTCCGGTGAACGTTGAAATTGCCAGCGAATACCGCTACCGCGACAGCGTGCCCAACCCGCGCAGCCTGGTCGTGACCATTTCGCAATCAGGCGAAACCGCCGACACCCTGGCCGCCCTCAAGCACGCCCGCAGCCTGGGCATGCACCACACGCTGACCGTGTGCAACGTGGCCACCAGCGCCATGGTTCGCGAATGCAAGCTGGCCTACATTACCCGCGCCGGCATTGAAATCGGCGTGGCCTCGACCAAGGCCTTTACTACCCAGCTTACTGCGCTGTATCTGCTTACCCTGGCCCTGGCCCAGACCAAGGGCCGGCTTAGCGAAGAGCAAGAAGCCGACGGCTTGAAAGCCCTGCGCCACTTGCCGGTGGCCATTCAGGCCGTGCTGGCTCTTGAACCGCAAATCATGGCCTGGGCCGACCGCTTCGCCGCCAAAGAAAATGCTCTCTTCCTGGGGCGCGGCATGCACTACCCCATTGCACTTGAAGGCGCCTTAAAGCTTAAAGAGATCAGCTATATACACGCCGAAGCCTACCCCGCCGGCGAGCTCAAGCACGGCCCCCTGGCGCTGGTTACCGAACACATGCCGGTGGTAACCATCGCCCCGCGCGACGAGCTGTTGGAAAAGCTCAAGTCCAACATACAAGAGGTACGCGCCCGAGGCGGCGAGCTATACGTGTTCGCCGACGCCGATACCAAGATTGTCAACGCAGAAGGCATGCATGTTATTCGCATGCCCGAGCACTACGGGAAGCTGTCGCCCCTGCTGCATACGATTCCGCTGCAGTTGCTGGCCTATCACACTGCGTGCGCTCGGGGTACGGATGTGGATAAGCCTAGGAATCTGGCTAAGAGTGTGACAGTGGAATAGGGTGGGCGAAAACGGGGTGGTGTGAAGTCCGAAAATAAAATCTGTCGAAAGGGAATAAAGTCTGTCGTAGGTCTTTGATTGCCAATTTAACTTATCTTTTGTTAAGTATTGGCTAAATTCTGTTAATTTTTGAGGGGAGCCCATTGGCAAGCTGGTGAG
>NZ_DATJBQ010000048.1:0-5622 GCF_035515275.1 Pusillimonas sp.
CCGATCTGCCCGGTGTGCGAAGGCTACGGCCAGACCGAAGCGGGGCCGGTTATTGCCTACAACCCCTTGAACGGGGTGCGCAAGACAGGCACCGTTGGTATTGCCGTGCCTGAAACGCAGGTGCAGATCGTTGATGTCAACGACGGCGAAAAAATACTGGCGCAGGGCGAGGTTGGCGAAATTCGTGTTAAAGGCCCGCAAGTCATGCTGGGCTACTACGGCAGGCCGGCTGAAACCGCCGAAGCGTTGCGCAATGGCTGGCTATATACCGGCGACATCGGCTGGCTTGATGCTGAAGGCTACCTCACCATTTCCGACCGCAAGAAAGAAATGGCCATTGTCAGTGGCTTTAATGTGTACCCCCGTGAAATCGAAGAGGCGCTTATTTGTCACCGGGGCGTGCGCGAGGCGGCGGTTATTGGGGTGCCCGATGCCTATCGGGGCGAGGTGCTGGTGGCCTATGTGGTGGCTGACGCTGACATCACCCGAGAAGCGCCCATGGCCTTCCTGGCCGAACGCCTGGTCAAGTACAAATGGCCTTCGGCCATTCACCTGGTGCCCGATCTGCCCCGCACGGGGGTGGGCAAGATCGACAAGAAGCAGTTGCGCAGCCCCGTTACGGAGACAAAATGAGCCCCAGCGAAACCGGCTTTATCGATGCGGATCAGGCATTGGATACCGAACAGCGCGCGCGCATCGATCTGGCGGCCTGCTATCGGCTGGCCGCCCTGTATGGCATGAGCGACCTTATCGCCACCCACATCAGTGCCCGCCTGCCCGACGAAAACGGCCGCGAAGTGTTCCTGATCAACCCTTACGGCATGTTGTTCGACGAAATCACGGCATCGTCCTTGATCAAGATCGACATCGACGGCAACCCGCTGTCTGAAAGCAGCTACCCGGTGAACCGTGCCGGTTTTGTCATTCACAGCACCCTGCATGCGGCGCGGCCCGATGTGCAGTGCGTGATGCACACGCATACGCGGGCGGGCGTGGCCGTTAGCGCACAGCCCAAGGGCCTGCTACCCATCTCGCAGCAGGCCACCCTGGTGCTGAATTCGCTGGCCTATCACGACTACGAAGGCTTGGCCGTGCACGACGACGAACGCGCACGCCTGCAAGAAGACCTGGGCGGCGCCACCTATTTCATGTTGCGCAACCATGGGCTGCTTACCGCTGCGCGCAGCATCGCGCATGCGTTCTGGTCCATGTCTATCTTTGAAACGGCTTGCCAGATACAAGTGGCGGCTCAGGCTGGGGGCGAGCTGCTTGCGGTTCAACCCCAGGTGTTGGCGGGCGTAGAGGCCGCCATGGAAAAAATGGGTACGGCGCACCCCGCCTTGCTGGCTTGGCCGGCACTACTGCGCCGGCTCGACAGGCTTTCGCCGGGATACCGAGACTGAAGGAGACAACAATGACTGAAATGCTGACACAAGCTTTTGAACACCCCGCCGCCTGGACACGCGACCAGATGCAGCACTCGGACGCGTGGAAATACACACTAAGCGCGGTGGAAGTTAACGAACTTAAAGCGGCGGTGCGCCATGCCATGGGCAAGGGCGAGCCGTTGCGCGACATGACTGCGGCCGACTTCCCCCTGCCGGTGCTGACCGCCCGCATCGACACCTTGCGTGAAGAGCTTGAAAACGGACGCGGCTTTGAGCTTTGGCGCGGCCTGCCGGTGGGCGAATGGAATGAAGACGAACTGAGCACCGCGTTTTGGGGCCTGGGCCTGCATCTGGGCTCGCCCATTGTGCAGAACTCGAAGGGCGAACTGTTGGGCAGCGTGATCAACACCACCAGCACCGACCCCAGCAGCAATGCCGATTCGCGCTTTTATCACACCAACCATGCCGCGCCGTTTCATGTGGACGGCGCCGACGTGGTGGGGCTGGCTTGTGTGCGCACCTCGAAAGAAGGCGGCGCAAGCCTGGTCGTCAGCTCGTGCAGCATCTACAACGCCATTTTGCGCGAGCGCCCCGATCTCATCCCCTTGTTGTACCAGCCGCTGTGGTTCGACCATCGGGGCGAGCACAATGCCGTCACCGGCCAGCCTTATTGGGTGACCTCGATTTGCGGCTGGGCCAACGGCAAGCTGTCCACCATGTACCTGCGCAACTTCATTGAATCGGGCCAGCGCTACGAAGGCGCGCCGCCATTAAGCGACCAGCACCGCGAGCTGTTCGACCTGATCGACAAATGGGCGTCGTCGCAAGAGCTGTGCTTGTCCATGGATTTTCGCCCCGGCGATATTCAATGGCTGAACAACCACACCACGCTGCATTCGCGCACCAGTTATGTCGACTGGGAAGACCCCGGCCGCCGCCGCTGGCTGCTGCGCCTATGGCTGAATTTTTCCGAGCGCAATCGCTTTACTGAAAACTACGGCTTTTACGGTATTGCCACCGAGGAAGGGAAGGTGGCATAGCCAGGCGTGTGGGGTCGGCGTTGTAGTTTGCGTCAGGACGGTTCTTGGTAACGGGTATGGGGTATGCGCTTTAGGGGCTGGAGTTTACGGCGGGTGATAGGTGCTTGGGACGGGGGCTTCGGGCGGGTGCTTCGGACAGGTGCTTCGGACAGGTGCTTCGGGCCCCCTAGTGCAAGTTTGACGGCAATTGCTTAGAGGAGCTGCACAGGGTCTGTGTGTAGGGTCGCCACTGGTTTTGGCGCGGGCATGCTGCCTGCTGCGCACGGTCTTTCTGGCACTTTCGACGGAGGCTCTATGTACAGCAAACTTATTCATCGCGTAGCGACGAGATCAGGTTCGGGCTCCAGCGCCAGCTCCAGTCGGGTGGCTGGCGCCGCGAGCAGAATGTTGGACCCGGCTATGGTGTCGACAGTAGCTATGGTCTTGGCAGCGGCCATGGCCTTTGGCGGCGTTGCCCATGCGCAGCTTCCTGCCACCCAAAGTGTGCAGGGCATCCAATACGTCACCGGCGGCTTCGGTATTGATGAATCCACCGCCATAAAAGAAGCAAAATCGCGCTACCCCTTGGCGTTGACTTTCGCCGCCACGGGCGACGACGGCTCGACGCCTTATGTGGCCGACGTTCAGCTTGAAATCAAAGAGGCCGACGGTGCGCCGGTGCTAAGCTTGCCCTCGGTGGGGCCGTATTTTCTGGCTGAACTTAAGCCTGGCGCCTATACCGTGCAGGCCACATACCAGGGCCAGACCAAAACCCAAAAAGTGAACGTGGCCGGCCCGGGCAGTGTTGATCTGCGTATTGCCTGGCCCCGGGTCGCAGGCGGGCCCGATTAAGCCCTGAAAGGCGGGGCCGCTGGTGCAAGTGGCTGTAGGCGGCGCGCGTTCGCGCTCGGCTGAAAATATTACAAAATAATTAAAAAATGTATTAAAAGTAATTAAAAGTGCCTATACTGCCGCACATGGGCGAATCTCGCCCATGTGGAAAATACTGCAGCAACGTGGTCCGGGCAGGTGTTCGGACCTTTTCGTTAGTGGTTTGTTTGGTCGTTGTATTTCAAGGAGAGATGCATGGCTTGGCAATTTACGAAGCGTGATCAAGAAGCGTTGTGCGTAGGAAGGCAGCAGGCGTATTACCCACCCCCCTGGAAACGGTGGCTGAGTGTGTCGGCGTGTGCGGCCGCCACGGTGTTATTGGGGTTGGGTTCGGCAAAGGCGCAGACGGGTTCTGCGCCTTTTGTATTTGAGGGCGATGTGCTGCGCATCGAGGCGCCCGAGTGGACGTCGAGCCACGACCACCTGGTGGCCGAGCCGGCCTACATTGATGTTGTTCAGGACGTAAAGGCTCACATCGGCGGCGACATCAAGCCGGTGCCGGGCTCGCCCAACGGCCTGTACAAATTGGGGGGTGGAACGCTGCGTTTGTCGGGCACCAACACTTACCGGGGCAGCACCCGGCTGTGGCAGGGCAGCCTGCATATCGACGGGCCCGCGGTGTTTGGGGCGTTCGGCGGTATCGAGACCGTGAAGGGCACGCAGCTGGAATACTCGCCCGGCATCAACATAAGCCGACCGCTTACCGTTCGGGACGCCGCTGTGGATGACATGCCCCCGGTGGTGCCGTATACGCCGGTGGCTGCGCCGGCCGGCATGGACGACGTGTTGCGCTGGCGCGTGGGCGCCGGGGCCGCCACGCATTCGGGCCTGTTGCAGGGCAACGGGGCTTTCGTGAAACTGGGCGAAGGGCTGCTGGACATTACCGGCGACGCCATGGCCTACACCGGTCAGGCGCGGGTGGCCGAAGGGGCCTTGGCCGTTAACGAAATTTTCTCCGGCTCGGTGCTTGTACACAACGGCGCACGGCTGCAAGGCGTGGGCGAGGTGGGGGCGGTGCATATACAAGCGGGCGGGGTCCTGGCACCGGGCAATTATGTTTCGCCTGTGTCGGATACTGATGGCGGCGCACTGACTATAAAAGGCAATGCCCTTTTCGAGCCGGGCAGCCGCTTCCAGGTAGTGGCCTGGCCCACAGGCGAGGCCACTACTGTGCAGGTGGGCGGCACCGCCTTGCTGGGCGGCGAGGTGGCCGTGCTGGCGCAAAACGGGCTGTGGAAGACCTCTAGCTCGTACGACATTCTTCAGGCCGGCGGCGGTCTGGGCGGCACGCAGTTCGCGTCGGTGGCCTCTGACCTGGCGTTTCTGACGCCGGCGCTTTCGTATAGCGCCGATACGGTCACGCTTACCCTCGAGCGCAACGATGTGCCGCTGGACGACGCGGGCGAGACGCCCGATGAAAAAGACGTGGGCAAGGTCATTGACGAAGACACCCCTGGCGGCAAAGCCAACCCCGATCTGCATGACAAGGTCGCCGGCCTGGACAAAGATTCTGCCGGGTGGGCCCTGGGGCAATTGTCTGGCAACTGGAACGCCTCGGTGCTGTCCAGCGTCTGGGAAGACAGCCGCTTCGTGCGCGAGGCGGTGCTGCGGCGGGCCATGGCTTCACCTGGCCATGGGCCGGTGCGCCGGCGGGTCATGGCCGTGCCTTCAGTCTTTGTGTCCGGCACGACCCCGCCGGGCAGGGCGGGCGCCGCGGCGCCGCATGCAAAGCCCGCCTCGGACCCGTCGTTCACTGGTCTTGGCGCACTTCGCCCGTGGGCCGAGCTGTTTCATTCAGACGGGAACCGTCGGGAATCCAATGCAGTGCCCGGCGACACGCGGCGTATCGACGGCCTGGTGCTGGGCGCCGGCTTGGTCGCCACGGCCTACTGGGAAGTGGGAGCTGTGTTCGGGGTGCAGCGCTCGCGGTTGCGGCGAAGCCAAGCGGCGGCCGGGGCGGAAATAGAAACGGTTCATATGGGCGCGCACTGGGCGGCGCAGATACCTGGATTAAGCCTGGCAGTAGGTGCCGTTCATTCCTTGCACCGGCTTAGCACGCATCGTCAAGTGTTGACGGGCGCGCTGCGCGACGCCTTGAAAGCCCGCCACCGTGGCCAAACCACGCAGGTGTTTGGTGAAGTGGCCTGGCCGCTTTATGAGATTTCGCTGGATGCCCAGGCCCCGACTTCGACCGTGACGCCAAGCTCGACTTCGGGCTCGACCGCCAGTTCGGGCCCTGCCGTGAGCCCCACCGCGATCACAACCGCAACCGCGATGCGGAGCGCGAGCCCGAGCCCAACTTCGACTTCGACAACGGGCAGCGG
>NZ_DATJBQ010000049.1:0-4984 GCF_035515275.1 Pusillimonas sp.
GGGGCAGATGGACATGTCCCAGTCGATGCAGGCGGCCAATCTGATCGGCAAAGACGTATTGGTGCCGGGCGAAAAGATCGCGCTGGGCAGCACCAATGTAGACGGCGTGAAAACCCCGATCGCGACGCCTTTCGGCGTGGATCTTATTTCGGACGCCGCCAAGATGGTCATCACCATTCAGGACGTCAGCGGCAAGGCCGTGCGCCAGATTGAGCTCGAAGGCCCGCACACTGCGGGGGTCATGTCCATGCAGTGGGACGGCAAGGACGATTCCGGCCTGGCAGTGGGCGACGGTGCTTACACCGTCAAGGTCGCGGCCATGGACGCCGAGGGCGAGCTGGTGGCTTCCGAAGCCTTGACTTCGGGCAGGGTTTCCAGTGTGGCTTACGCCTCTACCGGCTTGCAGCTTGAGCTTGGCCTGGCCGGCAAGTATTCGCTTTTTGATATTCGCAAAATCATGTAGCAACGCGTCGATGCGACGGCAGTCTCGTCGCGCGGCTTCATTTGAATCAAATACATTAAACGAGGTTAATCATGGGTTTCGGACAAGGCTTGAGCGGACTGAACGCCGCAGCGCAGAATCTGGATGTCATCGGCAACAACATTGCCAACTCAGGCACGGTGGGCTTCAAGTCGGGCTCGGCCACGTTCGCCGACGTTTATGCCAGCAGCCGCGTGGGCCTGGGCGTTCAGGTGGCCAGCATCAACCAGCGCTTCACCGTGGGAACCATCAGTTCCACCGGCAACCAGTTCGACATGGCCATCGACGGCGCCAAGGGTTTGTTCCGTGTCCAGGATCCCAGCGGCAACATCCTGTACACCCGCAACGGCCAGTTCTTCGCCAATAAAGACAACTACATCGTCAACGCCCAGGGCCAGCGCCTGACCGGCTACGGGGTGAACGGCACCGACCTGCAGCCCATCATGGTGCCCGTAGGCAACATCGCGCCGCGCGCCACGGATGTGGTTACGACCAAGACCAACCTGGATGCGAACGCGCCGGCGATCAGTCCGGTTTCTTTGCCGGTAGTGGACGGCACCATTGTGTTGGCCGGAGGGCCGGCTCCCGGAACTTACACGTACCGGGTCAACGCCGACGGTGAAGTCGTATGGAACGGGACGCCTCCTGTTGACGGCGCCTATACCTCGGCCGATGGTAGTGCCGTCAACATCGCTGCGCTGAACCCGTTGCCTGCCAGCGCGCTGCCTGCAGTGGGTGCAGGCGAAACTGCTTTCGCAAACGGTACCATTATTTTGGCAGGCGGGCCGACTCCCGGCACCTACACCTACCGGGTCAACGCCGGCGGTGAGGTGGTGTGGAATGGAACGCCCCCTGCTGACGGTGCCTATACGTCCGCCGACGGCAGTGCGGTCGCTGTCGATGCGGCGACTCCCTTGACAGCCGCCAGTCTTTCACCCGGTGTGGGTGAGAATGCCTATGCTGCCGGTACGGTCGTACTGGCCGGAGGGCCGACTCCTGGAACCTACAACTACTGGGTCGACGCCTTTGGAGACATTGTGTGGGAGGGAACACCTCCCGGTGCTGGAGCATACACGTCGGCCAATGGTGGTGCGGTCACCATCACTGCGGGCGCTCCTTTGCTGGCCGGCGCGCTGCCTCCAGCGGGAGCGGGCGAAAATGCCTTTGCCCCCGCCGTCATCGGCCACCCCTTCAACCCGGCCAACCCTGACAGCTTCACCCACTCGTTGCCGATTTCGGTCTATGACTCGCTGGGCAATGCCCATCAGTTGACCCAGTACTTCGTAAAACGCGAAAGTGCAACGCCCAATGAAAGCTCCTGGCAGGTGTATTACCGCTTGAACGGAAACCCGATAACCTCGCACCCTGACACGGCGCCGGCGAGCCTCACATTTGCCAGCAACGGCCTGATGCTTGCCGGTGGTACGCAGACCCTGAATATCGCCAACCCCGGCGGTACCAACTCGCCGGCTGATGCTATTACTATCAACCTGAGCTATGCCGGTTCGACCCAGTTCGGCGGTGAGTTCAGCCCCAACTTTACGCAAACCGGTTACCCCACCGGCGAGTATGCCGGCATGTCCATCGCCACGGACGGCGCCATTGTGGCCAACTACACCAACGGCGAAACACAGGCCATGGGTTACGTGGCCCTGGCCGACTTCAACAACCTGCAAGGACTGCAGCCCGTGGGCGGCAACGCCTGGGTTGAAACGGGCGCCTCGGGCGGTCCCGTGGTGGGCCGACCCGGCAGCAACGGCCTTGCCACGCTGCAGGGCCAGTCGGTGGAAGAGTCGAACGTGGACATGAGCCAGGAGCTGGTCAACATGATTATTGCCCAGCGCACCTACCAGGCCAATGCCCAGACCATCAAGACCCAGGATCAGGTGCTGCAAACCCTGATCACCATGCGATAGGGCAGGGCATGGACCGCATTATCTACACGGCGGCCAATGGCGCGAACCGCGTGCTGGATCAGCAAACGGTGTTGTCCAACAATATGGCCAACGTCAACACCACGGGTTTTCGCGCGCAGTTGCTGAACTACCGCTCGGTGCCGGTGGTGGCCGAGCAAGGCTTGCCCACCCGCGTCTCAACCGTGGCCACCACGCCGGGCAGCAACTTCGAGCAGGGCGTCATGACCGAAACTGGTCGCGCGCTTGATCTGGCCATTACGGGCGATGGCTGGTTCAGCGTGCAGACCCCCAATGGCGAGGCTTACACCCGGGGCGGCGAATTCGGCGTGAACCCGCAAAGCCAACTGGTGAACCGCGACGGTTACGTGGTGATGTCGGCCGACAACATGCCCATCGAGATTCCCGATCGCGGCACGGTCACGTTCTCTAGTGACGGCACCATTACGGCCTTGGGTGCCGGCGACAACCCCGCAGACATTCAGGTGCTGGGCCAGATAAAACTGGTGAACCCGCAGGCCGCCGCCATGCAGCGCGGCGACGACGGCTACTTTCGCACTGACCCGAACGTACAGCCCGCTGTGGCCGCCGACCCCGCTGTGCGCGTGCTGTCGGGCTTCGTGGAAAAGAGCAACGTCAGCCCCGCCGAAACCATGGTGGCACTAATCGAAAACGCCCGCCGCTTTGAAATGCAGATGAAGGTGATTCAGGACGCGGGCAGCAATGCCCAGCAGGCCAACTCCATCCTGTCGATCAGCGGCTGAACTTAATTTGGATGCGCACGGCGCATCAACAAGGAAACAAAAATGATACGCTCACTCTGGATCGCCAAGACGGGCCTGGAATCGAACCAGACCCAGATGGACGTTATCTCGAACAACCTGGCCAACGTCAATACGGCGGGCTTCAAGCGCAGCCGCGCGGTGTTCGAAGACCTGATGTACCAGACCATACGCCAGCCCGGCGCCCAGGTGGGTGTGGCCAACCAGTTGCCTTCGGGCTTGCAGGTGGGTACGGGTACACGTGTGGTCGCGACCGAGCGTGTTCATACCCAGGGCAACCTGAAAGACACCGGCAATTCACTGGACATCGCCATCCAGGGCAACGGCTTTTTGCAAGTTGAAATGCCCGACGGCACCTTTGCCTACACGCGCGACGGCAGTCTGCAGGTGGACCAGAACGGCCAGTTGGTCACGGCCGGCGGATACCCGATTCAGCCGCCCATCAACATACCCGACAATGCACTAAGCATCACAATCGCGCGCGACGGTACCGTGTCGGTCACCCAGCCCGGCGCCATTGGCACCAATGTGCAAGTGGGCGAGCTGCAGTTAAGCACCTTTATCAGCCCCACCGGCCTGCAAAGCCAGGGCGAGAACCTGTACGTGGAAACCGACGCGTCGGGTCCCGCCAACTTTGCTGCCCCCGGCCTGGACGGCGCCGGCCTGATTCTTCAGAACTACGTCGAGACCTCCAACGTCAACGTGGCCGAAGAATTGGTCAACATGATCACCACCCAGCGCGCGTATGAGATGAACAGCAAGGCTATCCAGACTTCTGACCAGATGCTGGCCCGGTTGACCCAGATTTAACGGAACCAGTTGTCTTGCCAATGCGCCACTTCTTTCGCCTTTGCCTGACCTGCCTGTTTGCCTTTGTGGTTACGGGCTGCGCGATGATACCGCCCGAGCCGATCGTGACCGGCCCGCTTACGGCACCGCCGCCCGCGCCGCAGCAGATGCCTGCCCCGGCGGCCAACGGCGCTATTTATCAGCCTACCGCTTACGGCAACTACCCCTTGTTCGAAGACAGGCGTCCGCGTAATGTGGGCGACATCGTGACGGTGGTTATTCAAGAGCGCACCAACGCGGCCAAGAGCGTGGCCACGGCTTCCAATCGAAGCGGTGGCGCCAGCCTGGGGCTCGATGTCGTGCCGTCATTCTTTCCGCCTGGGCTGGGCCCGCAGCAGGGCTTCGACATCAGCGGGGCTAACGATGCCGAAGGTACGGGCTCCAGCCGTGCCAACAACACCTTCACCGGCACCATTACCACCACGGTTATCGGCGTACTGCCCAACGGCAACCTGCAAATAGCCGGCGACAAGCAAATTGCCATTAATCGGGGCAGCGAGCACATTCGCTTTTCGGGCGTGGTCGACCCGCGTTCCATTACCGGGTCAAACACGGTCGCTTCAACGCAGGTGGCCGATGCGCGCATCGAGTTTCGCAGCAAAGGGCGCATGGACGAAGTGCAGACCATGGGCTGGCTGCAGCGCTTTTTCTTGAATATCTCACCGTTCTGAGGATGTTTGTGCCGCTAGGTTCTTTCCGTTTCACCGCTTTATCCAGCCGTGCGCTGCGCGTTGCCGCCGGCCTGACCCTGCTTCTGGCGGGCGTGTTGGCCGCACCGACCGCTCAGGCTGACCGCATCAAGGACCTGGCGTCGATCCAGGGCGTGCGTGCCAACCAGCTTATCGGTTACGGCCTGGTGGTGGGGCTTGATGGCAGCGGAGACCAAGTGCGGCAGTCGCCCTTTACTCAGCAAAGTCTCACCAATATGCTGTCGCAACTGGGCGTGACCGTACCGCAAA
>NZ_DATJBQ010000050.1:0-4129 GCF_035515275.1 Pusillimonas sp.
GCGCGTAGCTCGGGCTCTTGATACGACCGGTAACCCCGCAGGCCCGGAGCAGGGATCGGGCCAGGTGGGTTTTGCCGGCGCCCAGGTCGCCTTTGAGATGGATGTGGGCGCCTACCGAGCCGTCGTCACCGGGCGAAAGGATGAGGGGCGCGAGGTGCTCGGCCAGCAGGGTTGTGCTGTCTTCGTCTTTTAAGTAAAGGGTAATTTCTTTTAATTTGTCTTTATTCGGCATTTTTGCTCCGGCCATCGGCTTATGTGTTTCGGATCTCTGGTTGGCTGCCGCCAATTCCTACGCGCCGCTAATCAACGTTATTCAAAGCTTTAACATTGTGGGATAAGCTCGCGATTCAACGAATAAAAACGGGTTCAAAATACACTATTCAAGGTGTATTTATTTGCGTGGTTGCAACAGTTTTTACGCGATGAGTGGCCGAGTTTCGCTGAAACGATAGGCGCAGACGAGCGCACGCGATCAAAGCGAAGCGGACATGGTTGGGACGAGTGGCCCGGCACCGAACTGGCCGGCATTCGGAGGGTACGCCCGCAATCGAGTCGATGCCCGATAAGATGCTGGCGTCCCCGGCAGGAATCGAACCTACAATCTTCCCTTAGGAGGGGAAAGTTATATCCATTTAACTACGGGGACAACGCGCAGCCAGAGATTATAAAGCAGTCTGCCTGCCCCCATTGCCGTCATTCTTTCGGGCGACATCTTGTTGCCGGCCGGCTTGCTATGATCGTTGCACCGCCTTGCAAACGAGACCAACATGGCAGCTTCAGTACTTCAATACGAAAAACAAGAATATATCGCCACGATTACATTGAACCGGCCCGAGGCGCGCAACGCCCTGACCCCCGAGATGCTGTGTCGCCTGGCCGATGCCCTGATCGATGTGCGCAACGACAGCTCGGTGCGCGTCGTCATTCTTGCCGCCGCGGGCGACAAAGCGTTCTGCGCCGGCGGCGACCTGGCTAAAACGCTGCCCTTGCTGACCGGCGACCGGCAGCCGCAAGACCAATGGGACGAGCGCCTGCTTAACGATCCGCAAGTCATCCCGGTGTCGTCCTTGTGTGACCTGAACTTGAACAAGCCGGTCGTGGCCGCCGTCAATGGGGCATGCGTGGCGGCGGGCGCCGAACTGTTGCTGGGCACCGACATCCGCATCGCTTCGCGTGAGTCGCGTTTTGCCTGGCCTGAAGTTCAGCGCGGGCTGATACCTTTCGCAGGCTCTTTGTCGCGCCTGCCTGCGCAACTGCCGTACTGCCATGCGATGGAACTGATGCTGACCGGCGACGCCATCGACGCGCAAAAGGCGCTGGAGCTGGGTTTGATCAACTATGTCGTACATGGGCCCGAAGTGCTGCCTTTGGCTCAGAGGCTGGCAGCACGCATTGCCCAAAATGCCCCGCTGGCCGTCGCCGAGATCAAAAAGGCGGCGGTAGCTTCCATGGGCCTGCCGCAACACGAGGCATTCATGCTTGAAAAGCAGGCGTATCAGCGCGTCATGGCAACGGAAGACGCCCGCGAAGGTCCGCGAGCATTCATGGAACGGCGTGCGCCCGTTTATCGCGGTCAGTAATTCTTATATTCAGGGCAAGGAGCCAAGGCGTGAAGCAAGTTGATCAAGGCGGCATATCGGTCGAAGACCTTTCGATGATCGATCTGAATGGCAAAGTGGCAGTGGTCACCGGTGCAGGGCAGGGTTTGGGCCTGGCCATTTCCCGAGCATTGGCGGCTGCGGGTGCGGCTGTGGTGGTCAACGACATCGACGAGTCGGCCGCGCATCAGGCGGTTCAGGCCATTCAGGCAGAGGGTGGACGGGCCGTTGCCGAGGTGGTGGCCATCGGCTCTTCAGCGGCTGCGCAGCGCTGCGTCGACGCGGCCGTTCAGGCTTTCGGGCGGCTGGACATTATGTGTGCCAACGCCGGAATCTTGCGCGACAAGGTCCTGTGGAATATGACGGATGACGATTTCGATGCGGTGATCGACACCCACCTTCGGGGTACCTTCACTTGTGCCCGTGCCGCCGTCCGGCTGTTTCGCGAGCAGGGCGAAGGGGGGAGACTGATTCTGGTGTCGTCGCCGGCCGGCCAGCGTGGCAACTTCGGCCAGACCAATTACGCGGCGGCCAAGGCGGGCATTGCCGCGTTCGCGCGCACCTGGGCACTTGAATGCGCCCGATTCCAGGTTACGGTCAATGCAGTGGTACCCATGGCGTTCACCCAAATGGTGGCAAGCATTCCGGCCATGGCGCCCTATGTCGAACTGCTGGCGCAGGGCAAGCCTTTGCCGACCGAACTGCGTGCCGGCATGGGTATGGGCGTACCCGAAGACGTCGCACCGCTGTTTGTGTTTTTGGCCTCGCAACTGGCGCACGGTATTTCGGGGCAGTGTATTGGTCTGGGTGGCGACAAACTGGCTTTATGGAGTCATCCGAACGAGGTCCGCACCGCCTACAGCGATGGAGGCTGGACCGCCGAAAAAATTGCGCAGTTGTGGGGCTCGACGGTGGGTCGCGAGCTCGAAACCTACGGCATGCCCATTCCTGGGTAAGGCCTGGCTAACCACGTGGGTGGTGCTGGGCATGAAGTGTTTTCAGTCGCTCACGCGCCACATGCGTGTAGATTTGCGTGGTTGAAATGTCAGAGTGCCCCAGCAGCATCTGCACCACACGCAGGTCGGCGCCGTGGTTCAGCAAATGGGTGGCAAAGGCGTGGCGCAATACGTGGGGCGACAACGGCGCATGGATATCTGCCTGCAAGGCATATTTGCGCACGATCAGCCAGAACGACTGCCGGGTCATGGCGGCGGCCCGGGCGGTAACAAACAGCGCGTCGCATCGGCGCGAGCCAAGCAGCTGCGGGCGGGCATCGGCCAGGTATCGATCGATCCAATGGGCGGCTTCCTGGCCCAAGGGCACCAGCCTGTCTTTTCCACCTTTGCCCAGGTTCACGCGCACCACGCCTTCGTTCAGGTTCACGTCCAGCAGGTTCAGCCCGACCAGTTCTGAAACCCGTAGGCCCGTGGCATAAAGGGTTTCGAGCATGGCCCGGTCGCGCAGGCCGCGTGGTGCGCGGTCGTCAGGAGCTCGCAGCAAGGCGTCTACCTGGTCTTCCGACAAGGTTTTGGGAAAACGGGCGGCCTGCTTGGCGGCCTTCAGGGTCAGGCAAGGGTCCTCATGCACGTGTCCCTGTCGAAGCGCCCAAAGAAAATAGCGCTTTAGCGATGCCAGGCGCCGATTGGCCGTGGTTGCCTTTGAGCCGGCGTGCAGGGCGGCAAACCATTCCTGAATATCCGACGCATGTGCGGCGTCCAGTTCTTTACCGTTGAGTTCGTGCAGCCAGCGGGCAAAAGCGGTGAGGTCGCGGCGATATGCCGAGAGTGTGTTCTCGGCCAGCCCGTCTTCGAGCCAAACGGCGTCCAGGAAGCGATCAATGCAAGCGGGGGCAACAAAACTCAAGGCGTGGTCCCAAGGTGAAAATGGTCCAACGGGCAATTTTACTCATACACTGCCGAATGGTGTGAAGGTACACTTCGCTGCATGGAAATCGACCTTGCTCCCCTGCAGCTTAATCAACTGGCCGACCCCAACAGCCCGCAAACGCTGGTCCTCACGGTCAACAATCGTTATGCCCGACGCATACTGGCCGGTTTGTCGGCCGGCTTGAGCGGCTCGAGCCGGGTCATGGCCTTGCCCCATATTGTGCCCTTGCGAGCCTGGCTGCAGCAGGCAAGCGACGAGCTGTCTTTCACGGCCGATAACGATTCGGCCTCGCATGTACTTGATGCGTTTGGAGCGCGCGGCCTTTGGGAGCAGGTCATCGCCGAAGTCGAGGCCGAGCATTTGTTGCTCGACGTCGGGCAGGCGGCAGCATTGGCCATGGACGCCGACCGCTTGCATTCTGAATGGATGCTCCAGGTTTTGCCTGCTGAAGAGTCTGTCGATTACCAACGCTTTGTTTTGTGGCGCGATGCCTATCGCGCACGGCTACAAGCCCTTGACGCCGAGGACGGCGTGCTTGGTTTCGAGCGCGTCTGTTCCGCTGTTCAGGCCGGGGGGCTCAAGTATCAGTTTCAGCGTCTGGTGCTGGCCGGGTTTTCAGAGCTCTCGCCGCGCATGGCGGCGCT
>NZ_DATJBQ010000051.1:0-58889 GCF_035515275.1 Pusillimonas sp.
TGCGGCGCCGCCGATACCGTGCCGTATATTATGGTGACCAACCTGGCGCGCACCATGCGTCAGCTTAAAGACCGCGACATATGGCTGGTGGGTACCGATGACCAGGCGCAGGCAAGCATCCACGACATCGATGCGCGCCGCCCCATGGCCTGGGTCATGGGCGCCGAGGGCGAGGGCATGCGCCGCCTTACCCGTGAAACCTGCGACGAGCTGGTGAACATCCCCATGCTGGGGGCGGTAGAAAGCTTGAATGTCAGCGTCGCCAGCGCGGTTTGTCTGTACGAAACGGTACGACAGCGCAATATGGTCGGCTGAGCTCAAACCGACGGCGAGTGCGTCTTTTACCGGGCGGTGCGGCGGGTTCAAGGTAACAGGCCTTTTCCGCTCGGCTGCAGCCGCGTTGTTTTTTTTCCATCTGTTTTTTGAATTTTTTATTGTGCACCGCCATGGCTAACAACGGCTTTACCACCACCCTCGTTCACTCTGATCGCCGCTCGACCGTCGAGCACGGGGCCATTCATAAGCCGCTTCATCCGTCGTCAGAGTATGCGTTTGCCGATTCACGCGAACTGGCCGCTGTGTTTCAAGGCAAGGCGGGCTTTACCTATGCGCGGCAGGGTACGCCCACCACCATGGCGTTGGAGGCCAAGATCACACAAATGGAGCAGGGCATCAACACGGTCAGCTTTGCCACCGGCATGGCCGCCTTGAGCGCCACTTTCTTCACACTGCTTAAGGCCGGCGACCACCTTATTTCCAGTCGGCATATTTTTGGCAATACCAATAGTTTGCTGGGTACGCTGGCCGGCCTGGGCGTGGAAGTAACCTTGGTGGATGCCACCGACGCTGCCAATCTGATGCCGGCCTTACGCCCAGAAACCCGTATGGTGTTTGTCGAGACCATCGCCAATCCGGGTACCCAAGTGGCCGACCTTGAGTCCATTGGCAAATGGTGTGCAGAACATGGTCTGCTCTACGTAATTGACAACACGTTGAGTACGCCGTGGCTGTGCCGGGGTAAAGACATGGGCGCCGGGCTGGTGGTGAATTCGCTTTCCAAGTACATTGGCGGGCACGGCCATGCCCTGGGTGGCGCGGTAACCGATACCGGGTTGTACGATTGGTCAACGTACCCCAATATTTCTGAGGTCTACCGCAACGGAGCGCCGCGCGGATGGGGCCTGACTCAAATCAAGAAGAAAGGGCTGCGCGACATGGGTGCCACCTTGTCCGCCGATTCTGCGCACCGCATTTCGGTGGGTTCTGAAACTCTGGCGCTGCGCATGGAGCGCTGCTGCAGCAATGCTCTGGCGCTGGCTCAGGCGTTGGCCGCCCACCCCAAGGTGTCCAAAGTTGGATATCCGGGCCTTTCCGCCCATCCGCAGCACCAGCGGGCAGGCCAACTGTTCGGTAACCGTTACGGCGCATTATTGGCCGTAGAGCTTATCGACGGCATCGATGTGTTCGAGTTTCTGAACCGCTTGAAAGTATTTGTGCTGGCCACGCATTTGGGGGACACGCGTACGCTTGTTTTGCCGGTTGCACACACCATTTACTACGAGATGGGCCCCGAACGTCGGGCGTCGATGGGCATTGCCGACAGCATGTTGCGCATCTCGGTTGGCATCGAAGATATTGACGATCTGACCAACGACTTTTTTCAAGCGCTGGACACGCCGCAGTAAGCGGCCCGGAGTCCCAAAAAGGCCCTCTTCGGTCAAGGTCGTTTCGGCGCTTCGCAGGGCATTTGTCAATTTATATCTTTAAGCAGAAAGTTTTAAAAAGTCAGCAATCGTGCGGGTTTTCAGCGTTTTTTCTCTTGACATGGGTTTATTTCAGAGGCTTAATACGCGTTAGCCGGCAGGCAGCGCCTTCACAGACATTTCCACCAGTCCATTGTGGCCGCTGCACTTGAACGTGCTGCGTTTTTTTTATTTAAAAACACCGGCCGTGGGTAGCATGTCCGGGTCGGTCATAATAATTTCCAGGGGTATACCTTAATGAACAAAACTGAGCTCATCGAACACATTTCCACCAAAGCCGATCTTTCCAAGGCCGACGCAGGCCGCGCCCTCGAAGCGTTCATCGGCGCCGTTAAAACGACCCTGAAAAAGAAGGGTACAGTCACTTTGGTTGGCTTTGGTACGTTTGCCGTTTCCGAGCGCGCTGCCCGCACTGGTCGCAACCCCCGCACCGGCGAAGCCATCAAGATCAAAAAAGCTCGTGTGCCCAAGTTCCGTCCCGGCAAAGCCCTGAAAGACGCCGTCAACTAAGATTCCTGATCACGCCATTTGCACGGATCCTAACAAAAAGATATAATCTTTTTTTTGGCACGAAGTGGCCCCAAAAGTATTAGGTCGTTGGCCGCAACTGATACGAACGGGGTGCTTAGCTCAGTTGGTAGAGCGGCGCCCTTACAAGGCGTAGGTCACAGGTTCGACCCCTGTAGCACCCACCACTTATGTCCGTCGAAACAAAGCCCTTAGAGAAATCTAGGGGCTTTTTTCATTTTGCCTTGCGCAAAGCATCACCAGCCTGTCGCAAACTGCCTCATCAAAATATTGAGAATTAAGGGTTTGTGCTGATAAATTATGAATCATTAATGATTTATGATTTAAAAAATGGAGGAGCTAAGGCATGTTTATTACGAATGCATGGTATGTGGCTGCCTGGGGCGATCAGGTGGGTCGGGCGCTGAAACAGATCACCATCATCGGCGAGCCCATTGTGTTGTATCGCACAGAGGCCGGTGACGCGGTGGCGTTGGACGACCGGTGCCCGCATCGCCGCGCCTCGTTGTCCAAGGGAAGGTTGGTGGGCGACGACGTGCAGTGCGGGTATCACGGCATTACCTTCAACTGCGCCGGTTCGTGCGTCAGTATTCCGGGCCAGGACAAGATCCCGTCGGGAATGAAGGTGAGGCGCTATCCGGTGATTGAAAGATGGCAGTGGATCTGGATCTGGATGGGCGATCCGGACGCCGCAGACGAGTCACTTCTGCCCGCCAATTTTCGATATAACGATGAACCCGGCTGGGTCGCAACGGGGGGCAGTTTGCCAGTCAAGGCAAATTACCAATTACTGACCGACAACCTGCTTGACCTGACGCATGAAACTTATGTGCATGGCAAAACCATAGGCAACGCTTCTGTGGTCGAAACACCCATGGAGTACGAAGTACGCGGCGACGAAGTTCATGTGAGCCGCATCATGCGCAATACACCTCCGCCGCCGCTGTTCAAACGAGTGGGCAAGTTCGAAGGCAATATTGATCGGTGGCAACTTATTCGTTTTCAGATGCCTGCGCATATATCGATTGACGCACGAGGTTACCCCGCAGGTAGCGATGACCTGCAACGCGGCATGAGATGGTTTTCATTGAATTCCATTACACCGGTGGACGCGCGCAGCAGCGTTTATTTCTGGACGATCACTCGTTGCTTTGACCTGAACGACCAGGATCTTTCCAGCTTGATCAACGAAAAAATTCTGGCCACTTTTCTTGAAGACGTCGAGGTGCTCGAGGCTCAGCAAAAGCTCATCGAAACCGACCGGCGCGGCCTTGACGAAGTAAGTATCCGGGCCGACAGCGGATCGATCTCGGCTCGACGAATCGTCAAGCGCTTAAGCGAACAGCCTCAGACGGTCAGCTGAGATTTTCTCGAGCGTCCGGGCCATACATTTTATTGAACAGGATCTTGCCCATGCCGGCTGAAAAAAAAGTAGCGTTTCGTGCCCCACCCTCTATTGCAGAAAGTATCGTGACCATTCTTCGAGATCGACTGGCCGGGGGCGTCTACCCGCCCGGTAGCTGGATCCGGGAAAGTGCACTGGCTGAGGAGTTTCAGTTCAGCAACGGCCCGATCCGCGAGGCGTTGCAGACCCTGGTCAATGACGGGTTGTTGGTTCGTGAGCCCTGGAAGGGCGTTCGCGTCGTCAGCCTCGACGACGACGAAATCGTCGAGATGTTTCAACTGCGCCTTGCGCTGCAAGAACTGGCCGCACAGTTGGCCGCCCAGCACGCAACGGCTCAGCAGATCGCCGAAGCCCGCACCCTATTGGCAGAAATGAACCAGGTGCTTGAGCGGGGCGACATCGATGCGCAGATGCCGATAGGCGGGCGTCTAAGCCAGTGGTTATGCGCATGCTCCGGAAACTCGCGGCTCGAACAAAACTGGAGCCGTCTTACTTATCAAACCCGTATGTATATCTACGCGTCGCTGCGCGATGCGAAGGATCTTCGCTCGATTGCGCTGTACTGGCACGAACTTGTAGACGCTATTGAACGGCGAGATAGCGCCGGCGCCTGCTCGGCTGTACGAAAGCTTGCCCGTCGAACGCTCGATGACTTGAACCTGTCATTGGGCCTCTGAACAAGCGTTCGCGTATTTCTTGATTTTATTCATAACAACAAGTACCCGGCCAGCAGCTTGCTGAAAACTGTTCTGCCGGCCGCCAAACAAGGAGACAGACATGGATTTCAAGAAGATGCTGGCCGTGGCCGCCCTGGTTTCCGCCGTGGGAAGCGCTGCAGCAAACGAGGTGCGAATTGGTGTGGTCACGACCCTTACGGGTCCGTTGGCGGCACTGGGTACCCACGTGCGTGATGGTTTTGCACTTGGGGTCGAGGAAGCCGGCGGCAAGCTCGGAGGCCTCGATACCAAGGTGTTTGTCGAAGATGACCAATTAAAGCCCGAGGTAGGACGGCAGGCCGTCAATAAGCTGTTCGGGCTGGACAAGGTGCAGATCCTGACCGGCGTCATTTTCTCAAATGTGGCCATGGCGCTGGCGCAGCCGGCTCAAGAAAGCAATGTCATCTTCATCAGTCCCAATGCTGGGCCGGCTCCTCTGGCGGGCAAAGGCTGTGCACCCAGTTTCTTTTCAACGGCTTGGCAGAACGATCAGCCGCACGAGGCAATGGGGGCCCATCTTCAGCAAGAGGGCGTCAAAAAGGTATACCTCATCGCCGGCAATTACAACGCCGGAAAGGAAGCGCTGAATGGCTTCAAGCGAGCCTACAAAGGCGAAGTCGTCGAAGAAGTCTATGCTGCGATGGGCCAACTGGATTTTGCGGCCGAAATTGCGCAAATTCAGGCTGCCAAACCCGACGCGCTCTATGCGTTCTTGTCGGGCGGCATGGGCATCAACTTCGTAAAGCAGTACGCCCAGGCAGGGCTTACCACTACCATTCCCTTATATTCGGCCTTTACGATCGACAGCATCACCATGCCTGCTATCGGCGAGGGGGCAGTAGGAACCTACCAAACCAATTTATGGAATGCCGACTTGCCCAACCCGGCCAACCAGCGCTTTGTTGAACGCTTTCGTGCCAAGTATGGTTACGAACCTTCCAACTTTGCCGCCCAGTCGTACGACACTGCTCGCCTGATCGACAGTGCGCTGCGCAAGACCGGCACCGCCGACGACAAGCAAGCCCTGATCAGCGCGCTTGAAGAAGCCGATTTCGAATCTGTGCGTGGGCCGTTTTCATTCAATACCAATCATTTCCCAATCGGCAATTTTTATCTCTTGAAAGTGGTGAAGGACACCGACGGCACGATCAAGCAAGTGACTGAAAAGACCGTTCTCGAAGGGGCGAAAGACGCCTACTACACCGAATGCTCAATGAAGGGCTGATGTCCCGGGGGCCAGGCTCTGGCTTGGTGCATAGCGCCGCGTCGTGGTTAAGCGGGTGGCTGGGCGTCCGGCAAACCGAATGAAAGGTGATGTTTGCATGAACAATGATCAAAGCTTGTGTGATCAAAGCTTGTTGAAAGACGAAGCCTATATTGGCGGGCAGTGGGTGGCGGCTGAGTCGTCGGCCTCGCTGAATGTGTACAACCCGGCAACCGGCGAGCTTGTAGGCGTAGTGCCCGATATGGGCGCCGCTGAAGCACATGAGGCAGTTGAAGCAGCGTCGCGCGCGTTTCCCGACTGGAGCTCCATGTCGGCCAAAGAGCGCGGGGTCATCTTGAAGCAGTGGGCGCGTCTGATCAATCTGAATAGGGACGCCATTGCCGAAATCCTTACTGCCGAGCAAGGCAAGCCACTGGCTGATGCGCGTAACGAAGTGGCGTTTTCGGCATCTTTTGTCGAGTGGTTTGCCGAAGAAGGAAAGCGGACCTACGGTGAGGTTATTCCTGCGCCACGCGCCGACATGCGCTACTTGGTGCAAAAAGAACCGATAGGCGTCTGCGCAGGTATTACTCCCTGGAATCTGCCTTGCGCCATGGTAACTCGTAAGGCGGCCCCGGCACTGGCGGCCGGGTGCACAATGGTGCTGAAGCCGGCAGAGCACACTCCGCTAACCGCGCTTGCCCTGGCAGCACTCGCCGAGCAGGCAGGTCTTCCACCTGGTGTGTTGAACGTTGTCACGGCCGGAAGGCAGAACGCTGCGGCGGTGGGCGCCCAGTGGACGGCGAGTCATGCCGTCGCCAAAGTCAGTTTTACCGGGTCCACCGCGGTGGGAAAGCGATTAATCGCTCAATGCGCTGATACCGTCAAGAAGGTGTCCATGGAGCTGGGCGGCAACTCTGCGTTCATTGTCATGGCAGATGCCGACCTGGAGATCGCAGTTGCTGCAGCCATGTTCGCCAAGTTCCGAAATGCCGGGCAAACGTGTATTGCGCCCAATCGGTTCTTTGTTCACGAGTCAGTGCTTGATGAGTTTTCCAGCCGGCTGCAGCGCGCCATGCAGGGCATTGTGATCGGAAACGGAGCCATGCCGGGTACGACCCTGGGGCCGCTGATTACTGATCAGGCGGTCGCCAAGGTTCGGTCTCACGTCGACGATGCGTTAAGCAAGGGGGCTCGGCTTCAGATGGGCGGGCAAAAGCCCGACGGGGTTGGATGCTTTTATGAGCCCACGCTGCTCTTGGGCGTTACCGCCGACATGCTTATGTGCAAGGAAGAAACCTTTGGCCCTGTCGTGGGCATCACCGCGTTTTCTGACGAAGCCCCGATGCTGCAGGCCGTCAACGCCACGCGGTTGGGCTTGGCTGCTTATTTGTTCAGCACAAACGCAGCCACCATACATCGAACCACACGGCTCATCGAAGCGGGAATTGTCGGGGTCAATACCGGAATGATCGCGACCGAAGTGGCGCCTTTCGGTGGCTATAAAGAATCGGGTATTGGGCGCGAAGGGGCTCGGCAGGGCATTGACGAGTTTCTGGAAACCAAATTCATATGCGAGGCGTTTCCAACATGATCAAACAGGGGCAGTCATGAGTAAAAAAATCTACCTGGACGGAAAACGCGTTCTGGTCACGGGTGCTGCCAGTGGCATCGGAAAGGCAATAGCCATTCAGTTGGCCGAAGATGGAGCATTGGTGGCCGCCGCTGATCTCAAGGCTCCTGTCGAGACGGTAACGGCGATCCAGGCGCTCGGCGGGACGGCGGTCGGCTTGGCGGCAGACGTTTCGGATGCGCAGCAGGTTGAACAGATGGTCGAAGACGCTCGGCAGGCACTTGGGGGGCTTGACGGTTTGGTCAATAATGCCGGCATGTTCTCTTCGATCATTCCAAGGCCGTTCGAAGAAATCGCTTCTGATGAATGGCGTAGGCTTTTTGACGTGAACGTGTTTGGCCTGGTGTCGTGTTGCCAGGCCGTTGTGCCGCTATTCAAGGTACAGGGTGGCGGCAGGATCGTCAACATCATATCGGGCACGCCCTTCAAGGGCGTCCCTTTCATGTTGCATTACGTGGCCAGCAAAGGCGCGGTACTTGCCATTACCCGCTGTCTGGCAAGCGAGCTGGGGCCAAGCAATATTCTGGTTAATGGTGTGGCGCCCGGGTTCACCTTGAGCGAGGGCGTGTTGAGCAACGAGATCCAGCTCAACAAGCTTCAGGATGTCTCCCGCAAGGCCCGATCCCTGGCTCGCGATCAGGTGCCTGCCGATGTGGTGGGTGCAGTGAGTTTTTTTCTTTCAGACGCGTCATCGTTCGTTACTGGCCAAACCATGCTCGTTGATGGTGGATCGTACTTCAACTGAGCGCAGCAGAAAAACCGCATAGATGGAAGAGTGTTGATGAAGGCAAATTCCGACGTGATTATTATCGGTGCAGGCATTGGCGGTTTAAGCCTGGCATTAAGCTTGCATCAGGCGGGCATATCGTGCCAGGTGTTTGAGGCGGTCCCCGAGCTGCGCCCTTTGGGCGTGGGTATCAACCTGATGCCTCACGCCAGTAAAGAGCTCGGCGAGCTGGGGCTGTTTCCCGAGCTGAATGCAGTGGCCGTACAAACCAGCGAATCTGTGTTTTTTACTCATCACGGCCAACAAATATACAAAGAGCCGGCGGGCGCTGCACTGGGTTATCCGTGGCCTCAATACTCAATTCATCGCGGCGACCTGCAAACCATATTGCTGGATGCAGTGCGATCGCGACTGGGGAAAGACAGCGTTCGCTGCGGGTATAGGTGTGTGGGCTTCACGCAAGACGACGATACTGCGACAGTGTCTTTTGTCGATGCTGACGGCAACCCATTACCCGCCGTCAAAGGCCGAATCGCCGTAGGTTGCGACGGCATACATTCGGTTTTTCGCAAGCAGTTGTACCCCGACGAAGGCCCACCGCGTTATTCAGGGGTGAATATGTGGCGCGGTACTACGGTTTGGAACCCCATACTCGGCGGCAAAAGCATGATCCGGGCGGGTTGGTTGTCGGTAGGAAAGATGGTTGTTTACCCAATTCGAAACGACGTGACCCCAGACGGCAAGCAATTGATAAATTGGGTGGCCGAGCTTGAAGCGCCGCGTTCGGCCGAGCGAGACTGGGGCCGTCCGGGCCAACTTGCGGATTTTCTGCCGGCATTTGAAAACTGGAACTTCGATTGGCTTGATGTGCCGGCATTGATCCAGTCATCAGAGTCCATTCTTGAGTATCCCATGTGCGACCACGACCCTTTGCCTACCTGGACTCAAGGACGTGCAACCCTCTTGGGGGACGCGGCACACCCCATGGTGCCCCGGGGCTCTAACGGTGCCGGCCAGGCAATTATCGACGCCCGTGTACTGGCGGGCGAATTGAAGCGCTCGGGTTTGACCCCTGAAGCGCTGCAAGCCTATGACGCAGTTCGGGTCGAGGCGACCACCCGTGTGGTGTTGACTAACCGGGTAAACCCCCCCGATGCAATTTTGCGCGAGGTATTCGAGCGGTCGAAAGGCCGGCGGTTTGAGCACATCGAAGATGTCATTGCGTTGTCCGAGCTTCAGGCCATTGCCGAAAATTATCGAAAAATAGCGGGTTTCGATGCGCCTTCTTTGTTGAACCGAAACCGCTACGTCTGAGGTTGGACACAGCTACCCCGAAACCCCCAGTCGGGCCGTACCCGAGCACAAGGACAATCCCAGGGTCAGGCGTCCTTCTTCGCGTACGACCAGGTGCACGCAATCGGCTTCGGCCTCGAGTGTCAGGCGGCTGCGTTCTTCGTCCGGACCCGGCTGGCCCTGGACGATCAGGTGTTCGCGCCAGGTAACCTTTGCAGTGGCCGCTTCGGTGCCATGCGTAATCACATCGCGCAGGGCGAGGTCCAGCGAATAATCGACAATATTCTCTTTGTTGACGGCAGCACCAAACACGCCGCCCATCTGAAGCAGGTCTTCTTTGGTCAGGGTCATGGCGATGCTGCCGGTGTGGGACCCATCTTTCTCGATCCGAACGTCTACCTGAAAACATGCCCCGTCGGCGATGTTGGTGTCGGTCCATTCGACCAGCGCGCGCGGATCGTAGTCGCGCATCAGGCCTTCGGCTTCCTGGCAGATGCGCTGCAGGTACTTGCGGATATCGTTGGGTGAGATGCCTTCGATGTCGGAAACCATGGTTCGCTCCTTCAAATAAAAAGCCGCGACGCCGGTTAGCGCCGCGGCAGGCCATAGGCAGGGCGACCAGCAAGCGATATGCCCCGGCACGCGTGGCCCGGGGCACAGCAAAGTGCTTTTATTCGGCGGCCACAAAGGCCCCGTCTTTGATGGTAAGCATCATCTGCGCCTGTTTGTCGAAGCCGAAATGATCATCTTTAGTGTACGTGATAACGCCCTGAGTAATAGGGATGCTGCCATGGGTTTCAAGCGCGTCTTTCAGGGCGCTGCGAAACTCGGGCGTGCCGGGCTTGCCTTTTTCGCGAGCAATGGGCACCACCTTGTCCAGGATCAGGTAAGCATCGTACGCGTGAGCGGCGAACTGGTTACGTGAGCCCGCGCCGTATTTTTTTTCGTACTCGGCGACAAAGTCGCTGGCGATCTTTTTGGACGGGTGGGATTCGGGCAATCCTTCGGGCAGAACTGCCAGGCCCGACACCACGAAAGAGCCTTCGACGGCCTTGCCGCCCAGGCGGATCAGGTCTTGGGAAGCGGCGCTGTGGGTCTGGTAGATTTTGCCTTTGAAGCCGCGATCGACCACCGTGGTGTGCGGCATGGCCGAGCCGCTGCCCGAAGCAACGATCAGTATGGCGTCGGGGTTGGTGGCGATGGCCTTAAGCGCCTGAGCCGTAACGCTGGTGTCGGCGCGCGCATAGCGCTCGGCGGTGGTAATTTTGATGCCGGCTTCTGTAGCCAGGCGGGTCAGGTCTTTAAGCCAGCTTTCGCCGTAAGCATCGCCGTAGCCAATAAACGCAAAGTTTTTGACGTTATGTTTTTTCATGTGTTCAATAACGCCACCGGCCATAACCGCCGTAGACTGGGGCAGCCGGAAGGTCCAGGTGCCTTTGCCTTCAGGGAACTCTGCCGGCGAAGCAGCCAACTGTACGGTCTTGCCTTCGGCTGCAGCTTCGCCCATGGCGATGGCCGGTGTTGTGGTGCTAGACCCAATAATGACATCGACCTTGTCTTCAGAGATAAGCCGTTGCGCATTACGTTGGGCCCGGGCGGGGTCGCTGGCGTCGTCCAGCGTTACGAACTTGACCTTTTCGCCGCCGACAGTTTCGGGCCAAAGCGCAAAACCGGTGTTAACCGGAATGCCCAAGCCGGACGCGGGGCCGGTAAGCGACAGCACGACACCGACGGTCAGTTCGGCATGGGCGGCCGGCATTGCGGCCAGAGCAAGTGAGGCGGCCAGCAGCGTGGTGCGCCAGATTTTTTTGTTTGCCATTGTTTTGTCTCCTGGATGATGCCGCAAGACTGTTTGCGGCGTTGTGGTTTTGGTTGGTTGAAAAAATCGGCATCGAAAAACCGAACCGGCGTGGCGTTGACTATGTGTGACTGGATTGAGTATCTGCTTTGATCACTCCGGCATCGGTCTCGTTGTACAGTGCGTCGACCAGGGCGGCCCGGTGCGTCAGCACGGCGCGCTGATTGATCGAACCTTTGTCGGTGATTTCGCCCAGGTCAAGAGAAGGGGGCTGGGTTAGTACCAGGCCGCGAGTGATGCGTGTGGCGCTGCCTGTTCCAAGGCTGTTCAGGCGCTGGATCAGTTGCTGGAAAAAGTTGCGGACCGCGGGGCTGGCCAGCGCCTCCTGGTCGGTGGCGCTTTCTGGCAGCCCGGAAAGTTTTCGGCACTGGGCCAGGTTGGGCACAATCAGCACGCCCAGTTCGCGACGGTTGTGGCCGGTAATGACCGAGTCTTGCAGGTAGGGCGCACCTTGGCGGGCAACCAGTGCCCGCAGCGGGCCTACGTTGACCCACGTGCCCGTATCGAGCTTGAAGTCTTCGGCGACCCGGCCGTCGAACACGAAGCCTTGGTTGGGGTCGTGGGGGTCGAGCCATTTAACGGCGTCGCCCGAGCAAAAGAAGCCTTCGTCATCGAACGCTTCGGCGGTTTTTTCGGGCTCACGCCAATAGCCCGGCGTCACGTTGGGGCCCTTGTAGCGCACCTCGGTCTTGTCGGCATTGGGTACAAGCTTGAACTCCATGCCAGGCAGAGGGTGGCCGATTTGGCCGGCCAGGGCACGCTCGTCAAGCACAAACATGGCCGACGGTGAAGTTTCGGTCATGCCTAAACCGGTTGTCATGACAATGCGTTCGCCGCACTCGAGTTCGGCCGTGGCGTGGAGTTTGTCCCATACCGGCTGGGCCAGCGCGGCCCCCGAATAGAACTGCATCTTTATGCGGCTGTAAAACTTGCTTCGCAATTCGGGATCGCTTTCGAGCGCGTTGGCGATTTTCTCCCAGCCGATGGGCACGTTGAAGTACACGGTGGGCGCGATTTCGCGCAAATTGCGCAGGGTGGTTTGCATGCCCTGATCGGTAGGCTTGCCCTCGTCTATGTATAACGTGCCGCCGTTGTACAGCACCATGCCCAGGTTGTGGTTGCCCCCGAATGTGTGGTTCCAGGGCAGCCAGTCGACCAGTACGGGCGGCTCTTCGGTGAGAAACGGCCAGGCCAGCACCATCATCTTCAGGTTGCTGCACATCATGCGCTGGGTGTTGATAACCGCCTTGGGCAAGCTGGTTGAGCCCGAGGTGAACAGGAACTTGACGATGGTGTCGGGGCCCGTCGCTTGTTGGGCCGTGTCGATGGCCGCAGTGGGCTCGGCAAACAATTGCTCGAAACTGGTGCAGGGCCGGTTGATGTTGCCGGGACGGGTGGCAACCAGCTCGATATCGGGGCTGATGGTGGCGTTGATAGCATCGCTGTAGAGCTGGGCATCAGCGGCAAATACCAGGCCGGGTGTGATCACCTCGAGTACATGGCGCAGTTTTTCATAGTCTTTGGAGACCAATGAGTATGCCGGCGAAATGGGCGAGTAGGGAATGCCTGCGAACTGGCAACCCAGAGCCAGCAAGGCTTGTTCGATGTCGTTGCCCGACAGTATCAAGACGGGCCGCTCGACACCTAGCCCGCGTTCGAGCAAGGCTTGCCCAATACGGCGAGCCGCTTGCAGGGCTTGGGCGTAGCTGATTCGGCGCCATGGGCCGTGGTCGGGCTCGCGCTGGGCGATGTAAGTGCGATCAGGCGCCTGTTTGGCCCAATAGATAAGCTTATCCGTCAGGCGAGCGGGGTAGTCGCCCAGTTGACCCGACGAACGGACGTAGGTGAACCCGTTGTCGCGCGTTTGGATGTCAATATCTTTGGGGCCGAGGGCCACGCTGCGATAACGCGGTGTTGTCTCCATGAGTCGTCTTCCAGATGATTCTTAAAATAATATCAAGTAACCTGATATTAGGCTTATACTACACGTCGAGATACCTGCTGACAAGCCCAATCATGATCCAGAAAAACCCGCAATTTGCGCAGACCTGGCCCCAGCGCCCCAACGGCATCGCCTATTTGATTGGCCGCCTCGATCATGTGTTGAACCGGCGAATTCGCGACGCTATCGCTCCCTGGGAGGTCACCGCCGCACAGTACACGGCGCTGTCGGTGCTGAATAGTCACGGGCAATTGTCCAATGCACAATTGGCTGAGCGCTCCATGGTGTCTCCGCAATCGGCAAATGAAATGGTCAAGCTCATGCAGGCACGTGGGTGGATCACCCGTGAATCGGCCGCATCGCACGGCCGCATCATTCATATACGCCTTACTCCTCAGGGTGAAGAGCTCTTGGCAGAATGCGATGCCGCCGTAGTGCGGGTCGAGAAGGCGCTGCTGGCCGAGCTCGACGAAGATCAGTACGCCCCTTTACACGGCCGGTTACGCGCCATGATGCGCGGGCTGAGCCATTTATCGCTATAGCCGGCCCGCAGTAACGCAACGCGATATTGCAAGCGATACAGCACTGTGGTTTTGCAACAGCGGCTGCCGATGAAATCATATTGCGAATGGTTCCCATTTCTGATATTGTGCTTGCTTGCCTGGATGGCCTTCCAGGAGCATTTAATATTTTGCCGTTGGATTCATGCCCCAGTCTCGTATCGAGCCGTTCCGTAGCCTTGCGCTAACCAAAGCCATTGCAGCCACTTGCGTTGCCGGTTTGCACTTCGCAGTGCTAGGCGTAATCTTGGCGGCCCCCAAAAAGACCGAGCTCGACCTGGCCGAATCAATCGAGATCCAGTTTGTCGAACTTGGGCCCGAAATCATCGACACCGCGCCCGAGCCTGAGGCCGTGTCGCAGCCCGATCCGCAACCTGATCCAGAACCCGAGCCCGAGCCCGAGCCCGAGCTGGAACCGGAACCGGAACCGGAACCGGAAGCCATAACGCCTCCGGAGCCGCCACCTTCACCTAAGCCGAAACCCGCTCCAAAGCCCGCTCCAAAGCCCGCAGCCAAGCCGGTCGTCGACCCTCCCAAGCCTGCGGTTCCGCCCACCGGCGCAGCCAGTGCGACCGCCGCGCCGCAGGCACCCAAGCCGATGCCCGATGACCAGCCTCGCCATGTGAGCCGGGTTGACTATCTGGGCAAACGGCCCAGTCCTCAGTATCCCAATGCCTCGCTGCGTCGGGGCGAAGAGGGGCGTGTGGTGGTACGGGTGCTGATTTCGCCGCAAGGCTCAGTCGTCAATGCCACGGTGCGATCCTCTTCGGGCTACGAGCGTCTCGACCAGTCCGCTTTACGGGCGGCCAGAACGGCGCGGTTCAAGCCATACACCGAGAACGGCGTTGCGTATCCCGCCCTGGCCGATATTCCTTTTGACTTTGTAATTTAGGAACCAGCATGTTCAATATTCTTCAAGGCGCATTGCAGGTCCTGGCGCAAGCCGGCAGCAGCGTAACCGATTCGGGCGCCGTGCAATCCGCAGTCGGCCCCGCCACGCAGGCCGACACCGGCGCATCGACAACGGGCGGCGCGCCCTCGCTGCTGGATGCCAGTGTTCAGCAATTGGCGGACGGAGGCATATTGCATTTTGTCGCGCAAAGCGACTTTGTCGGAAAAGCACTGTTTGTCATTCTGGTCTTGATGTCATTGGTCAGTTGGTACTTGATCTTCGTAAAGTCGTTTACAAACTGGCGGGTGAGCCGCGATTCAGCGCGTTTTTTGAACCATTTCTGGGCGGCAAGCTCGTTGGAGCAGGTCGAGAACGAGATCAATACGCACGGGGCAACGGAACCCTTTGCGCATGTCGCCAGCCACGCCATTCACGCCCGTAATCATCATGTGAAGTACGGCGCAATGAAACTCGAGGAAAAAGGCTCGACCGCAGCGTTTGTGACCCGCATGATCCGCAAGGTGATCGACGAAGAAACCGCCAAGCTCGAAAACGGCCTGACCGTGCTGGCATCCATCGGCTCCACCGCGCCGTTCGTAGGTTTGTTCGGCACCGTGTGGGGTGTTTATCATGCCCTGATCGGTATCGGACTGTCGGACGGCGTCAACATCAATAAAATTGCCGGCCCGGTCGGCGAGGCATTGATCATGACAGGCCTGGGTCTGGCTGTGGCCATACCGGCTGTGCTGGCGTATAACGCATTTGTGCGCAGTAACCGCGTCTATTTGTCGCGACTGGACGCTTTTGCGCACGATCTTTTCACCTTCCTTTCCACTGGTCAGCAGGTTATCGAAAATCGAGGCAAGATACGCGGCTTGCCGGCCGCCGCTCCTGCTACGCCTGCCGCAGCTCGTAAAGGCGAATAATCATGGCTTTTGGCAGCTTCGATACTAAAAGCAGCGGGCAGACCATGTCCGAGATCAACATGGTGCCGCTGATTGACGTGATGCTGGTGCTGCTGGTGATTTTCATCATTACCGCGCCGTTGCTCAGTCACTCCATCAAGATCAATGTGCCGCAAGTATCGGCAGAACCGGTCGAGCAAGAGCCCAAGGTCATTGACCTGGCGGTCGACGACCAGGGCCTGATGTTCTGGAACGAGCAGCCCGTACTGCTCGAAGAGCTCACCCCAAGGTTGAAGCAAGAAGCCGCGCAAGATCCGCAGCCTCAACTGCGTATCCGGGCAGACCTTGACACTCGATATGAGATTCTGGCTGAGATCATGGGCAGCGCCCGGGCGTCGGGCATGAAGCGGGTGGGCTTTGTGACCCGGCCTGCTGACAATGGGGGCGGGCAGGCCGCTCAGGCGGACTAAAGTTCTGCAAGCAGGGCAATGGTGGGCCGGTTCGATATAGAATCACAGCATGCGAGTTCTGGTTATCGAAGACGACGCCACCCTGGGCCCCGCTCTGCAAGAATTTCTAGCGGGGCAGGGTTACGCGGTCGATTGGCTCAAAGACGGCGAGCACGTGGCCGGCGCCGTTTCGGCGCAGGCCTACGATCTTTTGCTGCTCGACCTGAACCTGCCCGGCATCAGCGGGCTCGATATCCTTCGCCGCCTTCGAAACCAGGGCGAACAGGTGCCGGTACTGATACTTACTGCGCGCGACGCTGTCGAAGACCGGGTTGCGGGTCTGGACGCCGGGGCCGACGACTACGTCACGAAACCCTTCGAGCTGGCCGAGTTGGCGGCGCGCGTACGCGCATTTGCGCGGCGTCGCACAGGACAAGCGCAGCCCTTGCTCGAGGTCGGACCGCTGGTGTTTGACACCGTGAATCGCGAAGTACGAGCCGCCGGGTCACGACTGACGTTATCGGTGCGAGAACTTTCTGTGCTCGAAATGCTGATGGGTCGGGCGGGGCGGGTGGTCACCAAACGCCAGATTGTCAGTTCGCTGTCGGCCTGGGATGCCGACTTCAGCGAAAACGCGGTCGAGGTGTATGTGTACCGCCTGCGCAAGCGGCTCGAGGGCAGCGGCGCATCCATACAGACCGTACGCGGCTTCGGCTATTTGCTTGATGTCGAAAGCGCTGCCTGACTCCTTCGCACCGGGCGACACTCTCTTCAAGCGTTTGACGCGCCTGATGCCTGAGGGCTCGCTGGCTCGTCATCTCATTCTTCGCTTGCTTCCTCCGGTATTGCTGCTGGTCGCCATCGATCTGGTCATTACCTGGTACGTTACCACCCAGATCCATCTTGAAGTCTGGTTACTGCGCGATATTTTCTGGGCGATGTTGCTTGGTCAGTTTTTGCTCGTGGTCCTGTTTGCCTGGGTGCTGATTTCTGGCGTGCGCTCCAGCTTGCACTCGATCAATCGCCTGGCAGACGACCTGAAACAACGCTCGCTCGACGATCTGCAACCCCTCGATGCCACCGGCCTGACCACCGAAATCGCTCCGGTTGTGGCGCGCGTCAACGAACTGCTCAGCCGCCTTGACCAGTCGGTGCAGGCGCAAAAGCGCTTTATCGGGCACGCCGCACATCAGTTTCGCACCCCCTTAAGCGGCTTGAAGCTCGAATGCGAACTGATGCTGGCCAACGAGCTGCCTGACGACGTTCGTGCGCGTGCAGAGCGCATCAAGACCGTCACCGACCGCTTGATCCGGCTAGGCCAGCAGTTGCTGGTGCTGGCTCGGGCAGATGCATCGGCACGTCCTCAAGATACTTTCCAGCGCCTGGACCTCGCCGATTGGGTTCGGGTCAACGGTGCAGAGTGGGTACCTCGGGCGCATCGACAGCACGTCAGTCTGCAATTGGCCGCGCCCGACGAGCCGGTCTGGATTGACGCCGACCCCTTGCTGCTGTCCGAGTTGCTGGGCAACCTGATCGACAATGCCTTGTGTTATGGCGGTTCCGTACGCCATATCCGCTTGCAGGTAAATGCCACCCCGCCCGCCTTGTTGGTTGAAGACGACGGCGACGGCATCGACCCTGCCGATCAGGATCGCGTCTTCGAGGCTTTTTACCGCTCGCCGCAGTCGCAAGGTACGGGTTCGGGGCTGGGCCTGGCCATTGTCAGGGAAATCGCTTCGGCGCACGGCGCTTGGTGGAGCCTGACCAGCCGCCCCAGGCTAAACGGAACCCGCGTCAGCATTGTGTTTCCGGGTCCGCGCATCGGCGCAAACTTGACTAGACAATAGAACATGAAACAGCGCACTTACATAGGGACGATGTCATGAGCACCGAGAGTATGCAGGCCGGCTCAGCGCCGTCCGCCCCGCGACCGGGGGCGGCCCTGTTGCTGGGCGCCTTGGGCGTCGTATACGGCGACATCGGCACCAGCCCGCTTTACACCATACGGGCGGCCCTGTCGGGATTCAGCCCCGCCCAACCTCAGCACATTTTGGGCGTGCTGTCACTGTTGTTCTGGATGTTGATGTTCGTGGTGTCCCTGAAATATGTCGCCATGATCTTGCGGGCAGACAACCGGGGAGAAGGCGGTACGCTGGCTCTTATGGAGCTGGCTCTTCGAGGCCTTGAAGGCCGCAGCCGTTGGGTTGTGATGATCGTGGGTGTCATCGGGGCCAGCTTGTTCTACGGAGACACCATCATCACCCCGGCCATTTCGGTGATTTCTGCCGTCGAAGGCATTGGCGTGGTTTCTCACAAGCTTGACGACTGGGTGGTGCCGGTCGCCATGCTGCTTATTATCGGCCTGTTCGCCCTTCAGTCGCGAGGCACCGGCACCATGGGCAAGCTTTTTGGCCCCATCATGCTGCTGTGGTTTCTGGTTCTGGGCGTGTTGGGTGGTTGGCGCATTGTTCAGGCCCCGCAAATATTGCAGGCGCTCAATCCGGCGTGGGCGCTTTCTTTTATCGCGCAGGGGCCCTGGACCAGCTTTATTTTGTTGGGCGCCTTGGTACTGGCGCTGACCGGTGCTGAAACACTTTATGCCGACATGGGCCACTTTGGGCGTTCGGCCATACGCCGTGCCTGGTTTGGCATGGTCCTGCCTTCGCTGGTGTTATGTTATTTTGGGCAAGGTGCCTTGTTGCTGGCTGATCCGGCCGCGATCAAAAATCCGTTCTTCTTGCTGGCGCCAAATTGGGCTTTGTGGCCGTTGGTGCTGCTGGCCACTGCGGCAACCGTGATCGCCTCTCAGGCGGTGATCACCGGCAGCTTTTCAGTTACCCGCCAAGCCATACAACTGGGTTTTTGGCCGCGCATGGACATTCAACATACCTCGGCCAGTGAAGAGGGGCAGATCTACCTTCCGCGCGTCAATATTGCATTATGCCTGGCTGTGCTGGCGCTTATTGCTGTGGGCGGTTCATCGCAGGCGCTCGCCGGGGCCTACGGTTTCGCGGTAACGGGCACCATGCTGGTCACCTCGTTACTGGCGTTCAAGGTGCTGCCGGGGCGCTCGAAAGGCCCCCGGCGGGTCTTGTGGCTGGTATTGCTTTGTTTGTTCCTGGCGTTCGACGTCCTGCTGTTTTCGTCCAATCTTTTCAAGATTACTGCTGGTGGATGGGTGCCCTTGGTGGTGGCAATTTGCCTGTTCACCCTTATGATGACCTGGAAGCAGGGCCGCCAACGTATTCATGATACCTTGGCGGGCGACCAACCGCCCCTGCAGGCATTCATGCGCGATCTGGAGCAATACCCGCCTACACGGGTGGCAGGCACGGCGGTATTCATGAGCATGATCGTCGACACTGTACCGCCGGCGTTTTTACATAATCTCAAGCACAACAAGGTGCTGCACAGGCAGGTCGTGTTTCTAACGGTTAATAGCGCCGGCGTGCCCTACGTGGCGGCCCACGAGCGATATCGGCTCGAGCAGCTTAGTGCCGGTAGTTGGCAGGTCGTGGCCCAGTGGGGGTTCGAGCAAGAGCCCAATGTTCCGCAATTGCTTGAACAGGTTGGGCAAGAACACCCCGAGCTCGAACTCGAACCCATGCACACGTCTTATTACTTGTCGCGTCAAACCATTATCGTGGTGCGCAAGCTGCCCCTGCACCTGCGTTGGCGCCGAAGCCTGTTCGCGTTCATGGCACGCAACGCCAGCCGTAGCACCCGGTTTTTCAAGATACCGCCCAATCGTGTGGTCGAGATGGGAATGCAGCTTGAGCTTTAACGTCCGAGCAATAAAAAAGCCGTCTCGGCCAGAGACGGCGTGCAAATTATGGGCGGCCCGAATGCAGGCCGCGGGTGCTATCGCGGCGCCATACCTGCGCGGGGCAGGTTGCTGACTGCCGGATCAACGGTGTTCGGAGTGATGATGGTGGTTTGGGTTTCGGTGCCGCCGGGTATGGTGATCTCGGTGGTGCGCAGTATGCCGCCCCCTTCAACGCTGCCCTGAATGGTGGTGTTTGCCCCTTGCGACATCTGCGTCATGCAGTCGCCGCGCATGTCGGCGGGTAACGACTGGCAGCGCGCCGTGGAGTTTGATTGCAGCGATTGTTCTTGATGGGTCAGCAGCCGCTGCCTGCGCGCCTCTTGCATGGCCGCGCCCGCCTCGCGTTTGCATGTGGCAAGGTCTTGGTTTGTCTGGCCCGCGTTGCAGCGTTCGATGTCGTGGCGATATTTTGCTTCGATATCGGCGCTCGACCCGTTGGCGGCGAACGCACCCGCTGAAAAAAGGCCGGCGCTTAATGCGCAAATTGCCAAAACGCGTCGACGCTGTGTTGCTGAACAGTGATTCATCATGAACTCCTTTTAGACTGACGCAGCCGGAAATGAGTGATAGGCCGGAATGTGCTTACCCAGTATAAAAGAATGCCCGAACGACCCTGTAACCAAATATTGAACCGTCCGCTCGCCTGGTGGCGAAGCGCAGCAAGCGGCGTGCCGCCGGGCGCGTCGTAGTCCTGGAAGGCTAATCGTGTGAAACAGGCCGCCGTGCGTCGCGCCGTAAGCCGGCTTGCATTAGCAAGATAGCTGTGATGGGCGAGACGATTACCAAAAACATAATAATGAGCAGCTCGTGCAAGACAGGCCGCTGTGCCAGCGAAGAGGCCACCAGCACGCTGGTCAACACCACGCAGCAGGCGCCCATGGTATTGCCCAGAGTCACAGCGTGCATGCGCGAATAAAAACGCCTGAAGCGCAGTAACCCTGCCGAGCCGATTAGAGTCATGGTGCCGCTAAGCAGCAACAACAGCGTGCTGGGTATGGTTACCCACAAAGGAAGATCGCTCATGGTTCGATTACCTCGCCTCGAAGAAGAAACTTTGCCATGGCCGTCGAGCTGACAAACCCAAAAATGCTGATTACGACGGCAATGTCAAAATATAGACCTGTCTGATACTGCACGCCCAGTACAAGAATGATCAGCATGCCGTTGATATACATGGTGTCCAGGGCCAGTATGCGATCTTGCGGTGTCGGCCCGCGCAGCAACTGTACGGTGGCAATGCCCAGCGCAATGGCAAAGCAGCTTAGCGCATAGACGCCGGCCCAATACAAGACTGTAGTCATTCGAAAATCTCCAACAACAGGCTTTGATAACGGTTCTGCACCAGCTCGACCCAATGGGTCTCGTCTTTCAGATCGAGCACATGAAGAGTCAGGGTGTTGGTTTCTTCAGAATATCCTGACCAGACGGTGCCGGGGGTATATGTAATGATGCAGGCGAGGGCAGCCCGTGCGTGCGGGTCGGTCATGCTGAGCGGAATCTTCATGAAGCCCGGTGTGTGCGAATCGGGGCCAAGAATAATCAGGCGAGCGACGATAAAATTCGAATGGGTGATGTCGACGGCCACCCGCCAGAACAGCTTGAGCATGGCCCACGGACGCTTGGGCCGCGACCGCACCGGGCGAAGCGCCATGGCGGCCCAGGCAAGCAATAAAGCCAGCACGGCGCCGGTTACCAGATGCCCGGGCGACACCGAATTGTTCAGCAGCAGCCACATCAAGAGCAAGATCGCCGGCAGCACCAGCCAATACAGCGTGTTCTTCATGGCGTCGCTCCAAGGGGGCGCACTGGTTGCACGGCCATGACCGCATCAATGTACGACTGAGGCCTGTCGAGCATCAGCGCCGTGTCGTTCAGGAACGCCAAAACCGGCCCTGCCCAGATGGCCAGCGCGATACACGCAAGCAACAAAATGCCGACCGAGCCTGCTTCACTGATACGCAACCGTGGCACAACGGTGTCTTCAGAGCTCCAGAACAGACGTATGCCGGTGCGAGTCAGGGCGATGATGCCGGCCAGGCCCGAAAGCAGCACAGTGCCTACCAACGTCCAGGCGGCAATAGAGGGGGTGTCGGTGGCGGACGTTTGCAGCGCCGCCGAGAGCATCGACAGCTTGGCCACGAAGCCGGGCAGGGGCGGCAGGCCTGCTATCAGCAAGGCGCAGCAAATAAAGGCCATGCCCAAAAATGCCATGGCTGCCGGAATGGCCACCCCCACCACGTCGTCAGAGCGGTCAGGCGACTCTGGGTCGTCCAGGTCGAACGCTTCAAGACTGACTGCGAGCACGTCGGCACCGAAGCCGCGGGTACGTTCGATCATTTCAATCAGCATGTAGGCAGCGCCCAGGGCCAGGACTGAAGTAAGCAGGTAGAACAGTGCCGGGCCGGTAAGCGTGACGCCCGGCATACCTAGTGCGGCCAGCAAGGTACCCGATGACATGATCACGCAATAACCAATCTGGCGTTCGGCGTGTTGGGTGGCCAGCATGCCGATCGATCCGAAAACCAGGGTTGCCAGCCCCAGAGGAAACATCCACTCGCCGCCGAATGCGGCGGGAGCGCCGGTGGGTTGCAATAAGGAGCCCAGCCGTAGCAATGAATAGATGCCCACTTTGGTCATGATGGAGAACACCGCAGCCACGGGTGCACAGGCGTAGGCGTAGGCGTTGGGCAGCCAGAAATTAAGCGGCCACGCCGCAGCTTTGACCAAAAAGGCGATGCCCAATATGGCGGCGGCGGCTTCGAACAGGCGGCGGTCGCCGCCGGCAAGCTGGCCGGCCCGAACCGCCAGGTCGGCCATGTTGAGCGTACCGGTGACGCCGTAAATAAGGGCGATGGCTATCAGCAACAAGAACGACGCGGCAAGGTTGGTTGCAATGTAATGCAGGCCGGCGGTTACACGCAGCTCGCCCGAACCGTGCAGAATCAGGCCGTATGAAGCGGCCAGCAGCACTTCAAAGAACACGAACAGATTGAACAGATCGCCTGTAAGGAAGGCCCCGTTCAGGCCCATGAGCAACAACTGATACAAAGGTAAAAAGTGAACCCCCGCGCGCTCCCATCGGGCCGTGGAGTAAATCAGCGAGGCAAGGCCCAGCCCCGAGCAAAGCAGCAGCATGACGGCGGCCAGGCGATCGGCCACCAGTACGATGCCGAACGGCGCGGGCCAGTCGCCCAGCAGGTACACGGCGATATTGTCGGGCCAGAGTGCGGGCATATGGCCGGCGGTGACCAGTAATAACTGATACGCCACGAAAACCTGCATAAGCACCGAGGCAAACGACAATGTAAGGCGAGTCTTGCGGCGAGACTCCTTCAGCAGTACCAGAAGCGCGGCCGTCATGAGCGGCACCACAATGGGCAGCATGGGCAGATGTTGCAACCAGTTGTTCACAGGTCGGCCTCTCTGCCATCGACGTGGTCGTTACCGGCAAAGCCGCGCGATGCCAGCAGCACCACCAGAAACAGGGCGGTGGTGGCAAAGCCGATGACAATGGCGGTTAGCACCAATGCCTGTGGCACCGGGTCGGTGTAAAGCGACGGGTCGATTTCGTGGGCTTTGTCAATGACCGGTGCTGCGCCGATGCGCAGCCTGCCCATCGAAAAAATGAACAGGTTTACGGCGTAGGCCAGTAACGAGAACCCGATAATGACCTGAAACGTGCGGGGGCGCAAAATAAGCCAGACGCCTGAGCTGGTCAATACGCCGATAGCGAGCGCCAGAACAATTTCCACTAGGCTGCTCCTGAATTGGATAGGGGTGCGACGGACGAAGCGCCACCGGAGGGGGCTTTGCGTCGGAAGCGCAGCGATTGGTGAGCCAGGGCCACCAGAATCAGCACGGTTGCGCCGACCACCAGCATGTAGACGCCCAGGTCGAAAAACAGGACGCTGGACAGGTGAAGGGTGCCCACGACAGGGAGTTCGATGTCAGTGATCAGCGCCGACAGGAAGGGGCGGTACGCCGCCCAGGCGGACAATGCGGAGCCGCCCGCAACCAGCAGCCCCAATGCAATCCATTTTTGCGGCCGGATGCTCTGACGGGATTCGACCCAGACGACGCCACCCACGATGTACTGCAGGATGATGGCAGTTGCCATGATCAGCCCGCCCACGAAACCGCCGCCCGGCAGGTTGTGGCCCCGTAGCAGGAAGAACAGCGAAACCAGAACAGCCATGGGCAGCAGCAGCCGCGCCAGCACTGCAGGCGCCTGCATATTGCCGCGGGGCAGATCGGCGTCGGGATCGGGTTCGGGCTCGATGTGATCGAGCGAAGGGTTGTTGGCCCCTTGCTGGCGGCGAAGCGGGCCGTCCTTGATACTTTCCGGAGGTGGACGAAAACGCCGCAGCAATGCGTACACCGTCAGGGCAACGATACCCAGTACGGTGATTTCGCCCAGCGTATCAAAGCCCCGGAAATCGACCAGAATCACGTTGACCACATTCGAGCCGTGCCCTTCGGGCAAAGCGTTGCGCAGGAAGAACTCAGAAATGCCGGGCCCGGCGGGCTGTGTCAGTATGGCGTAGGCCAGCGCCGCCATGCCGGCGCCCGCGGCGATCGCCACAGCCAGGTCGCGCCCGCGACGGACCAGCGTTTTTGCATTCAGGGGTGCGCTGCTGTCTTTGGCCTGAATACGGGGTGGCAGCCAGCGTAAGCCCAGCAAAATAAGCACCACGGTAACGACTTCGACCGCGAGCTGAGTAAGGGCCAGGTCGGGTGCAGAGAACCAGGCGAAGGTCAGCGCAGTGGCCAAGCCGGCGCCGCCCGACAAGGCAAGGGTAGCCAGACGATGGAACTTGGCCTGGCGTGCCGCCCCGATGGCGCAGGCCGCGCCCGACAGCCACAGGGTAATGAAGAACAGGTCGGCCGGAGTCTCCATGACCGGATCCAGCCACCCCCCATGAACCAGCGGCAACAGTGCCACAAAGAAGGTGCCTGCCGTCACCAGCAGCAACTGGCGTTGCAGGCCGGGCGAATATAGCCAACCGAGCAAGGTAGCCGAGATGGAATCTATGCCTTCCATCAGCAGTTCGAAACTGCGGCGTCCGTCGAAGCGGTAGATAAGCGGCGCGCGCCCCGGCTTGACGTAGTTTTGATGGCGCAGCAAGTGCAGCAACAAAATGCCGCCGGCGAGCGCCATAAGGCTCATGGCAAGGGGTAGGTTGAAGCCGTGCCAGATTTTTAGGTCGTAATAGGGAGTAGCGTCGCCCAGAATGGACAAGGCCGCCGACTCGAGCAGCGGGCCAAGCGTGTATTTTGGAAGCATGCCCACCAATAAACAGGTCAGCACGAGCAGGCCGCTGGGCACGAGCATCCAGAACGGCGGCTCGTGCGGCGAGCGCGGCAAGTCGGTGGCAGGCGGGCCGAAAAAAACTTGCAAGATAAAGCGCAGCGAATAAGCGACGCTGAACGCACTTGCCAACACCGCCATGAGCGGCAGGCCGGTTTCGATGATCGGTCCATGGCCGGTAATGACCGTTTCGGCAAAGAACATTTCTTTGGACAGGAAGCCGTTCAGTAGCGGCACTCCGGCCATTGAAGCAGCCGCCACCACGGCCAGCGTGGCGGTAATGGGCATGGCCTTTCGTAGCCCCGAAAGACGTCCCATGTCGCGCGTGCCGGTTTCGTGATCGACGATGCCGGCAGCCATGAAGAGCGACGCTTTGAAGGTTGCGTGGTTCATCATGTGGAAGATGGCGGCGATGAGCCCTAAATTGCTGTTAAGCCCCAGCAGTAGCGTGATCAGGCCCAGGTGGCTGATTGTGGAGTAGGCCAGCACCCCTTTCATGTCTTGCTGGAAAATGGCCGCGTAGCCTCCGAGTACCAAAGTACAGAGCCCCGCCCCGCCAATAATGTAAAACCATTCGTCGGTGCCGGCCAACACCGGCCAAAAGCGCGCCAGCAGAAACACCCCTGCCTTGACCATGGTGGCCGAGTGCAGGTAGGCCGACACGGGCGTGGGTGCCGCCATGGCGTTGGGCAGCCAAAAATGAAACGGGAACTGAGCGCTTTTGGTCAGGGCGCCCAGGGCCATTAACACCAGAATGGTGGAGTACCAAGGGTGGCCGCGTACCAGGTCGCCTGAAGCCAGCACGACATCGAGGTCGTAGCTGCCCACCACGTGCCCCAGCATCAACACCCCGCCAAGCAGAGCCAGGCCCCCCGCACCGGTCACCGTCAGCGACATGCGTGCACCCCGACGCGCGTCGAGCCGGTGGTTCCAGTACGCAATGAGCATGAACGAGGTCAGGCTGGTCATCTCCCAGAACACGACCAGCTGGATGAGGTTGCCCGACATGACGACACCCAGCATTGAACCCATGAACATCAGGAAGAACGAGAAGAACCTGGGTACAGGGTCTTGAGGCGACAAATAGTACCGGGCGTACAGAACTATCAGCGCGCCCATTAATGTGATCAACATGCAGAACAGCCACGAATAACCGTCCATGCGCAGGTTGAAATCAATGGGAAGTGCCCCCGGGATCCAGGTGGTGGAGTACTGGATGACCTCACCCGACGAGATGGCCGGATAATTGACGGCTGCAAGCACCGCGCAAGAGATTGCAATGACGCCCGAAAGCCAGGCCTCTATATTGCGCGCATTGGCGGGTAGCGCGACGGCTATCAGGCTGCCAATGAACGGCAATACGAGAATGAGGATCAGGGACATTCGGGTTGCAGCAAATGAGGGGAGACGAAAGAAACCTTCCTAATGATACGATATTTTTCCGAGCGGTCAGTCCCCGGTTTTATCATCGATGCCCTGTGAGCCGCATGAAGTCGACCTTGGCAGGGTTTTCAGGCCCAGCACAAGGTAGGCGGTCACCCCTAACCCTATCAGGCCAAGTGGTATCTTCAAGGTTGGCACCACGAACAACATTGAATAGCCCAACGAAAGCCACATCAGCCCAATTGCCACAACCTTGATCCTGAGGGGAACGGCTTTTTTTTCTTGGTAGTCGCGCAGGTAATGGCCGAAAACCTGGTTTTGGGTGAGCCATGCATGCATTCGGGGCGACCCGCGCAAAAAACAAGCCGCCGCTACAAGCAGAAAAGGCGTGGTGGGTAACAGAGGCAGGGCCACCCCGAGCGCAGCCAGAGCCAGAGCAATACCACCGACGACGTTGAAAAATATCTTCATGCCTGATGTCCCTCAATACGGCAATAATACAGGCGTGCTGACGGCATATGCGCAACAAACGGCCCGCGTACGGATGTTGCAAGTTGTCGCGCCGGTCCCGGCTTGCTAGCATTACGCCCTGCAGAATTTGCTGCAGTCGATCAATGCATGCGTGCCAGTGGGGCGCGCCATAGGAAGCCGATACATGAACAACCAAATCACGCCTGCAGGCGAAAGCAGCTCGAACCGCGAAGCTGGTGCAGCAGGTAAGCCCGATTCGATTAAAACCGTGGCCACGGTGGTTTACGCTTTGCAGGCGGCAGCATTTTTTGTAGGCATTACCGCGATCGTGGCCGTGATCATCGCCCACGTAAAAATCGGCGACTCTCGTGGCACCTGGCTGGAATCCCATTTTCGCTGGCAGATCCGCACTTTCTGGTACTCGTTGCTGTGGTGTGTGGTGGGCCTGATCCTCATGACCATTGTTGTCGGCTATTTTGTATTGGTCGGCCTTCTGGTGTGGACTATTTACCGTATTGCCAAGGGCTGGTTGCGTTTGCTCGACGGCAAGGCCATGTATACAACGGCCTGATGGCCTTGCCCGGCTATCGCTGAGTGCTCTGACCGTTGTTCAACTGCATGATGCTATTTGGCTGGGCACGAGGGTTGCTGGGGGCGTGTGCATACCTGAAAGGAGATGCTCATGACCTGGCAGGCCCTGTTTGGTGAAGGCGCCACAACAAAAATTGCGGCGGTGTACGAAACACGCGATGCGGCCTCGGCGGCTGCGCAGGCACTTAGCCGGCAAGCAAAGCTGGAACCTTCACAATGGATGCTGGTGGCTCCCGAAGAACGCGATTATGCCCGCAAGCTCGAGCCGGAATCCAAGGGCATAGCCCGCACCGGCATCCGCGCCCACCTTATTTTGGGCGCCGTCGGCTTTTTGGTGGGGGTGGTGTTGTGGGCGGTGCTGTATGCGTTACCCATTACCTATATCGTCGCCTCGCCGGGCGCCAGCGCCGCAGTCATCGTCAGTTTTGCTACCATACTGGGCATGATGCTTGGTGGCCTCGTCACAGCGCGCCCCGACCACCAGATCGTCATACTGAAGGTCAGAAAGGCGGCCGAGCAGGGCAAGTGGTCGCTGGTGCTGCATCCGCGTAACCCCGAACAATGCGATGCGCTGATGAAAGCACTGACCGATGCAGGTGTCGACGTAGTCAGAACCGTCTGACCGTTTGCTGTCACTGCTTCAGTCATAACAATAATCCTAGGGCGCCGGAGCGCCCCATGGATATTTTTCTGCAAGCCGCCATTGATGAAGCCCGCAAGGGGCTGGCCGAAGGCGGCATTCCCATAGGTTCGGTCATTGTGCATCAAGGGCGCATTATCGGCCGCGGGCATAATCGCCGCGTCCAGCAGGGCAGCGCCATATTGCATGGCGAAATGGACGCCTTCGAGAACGCCGGCCGCCAGCCTGCCGCCGTGTATCGCGATTCGGTGCTGTACACCACCTTGTCGCCGTGCCCGATGTGCACGGGCGCCATACTGTTGTATGGCATTCCTAAGATTATCGTGGGCGAAAATCGCACCTTCATGGGCGATGAAGCCTTGCTGCGCGAACGCGGCGTGCAGGTCCACGTACTGCAGGATCCTGACTGCATCGCCATGATGACCGACTTCATCCGCGAGAAACCCGAGCTCTGGAACGAAGACATCGGCGTTTGAAGCAACCCGGGCAGCCTGCCCGGTTCCGTTGTTTTCGCGCGTCCCATTCTGAAGCCGACAAGGCTTCAGAATGGGAGCGGCTGCATGCGGCAGCGGGTTTTGGTTTAACCTTACAAAAACCCTAAAGCTTTGGTCTTCATGCAACCGATACTGCCCGCCTACCTGATCACCCGCTGGCTTCTTGTGCTCGTCATTCTTGCCGGGCTTTATTTTCTTCGCGGTTTCCTGGTTCCCGTTCTTGCCGCCCTCATCATCGCCTTGGCAAGCTGGTCGCTGTATCAGCGCTTGCTCCGACGCTGCGGCGGTCGCGACGCGTTGGCAGCGGGCCTGGCTCTGGGTATCGTGATTCTGGGCTTGGTCATCCCGTTGTCGCTGGCGATGAGTTTCGCTGTGCAAGAGGCCAGCAGCTTCATACGCTGGGCGCTGGCGGCCAACCGCGACGGCGTGCCGATGCCCTTGTGGCTGGTCGAGCTGCCCCTGGTGGGCGAGTGGCTTGGACGCCATTGGGTCACCTATCTCGGTGAACCGCATGCCTTGGGTGAACTCGTTGAAATGGTCAGTGGCGAGCACCTTGGCAATATCTATCGCATGCTGCTTTCGGCGACCGGTGATGTGTTTCGGTTGCTGCTCACAGTCCTCTTCATGTTGATTGTGCTGTTCTTTGTCTATAAAGACGGGGCACGCATACGTACGCAGCTCGATGTGGTCGGCGAACGCGTTCTACCCGGGCGTTGGCAGCGTTTTTCGCGCATGGTGCCCGCCACCATCAACTCAACCGTTACCGGCATGGGTCTGATTGCGCTGGGCGAGGGCGTGGTGTTGGGTGTGGCCTATTGGATTGCGGGCGTTCCGTCGCCGGTCTTGCTGGGGGTCGTTACCGGATTCATGGCACTGGTTCCCGGCGGGGCGCCTTTGACATTCACTCTGGTGTCCATTTATCTGGCCGCCTCGGGCCAGGTCATGGCCGGGCTGGGTCTTTTCATCTGGGGTACCGTCGAGCTTTTCATCGTCGACAAGACCTTGCGGCCACGTCTGGTGGGCGGGCCGGTCAAGCTGCCCTTTTTGCCTACCTTCTTCGGCCTGGTCGGCGGGGTACAGACCATGGGTTTCGTGGGTCTGTTCATCGGCCCCGTCCTGATGGCGCTTCTCGTGGCGATCTGGCGCGAATGGACGCTTGAAGAAAGCGCCGCCGTGCCGGGCCTGTCGGATGCGGGCTACGAGCCGGTCATGACCGCCCAAACCCCCATGCAGTATGGGGGCGGTGCCACGACGGGGCCCAGACCGACCCATCAGGATTCCGGCGCCCCGTCCTGATCGACGGGGCTGCGTCAGGGCACTTCATTACGTTTCTCCAGTTTGTTTGAGCCGTCGGACAGCGTTGCGAAGCCGCTACGAATGATTCTGTTTCTTATTTGACTTTAGTATCAAGAATGATTATCGTTCTGCTTCGCAGTAGGAGTAAGCTCATCGCTTTTTCCTGCCTGCTCCAGACCGCAGTTTTTAAAACATTAAAAAACGGAGAACAGCCCAATGGCTCGTCACGCTCAGCACCCTGTACAACGTTTCAACCTACTGCATCTGGCCGTGTGCGGTGCGCTTGCGGCGCCGGCGCTTGCGAGTGCGCAACCCGGCAGCGTGTCTGAACTGGCACCCGTGCAAGTTCAAGGGGTTGCGCCCACCTTCAAGCCCGAAGCGGTGCAGTCGACCAAGTTTCAGGCGCCGTTGCTGGACACGCCGCAGACGATCAATATCGTGCCTTCCGAAGTGCTGCAGCAACAGAACGCGCAAAGCCTTCAGGAAGTACTTGGCAACGTGCCGGGTATTACGTTTTCCTCTGGGGAAGGTGGGGCCGGTTGGGGCGACATGATGACCATCCGCGGCTTTTCGGCCGAGCAGAGCATTACTGTGGACGGCGTGCGCGAAAGTGCCCTAAGCACCCGTACCGATATTTTCAATATGGAACAGGCCGAGGTGTTCAAGGGCACGGGTTCCATTGAGTCAGGCGTTGGGTCAGTGGGCGGTTCGGTCAACCTGGTAACCAAAACACCCAGGCTCGACAATTTTTATGATTTTCATGTGGGTGTCGGCACCGACCACTACCGTCGCACCACCGCTGATCTTAATCACCAGATCGGCGACACCATGGCTTTTCGACTTAACGCCATGTGGCATGAGAACGACGTAGCCAAGCGTGGGGGCACCGATTACGAGCGCTGGGGTATCGCGCCTTCGTTTACCTGGGGCCTGGGCACCGACACCCGTGTTACGGCCATGTATATGCACCAGAAGGACACCAACACACCTGACTGGGGCGTCCCCATCAACCGCAGCGGTCATCGTATGAACGGCGTCTCGCGCGAGTACTGGGGGCAGCTCTCGAACATGGACACCGAGGAAACCGAGTACAACAGCGCGACCTTGCGTGTCGAGCATGACTTCAACAGCAAGACCTCCGTTCGCAATCAGACGCGCTGGGCGGAAACCAAACGGTTTACCTTACTGAATACAGGTGGACGGATGTTGAATGCGGTCGGCGCCACCGAGGCCGGACAGATCATCGCAGCCCCAGGCAACAGCAATTATTGGGGCTACAACTCGTCAGGTGCAGAGGTGTATCCAACAGGCTACCTGGCCGTGAATCGTTTGCGGGGCAATGCCAACTCCTATAAAGGCGAAGTGCTAGCCAATCAGACTGACCTGAATCTGGATTTCAATACCGGCAGCGTTCGTCACCAGTTGGTAACCGGGGTTGAGTTCTACGAAGAAAGCTATCGCAAGGATCCTCGTAGTTATCGTGTGCCGAGCTTCATGGTGCCCACGGGAAGCGATGCGCTGGCGTATGTGATCGACGTCCGTAACCCCACCACGCATTATGACGGTTCGTGGTCAACAAAAGAATTAACCAGCAAAGAAGGTGCCAAGGTCACCAACTGGGGGTTGTATGCCTATGATCAGATCACGCTGAACGAGCAGTGGGAAATCGCTGCCGGGTTGCGTTACGACAAGTTCAGGGTCAAGTGGTACGACGACATGGGTGCTCGCAGGCCGTTTGAACAAAGTGAAGGCGTATGGAGCGGCCGCCTGGGCGTGGTCTATAAGCCGGTGCGGAACGGCAGCATTTATCTTTCGTACAGTCAGGCAAGCCAGCCGTCCGCGGCCGATGCTGCATCGCGCACCGGCACTGGCCATGAAGATGGGAATGCAGCGCACTATTCGCCCGGTAAGGCCAAAACATGGGAGCTGGGCACCAAGTGGGACGTTCTGGACGACAAGCTGGCATTCACCGCCGCCGTGTTCCAGGTCGAGCGCAGCAACCCGTCAGACACCAATCCTGACAATCCCAGCCAGACTATTCAGTCCAGCGCCAAAGAGCGGGTGCGTGGTGTTGAGCTGGGCGTCGCCGGTAACGTCACGAGCAAATGGTCGGTCTATGGCGGATGGACGCTATTGCGCAGCAAGATTCTTGAAAATCAGGAAGACCCCGCCCAGGTGGGCGGCAAGATGAAGAACGTCCCCGACATGACCTTCAATCTCTGGACGAACTATGAGTTCGATCATCGATGGGATGCGGGTCTTGGCGCGCAGTATATTGGCAAGCGTCGCTTCGCCGCCGGTAACACGGTGGCTCGGAACGCCTCGGCCGACGTATACATGCCCAGCTTCTGGTTATTCAACGCAGCCGTGGGTTACAAGGTCAACAAGAACTTCGCCTTGCGCCTGAACGTCAACAACGTTTTCGACAAGTTTTACTTGCAGCGCGGCTCGGCCAGCTCCGACGGTTTCCAGTTGTTCGGTATTCCGGGTGCCGGTCGTACTGTGATGCTTAGCGCAGACGCACGGTTCTGATGCGCTTGTCGCAGTAGAGTCAGCCGTGCAGGGCCGGTGTGCACTCGCTTGCCGGCCCTGCAAAATAAACCGCTATATTTATAGCGGTTTTTCTTCTTTATCCGCAGGGCGGAACAGGAATAGCAATCATGATGCTGAAAATTCCCGACATATTGACGCCGGAGCAGTTGCGGCAATGCCGCCAGGCCCTGGAGCGAGCCGAATGGTCCGATGGCCGCGAGACGGCGGGTTACGTGGCCGTAAGTGCCAAAAGCAATAAGCAGCTGCCGCTGGATCATCCGGTGGCGCAGCAGGTCGGGGAACTGATTCTCAATCGTCTGGGCAACAACCCGGCCTTTATTGCCGGCGCCTTGCCCCAGCGGGTGTTGCCGCCGCGCTTTAACCGTTACGAAGGGGGCGGGCAATACGGTGACCATATCGATAACGCCGTCTTCGGCGTGCCGGGTTCGCCGCATCGAGTTCGAAGCGATATTTCCGCCACACTTTTTTTTAGCGATCCGGAAGACTACGAGGGCGGCGAGCTGATCGTACAAGACAGCTATGGTGCGCACAGCGTCAAGCTGCCGGCCGGCCACATGGTGGTGTACCCAGGCGCAAGTCTGCATCGGGTCGCCCCGGTAACCAAGGGGGTTCGCCTTGCGGCGTTTTTCTGGATACAAAGTCTGGTGCGTGAGGATCATCGCCGCGCCATGCTGCTGGAACTGGACAACGCCATACAAAGCGTGGCTAAAAGCCAGCCCGGCCATCAGGCCCTATCTCGCCTAACCGGGGTCTATCACAACCTCATCCGCGAGTGGGCGGACACATGAGCACGCCATTACCCCCCCTGGCACAGATACCACCCCAGATTGCGGCCGTGGCCGATTACGAACCTTTCGCCCGCGAACGCATGAGTGAATCTGCCTGGGCGTACATAAGCGGCGGGTCGGCCGACGAGCTGACCAAAGTCCAGAACCAGGCCGCCTTTGCACGCATGCGCCTGCGTCAGCGGGTGCTGGCCGACATGCGTGGGGCGCACACCCGGTTCAGGCTGCTGGGCCACGAATGGGACCACCCCATCATGCTGGCGCCGGTTGCGTTTCAGAAGCTGGCGCACGAGCAGGGTGAGCACGCGGCCGTGCTGGCCGCCTCGGCCATGGGGGCGGGCATGGTGGTCAGCACTCAGGCAAGTGCTTCGCTCGAAGAACTGGCGGCTCATGCGACCCAGCCTTTATGGTTTCAGCTGTACATTCAGCCCGATCGCGAATTTACGCAGGTGCTGGTGAATCGAGCAGAGGGGGCGGGTTATCAGGCCTTGGTGCTGACGGTGGATGCCCCCGTAAACGGGGTGCGTAACCGTGAACAAAGAGCAGGGTTTGTCTTACCCGCAGGCATTGAGGCCGTGAATCTGCGCGGCATGAAGGCGGCAAGGTTACACACTGCCCGGCCCGGATCCAGCCCGCTGTTTGGTCAGGGCCTGCTTGATTGCGCCCCTCGGTGGAGCGACCTGCGTCAACTGGTCGACTCAACTCACCTTCCGGTAATCGTCAAGGGTATTATGGACCCTGATGACGCATGCCGGGCGCTGGATCACGGCGCAGCAGGCGTCATTGTTTCCAACCACGGCGGCCGCAGCCTTGACGGGTTGCCGGCCGGCATCGAAGCACTGCCTGCGGTAAGTCGTGCGGTGGCGCAACGAGCACCTGTTTTACTCGACGGCGGTGTTCGGCGGGGCACAGACGTGTTCAAGGCGCTGGCCCTTGGCGCCAGCGCTGTACTCATAGGCAGGCCCTATTTATACGGCTTGGCGGCGGCAGGTGCTCGCGGCGTGGTGCACGTCTTGCATATGCTGCGCACTGAACTGGAAATCGCCATGGCGTTGGCCGGTACGGCCACGCTTGCCGATATCGATGAATCCTCGATCATCCTCAACACAGGAATCTCAACATGTCATTCATGAATCGCTGTACGCTCGCCGCCATCATCGGTGCTTTGGTGGTCGCACCTTCTGTTTCGGCGGAAGAGGTTGTCAAGGTGGGTTTGATCACCACCTTGACCGGCCCTTTTGCTGAATTCGGCCAACAGATGCAAACGGGCGTCAAGGCGTATCAATCCATGCACGGCGATACGGTGGCGGGCAAGCGGGTTGAGATTATTTTGAAGGACACGGGCGGCGCGCATCCTGAAGTGGCCAAACGGCATGCACAAGAGCTGGTGGTGCGCGAAAAGGTGGATTTCCTGGCGGGCTTCGTGTTTACCCCCAGCGCCCTGGCGGCTGCACCCATTGCGACACAGGCCAAGGTGCCTCAGATTGTCATGAATGCGGCGGGCGAAAACCTGCCTTCGCGCTCACCCTACATGGTGCGAACCTCGTTCGAGTTCACAACCACGGTTCCGCCTATCGCCAAATGGGCCTATCGCGAGGGCGCCCGCACTGCCTACGTGATTGCGGCCGATTACGCCCCTGGCCTTGATGCAGAAAAAGCATTTATCAAGGCATTTGAAGCCGAAGGCGGCAAGATCGTGGGCACGGTGCGCACCCCCATTGTCACGGTTGATTTCTCGCCCTATATCATGCGGGTCAAGGACGCGAAACCCGACGTTCTGTTTGCCTTTGTTAACGGCGGCGACGTGGCGCCCGCCCTGATGCGCGAGTTTCGTGCGCGCAATCTTGAGGCCGAGGGCATCAGGCTTATCGGCACCGGCGACATCGTCGACGAGCCCATTGTGAACGTCATTGGCGAAAACGGCATGGGTGTGGTTACGGTCTACCCCTATTCCATGCACCATGATTCCGACCTTAATCGCCGTTTTGTCGAAGAGTTTATCAAGCTGCGGGGTGACAAGAATGCGCGTCCGGCGATTATGGCCGTGGCGGCTTACGACGGCATGGTCGCCATTTACGAAGCCCTTCGCAAGACTCAGGGCGATACGGACGGTCAGAAGCTTATCGAGGCCCTAAAGGGTATGGAAATCGACAGCCCCCGGGGCCGCATTCGCATCGATCCTGAAACACGCGACGTCGTGCAAACGCAGTATATTCGTCGATTCGAAAAAGTGGACGGCGTATACGCCAATGTCGAATTCGAAGCTTTCGAGGCAGAGTAAACATGGCGAGCGCTCAGCCTGTTCACCGCGTCGATCCTTTGCTTGAAATGGGCTGTGCCGCACTGACCAGGGCCTTCAAAGAGGGTTCCCTTAAACCCGTCGAGGTTGTAGAGGCGCTGAAATCAGCCGTTGAAGCGGGCGATCCGGTCATTAACGCATTCTGTCATTTCGACTGGCCGCACGCGGTGCAAGCAGCGCTCGCCGCCCAGGCCCGCTACAGCGCCGGTGCGCCTCTGGGGCCACTCGACGGCGTACCCGTTTCCGTCAAAGACCTGATCGACGTGGCCGGGTGGCCGACCCGCCGGGGTTCGCGGACCATGACCGACGCCGCGCCGGCAAGTGTCGATGCGCCGGCTGTCCAGTTATTGCGCAATGCGGGCGCCGTGCTGTTCGGAAAAACCACCACCACCGAATTTGGCTGGACCATACGCTCCGACAACCCGCTTACCGGTCTTACCCGCAATCCTGTCAACACGTCACGTTCGGCGGGTGGTTCCAGCAGCGGGGCGGCAGCGCAGGTAGCTGCGGGTTGGGGGCCTCTTGCTTTGGGCAGCGACGCAGGCGGATCAGTGCGCGTGCCAGCCTCATATTGCGGGTTGGTGGGGTTCAAGCCCAGTTTCGGCGCTATACCCATGATCCCGTCCAGCGCGTTCACGGAATTTGCCCATCTGGGTGTTATTTCGCGCTCGGTCGAAGACTGCAGCGCGGCAATGATCGTGCTGGGTAAGCCCGATGCGCGCGACCTCGCCTCGATGTTTGCCAGAACACAGTCCAACGGGTCTCAGCCCCTGCGTCTGGGTTGGTCGCTTTATCTGGGGTCCGACCTGCGGCCCGATGAACACGTGGTTAATGCGTTCCAGGCTTGCCTCCAGAAATTGCGCGGGGCGGGATATTACTTGCAAGAGGTTCAACCCGGCCTGCACGACTGCGCGGAAGCCATGTGGATGATATGGCGGTCTCGCATGCTGGAATCTTTCTATGCCTGGCCGGCCGAACGACGTGATCAATTGGGTGCTGGTTTGCAGCAGCTATACCGCGAGGGGCAGGCCATGACCATGACCGAACTGGCGCAGTCCCGGGTTCGGCTGCGCCAAATGGCGGCCGATTTGGGCCGTGTGTTCAGCCAGGTCGATCTTTTGCTTACCCCCATGATGCCGGGTTCGGCCCCTGTGGCACAAGAGTCCGTCGAGGCCGAACGGGCACCTGCCATGAACTGGTTTCGGCAAAGCGGCTACGCTTACCCGTTCAACGTAACCGGGCAGCCTGCCGTGTCGCTGCCGATTGGCATTTGCCCCGAAGGGCTGCCGCTGGGCCTGCAAATTGTGGGCCGCAAGTACCACGATGCGCAAGTGTTGCAGACGGCTGCCGAGCTAGAGCGCCTTATGGCGCAGAACGCGCCCTAGACCGCTGCCAGCGGCACCTCGTCAAACCAGGCATCATCCACTTCAGGCAGGGGTATGGCGTCAATCAGTTGTCGGGTAACGTCGCTTCGAGGCGCGTCAAACACCTGTTCGCAGCGGCCGGCCTCGACGATGACGCCGCGGTCCAGCACAATGACCTCATCACACAGGCTGCGGATTACCGACAGGTCGTGACTGATAAAGGCGATGGTCAGATTAAGGTCGGCGGCCAGCTCTTTTAACAACGCCAGTACGCGGGCTTGCGAGGACACATCCAGCCCCGAGACAATTTCGTCTGCCAGAATAAAGGCGGGGTTCAAGGCGATGGCTCGGGCAATGCCCACCCGTTGGCGCTGGCCGCCCGACAGTTCATGAGGATAACGCTGGGCAAACGCTGCCGGCAATCCGACCCGTTCAAGCATTTCCAGGGCGCGGCGCTGCGTGTCGCCCAGGCCGTAGCGTTTCATGGGCGTGGCCACAATGTGCCCGATGGTGTGACGCGGATTAAGCGATGACATCGGATCCTGGAAGATCATTTGCAGGTCGCGGCGCAAAGGCTTGAGCGCTGTCTCGTCCAGTCGGCTTATGTCTTTGCCCTTGAACTGAATGTGTCCCGAGCTGGGCGCAAGCAAGCGCACCAGCAGGCGGCCCAGCGTGGTCTTGCCCGAACCGCTTTCGCCCACGATGCCTGTAATGGCGCCATGAGGCAGTTCGAACGAGATGTCTTTAAGAATTTCGATACGGGGTGCCGGGCGCAGCAGAGGTTTACGCGATAGGTCGGGCAGCGCAAGATTAAGGTTGCTGACTTTAAAAAGGGGCTCAGGCATTGGCGACCTCGTCGTATTGCGCAATCTCTTGTCGAAGCGTGGCGACCAGTTCGGAAGGCACCGGGCGTAAAGGTTCGTGCGGATGGGTGTAGCGGGGTGTGGCCGCGATAAGCGCACGTGTGTAAGGGTGCTGCGGATTGGTCAGTACCTGGGCTGTGGCGGCGCTTTCCACGACCTTGCCTGAAAACAATACCGTAACGGTTTGGCTGATCTTGGCCACCACGCCCATGTCGTGCGTCACAAACAAAACCGCCGTGTCGGTTTCGGCCTGCAGCTCGCGAATCAGCTTAAGTATCTGTTTCTGAACGGTGACGTCAAGGGCCGTGGTGGGTTCGTCGGCCACGATGAGTTTGGGGCGGGGTGCAAACGCGGCGGCAATAAGCACGCGCTGACGCATGCCGCCCGACAGTTCATGCGGATACGAAGCCATGACCCGCCTGGGGTCGCGGATACTGACGCGATCAAGCAGCTCGTGTGCGCGCTGCAGGGCGTCGTGACTTGACCAGCCCAGGCGGCGTATAAGGCGATCGGTAATTTGCACGCCGATGCGCCTTGACGGGTTAAGGGCCGTAAGCGGGTCTTGCGGAATCAAGGATGCAACCGAGGCCACAGTCTGGCGTCGTGAGGCGGGGCTGAGCTCGTCCAGCGAAGCGCCCTGCAACAGGATGCGGCCCGAGCTTTTGCTGATTCCGCGCGGCAGCACACCCAGTACTGCTTTGCCGATCATGCTTTTGCCGGCGCCGCTTTCGCCCACCAAGGCGCGGACTTCACCAGGCTGTACGGAAATTGACACGTCGCGCAACAAGCGCGGGCCGTTGTCGACCGATACGTTCAGGCCTTCTACCTGCAAGGCGGGAGTATTGGGGGTGGGGTTGCCGGGATGATTCATGGCTTACTCGTTTGTGCGTGTTGATGGCGGCGTCAGGCATCAACGCATCAGCGGATCGAACTGGTCTTTAAGCCCTTCGCCCAACTGGCTGAACGACAGGACGGTAAGAAACAGCACAACCAGCGGCGCGGCCAGCACCCACCAACTGAAATGGATCGAGGCGCGGCCTTCGGCGATCATGCCGCCCCAGGTAGGCGTGTCAGAAGAGATCGATAGGTTCACGAAACTTAGAATGGCCTCGACAATAACGGCGACGCCCATTTCAAGGGCCAGCAACGCCACGACGGTAGGCAGCACATTGGGCAGGACTTCACCCGCCAGGGTGGCCAGGCGAGAAGCACCGCCGATGCGGGCCGAATGGACATAATCCATGCGGGACTGCACCATGGTTTCGGCACGCACAACCCGTGCGAAGCGGGTCCAGTCGATGATGGCAATGGCCAGAATCACTGAAGTAAGCCCGGTGCCCAGCACGGCCACCAGCAAGATGGAAAACAGGACGGGTGGAAATGCCATCCAGATGTCGACCAGCCGCGAAATAATGCGGTCGATCCAGCCGCCGTAATAGCCTGCAAGCAGGCCCAGGGCCGAGCCGAACAGGCACGCGGCACTGGCGGCAATAAGCGCAACGGTAAGCGCAATGCGGGCGCCATAGATCAGGCGGGACAGCACATCGCGGCCCAGGCTGTCGGTGCCCAGCAGATAGCCCGGTTCGGCGCCTTCCAGACCCAGTGGTGGCAAGCGCTCGAGCATCAGGTCTTGGGTAAGCGGGTCGTGCGGTGCAATAAAAGGCGCCAGCATAGCGGCCAGGGCAACCAGTAACAGCCAGCCGGCCGAAAGCCACAGCCGCAGATTGCGTCGGCGCGCACGACGGCGCGGCTCAGTGTGCGTGGTACTAAGGGCCGCTTCAGCCATGGCGCAACCTCGGATTCAAAAAAGTGTAAGCCAGGTCGACAGCCAGGTTCACCAGAATAAATATGGCGGCAAAGGTCAGCACAATACCTTGTATCAGGGGCAGGTCGCGGTTTATGACCGCATCAATGGCCATATTGCCCAGGCCTTCGTAGGCGAACAGGCGCTCGACAATAACTGTGCCACCGATGAGAAACGTAAACTGCACGCCGATCAGGGTAAGGGTGGGCAGGGCGGCATTGCGCAAGGCTTCGCGCAATATGACCTGAGTTTCGGTAAAGCCGCGTACGCGAGCCAGTACTGTGTAGTCAAGCTCGAGCACTTCTTTTAGCCCCTGCTTGAGCAACTGAGAAATAATGGCCGCCAAGGGCAGGGCCAATGCCAGTGCAGGCATGAGCATGTGGCCAAGCAGGTCGGCCACCAGATCGAAGCGTAAGCGAATAATGGCTTCGAACAGATAAAACTGAGTGGTAAACGGCAGGCTCAGGGTGGGCGATATACGCCCCGAAATATGAAGCACGGGCCACAGCACGCCAAACAGCAGAATAAGCAGCAGACCCCAAAGAAAATCGGGTATGGACAGTGTTACGCCATTGAGCAGATCGACCCCGGCTTCGGTAGAACGTCCGCGTTCTTTGGCACCCAAAATGGCAGTGAAGCCCCCCAGGGCGACGGCAATCAGCAGGGCGAGTATGGAAAGTTCGAGCGTGGCAGGCAGACGTTGCAGCACCAGTTCGGAGACAGGCAGACGCAAGGTGATCGAGTTGCCGAAATTACCTTGAATGGCATTGCCCGCCCAGATGACAAATTGCTCGAAAAGCGATTTGTCCAGCCCGTACATGGCGGTTAGCTGCGCAATGTCGGCCTGTGTGGCGCCGGGCGGCAGCATCATGGCAATGGGGTTTCCGGGCGCCACGCGGATCAGCACAAATACGACGATGGCAACGCCGATTAGCGTCAGCACCATCGAGAGGAGCCTGGCAAGAATGGATTTAAGCATTGATGCTACATGTGTTGCTTTGAGGCGGTAACCCCCGCAGGGGTTACCGGAAGAAAGGCAAAAACAGCGAGACGCAAGAGATTACAAAATGGCTTAAGCGGGCTTCATCATGTAGGGGGTAATATCGCCTGTGGCCGCAGGTGGGACAACGATTTTGTCGGTGTGAATCACCGGCATCACATACTGCAATAGAGGAATGACGTAGCCTTGCTCCATGATGTAAGCGTTAACGTCCTTCCAACCTTGTATGCGTTTTGCCTCGTCGGTTTCGCCCCACAAGGGCATGATTTTTTGATCGAGGTCGTCGGTGTCCCACGACGAGTGGGGTGACGGGCCGAACATGGCGTGGCCGGTAGAGGTGGTGGGGTCACCAATGGCGTTGCCCCAGTTGTAGAAGGCTGCCGGCGCAAGTTGGTCGGCCGCCCGAAGCTCGAAGTGCTTGGCGATTTCGTAGATTTCGATCTCGGCTTCAATACCCACCCGGCGCCACATGCCTACAATGGCCTGGATCATTTCGTAGTCTTTGGGCTTGTAGCCGCGCGTGGTCTGTATTTTGAAGCGTACCGGCTTGTCGGGCGAAAAGCCCGAGGCCGCCAGCAACTGCTTGGCTTTTTCAGGGTTGTACTCGAATTTGAGGTTGGGGTCGAACGCGTCGTACTCGGGGGCCTCGAGCGTGGACAGCGGTACGCCGTAGCCGCGTAGCAGGCGGTCGATAATCAGCTTTTTGTCGATGGCATGGTGCGCCGCCAGGCGCACGTTCTTGTCGAGCATGGGGCCCACGTCGTTCAGGAAGATCATGCCTACGTCGGCCACCGGAAACGCCTCGCCCTTGAGCCCGGGCTTTTTCAGCAGACGGTCGTACTCTTCGTAGGGAATTTCGAGGGTGACGTGCGAGTTGCCCGATTCGATTTCGGCCACACGACTGGCGGCATCGGGTACGAACTTGATGGTCACGGTCTTGTATGCAGGCTTGCCGCGCCAGTAGTTTTCGTTGGCCACCAGGCGCACGTAGGCGCCGCGCTCGTAGGCGTCGATTTTGTAGGGACCGGTGCCGATGGGCGCGCGCTCGAAGCCTTCGGGGCCCACTTTTTCGAAGTAGGCTTTGGGCAACACATAGCCGGTCAGGAAGGCCATCCATTTGAACACCGTGGGTTCGTACTCGAGCACGTCGCCCGTTATGACGTTGCCGTCAATTTTGTAATTGCCGAATTTGCCCCACACAAACTGGCCCGGGTTGCCCGATTTGGGGTCGGCGGCGCGTTCAAGCGAGAAAACGACGTCTTCGGGACCGAAGTCGGACCCGTCATGCCACTTGACGCCTTCGCGCACCTTCATGCGAATTTGCTTTTTGTCGTCGCTGAAACCCCATTCGGTCAGCAGGCCAGGGGTAAAGCTAAGATCGGGTTCTTGCTGTATGTAGCGGTCGAACACAGTAAGATAAAGCGGTTGCAGCTTTGGGTTGACCCCCGAAGACCCGGTGGTGGGATCCCAGTTTGGAACGCCGGTGTGGTAGGCAATGACCAGGTTGTCGGCAGTTTGGGCTAGGGCCGGCGCGCCAATCATGGTAAGCGCAGCCAGACTGATACTGGTTTGAAGGAACTCGCGTCGGGTGTGGGCCATGGCTTGTCTCTTGTCGATGTTGTTGTGAACCCCAAAGGAACATATGCCCCCTGGAATCATTGATCTTAAGAGTCAAAGCTTGAAGCTTAAAGTGGTGTTAACCCGGTAAACAAATATTTCGGTCAGCCCAAGTGTTTAATCAGTTCGTCGGCAAGTTCCTGGTAGGCGCGGCCGGCGACGCTACCCGGCGCGGTGGCCACGACGGGCGCCCGCTCGATGCCCATGCGTTCCACCGACGAGGCAAATGGAATCCGGGTTTTTAAAAACCGGCCTTTATACGCCGCCTGCATGGCTCCGATGGTTTCGGAATGCAGGTTTTTAACGCCCTGCGCCATCGAGAAAAAACCCAGCAGTTTTTTTTCGGGCAAATTGTGATCTTTGAAGAAATCAATCAGCTGCTCGAATGTGCGCTGCGAAAGTGTGGTGGGAATGACCGGGATCAGTATGACGTCGGAAGCCCGAAAGATGTTTTCGGACAGTGTCGAGATGCTGGGCGGGCAGTCTAGCAAGATATAGTCATAATCCTTCTGAACTGCCTTCAGGGTCTTTTTGAGCCTGGACTGGCTATTGCGCATCTGCGATAAAAATACGTCGAACTCGCGAAAGTTCATGTTGGCCGGCAAGATATCAAGATTGTCGTAGTCGCTGCCCCGAATCGCCTTGGCGAATTTCTCGACATCCTTGAAAAAAGCGGCTTCATCCAGTTTTTTGGACGGCTTGACGCGAAAGTAGAAGCTGGAAGCCCCCTGAGGGTCGAGATCACAAAGCAAGGTGCGATTACCGGTTGCGGCCAGCGAGTAGGCCAGGTTAACGCAAGTTGCTGTTTTGCCTACCCCGCCTTTGTTCGAATAGCACGCAATTATCTTCATGTGTCGTCGTCCTGTGGCGGCTGCTGAGGTTTGGGCGGTTGAAAAAGCTGTTGGAAGGCATGGCGTATGCCCGGGCGATTGAACCGATTAAGCTGCTTGAGCACCCTGGCGCGTTGCTCGATCTGGCGGCGGTGCAGCACCGCTATCAGCGCACCGACGCTTTGCGCAATTTCCAGGTCGGCGTCAAGGTGCTGTGTGCCCAGCCTGCTTGCAAACAGGCTGAGGTTGTCTTGTTGCACCGAATAGTCGTTGAACAATCCCAGCTCGTCCTGAATGCTTTTTAGCGCTTTAAGCAATGGGCTGAGCTCGGCTTGTGGAAATACCGGGCCGAAAAACTCCATAAGATAGCGAAGCTTTTTACAGTGGATGCGCAGCTCGTGTATTTGTGCGTCGGGCGTGGCAGGAGTGATTCCGCCAGCAATCTTGCGCACCCTGCGATAGCGTTGCCAGATTCGCTCGGTGGCGTAGTCGTGCGCGGCAAGCATGGCGTTGACACCTGGCCTTACACCCCCGCGTCGCGAAAAACGCTTTGCCGCCGCCGTGACTGCACGCGTGTAGGGGGTGCTTTGAAGATGACGCGTCAGGCGGTTTTTTTCGGTGGCTCGCACCTTGGCCAACAAACTGAAAAGGGCGTCAAGGCCGCCATGCAGACTGTCGGGCAACAGGTCGTAGTAGCGCTGCTGTTCCAGCAGGTAGACGTCCAGGTCACGCAGCGCGCCGGTAGGCGCCATGAATGCGGAAAACTCGGCTTTTAGCGCGGTGGTCTGGTCTTCGTCGTACACCCCCTTGAACAAGCTTAATACCGAACGGATCTTACGCAGATGAATGCGATAGTCGTGAAGGAACTCAGTGTCGTAGTCGGCGATAATGCCGAACTCATTGGCCCGCATCAGCGGAATATGGGTGGCGATGATCTTGTTCGCGGCATCAAAGGCGGTGTCATCCTCTTCGATCGGGATTTCGGGCTTGGGGTCATACGTGGGCCGGGGCGGGAAGAGCTGCTTGTAAAGCTCGCTGCATTGCAAGGGCGCGCCGCCCAGGCTCTGGATATGCTCGTGCAGCAAACCAAGCGACTCTTCATAGCCCTTTATGCCATGCAGCTCCACAATCACCGCGCGGTCTTGCGAGGTAACCAGCTGCATCAGGTTGGCCCGGCAGTGTGTTTTACCCTCGTCGTCGATAAAAACGGCCGTGGCTCGGTGCCGCTCGCCGGTTCCTATGGCCAGCAGGCTGCGCAGCGGAGAGGTTTTTCCTAAGGCGCGCTTGACGGGGCCGTCGGCAAATTCGGTGGCGAACCGGGTTTTGTTTGTCGAGGCTTGCGACACCAAGGGAAGCTTGTCGTCGAGCAGTTCAAGGGCGGCGGGGGTTTCAAGCAGCAGACGGTTCGAGCCGCGCAGCGTCTGGTCGAAAGTATCGAGTGCGACAAATGCTGTGGAGTCGGTGCGTGCTTCGTTGGCCGGCATGGGGTCGAGCCCGCCAATGGGTAGCGTGACAAAATCGTTTACCGCGTCGATGGGTAGACAGTACGACCTGCTTATTGAGTTTGCCATTAACTCTTCTGTGCAAATTGACCGGAATAGCCCAGGGCAACGGTCGCGATAACGATGCAGGCATTGTTTCATGCCGTATTGGCAGGGTCAAGGTAGTGGGCTGAACGGCCCAGCCGGTAAGGGCAGGCGCTTATCGGAAGGTAAAGCAGGTCGCATGACCCCCTGCGCTAAGGAGAAAATCGTTGTTTTTTCCCACGTGTTCGCAGCCTTTGAGCGATGGTTTTTTCGGCTTCCACGGCAAAGAACAACACAAGGGCCGCAGTAAGTGTCAACAGCCACTCAACGGGGGTCAGCGCGGCGGACCCAAAGAGGCGCTGCATGGGGGGCCAATAAACATAAGCCAACTGCAAAAACACGGCAATGGCCATGGTCAGCAGCGCATAAGGGTTGCCGAGCAAGCCTTCTCGATCGAGCACTGGGCGTTGCAGGCGGCGGCTGTTGAGCAGGTAAACCACTTCGCACAGCACGATGGTGTTAACGGCCATGGTGCGAGCCACTTCAAGCGACGCGCCACTATCGAGCTTGTACAGAAACAGCGTAACGGCGCCCAGCATCATAAGCAGCGACACAAATATAAGGCGCCATACGAAAAACGGAGTAAACAGCGGCTCTTGCGGAGGGTGCGGCGCTCGACGCATGATGTTTTCGTCGGGTGCATCGAACGCCAGTGCTATGCCCAGCGTGCCGGCGGTGACCATATTGATCCACAACACCTGGGCGGGTGTCAGCGGCAGCGTAAAGCCGGCCAGCAACGCAACGATTACCACCAGAGCTTCGCCGCCGTTGGTCGGCAGCATGAACAGGATGAACTTGCGAAGGTTGTCGTAAACGGCGCGCCCCTCGCGTACGGCTGAGGCAATCGTCGCGAAGTTGTCATCGGCCAGCGTCATGTCCGCTGCTTCGCGCGCGGCATCCGTGCCCTTCAAACCCATGGCCACACCGACGTCGGCGCGTTTTAACGCCGGTGCATCATTAACGCCGTCGCCCGTCATGGCTACGATGTGTCCGCTTTCTTGCATGGCTTGAACCAGCCTCAGCTTGTGTTCGGGGCTTGCCCTGGCGAAGATATCTACCTCGCCGACAACTCGACGCAGTCCGGCATTGTCCATCAGCGAGATTTCAGCGCCGGTCATCGCGGGCTTGCCTACGCCGATGCCCAATTGGGCACCCACGGCCCGCGCTGTGTCGATGTGGTCGCCGGTGATCATTTTTACCCGGATGCCGGCCGTATGGCATTGCGCCACTGCGTAAATCGCCTCTTCGCGCGGGGGGTCGATCATGCCGACCAGCGCCAGCATGACGAAGCCGTGTTGCATGTCGGCCGGCGTTAGCGTGCTCTGCTGCGGGGCAGCCGCCTTGCGGGCAAGCGCCAGCAGCCGTAGGCCGCGCCCGGCAATATCGTTGGCCATGCGCCGCCAATAATCAACGTCTACTTCCCGGGTTGCGTCACCTTCGAGCTGGGTTGTGCACATCGACAATACCTGCTCGGGCGCGCCTTTCGCCAGGATCCAGTCTAGGCCGGCGGCGTCACGGTGATGGGTGGCCATGTAACGGTTTTCGGACTCGAAAGGAATGGAGTCGAGTCTCGTCCAGTCGTCGATAGGGGCTCGCGTTGCGAGGCCCGCCTTGGCACCCAGCACCAGCAGGGCGCCTTCGGTGGGGTCGCCCACAATCTGCCAGCCGCCATCGCCCTGTTCCAGCGTGCTGTCGTTGCAAAGGATTCCGGTTTGCAAGACAGGGATCAAGTCCGCATCAATACGGCCGTCGATTTCATCGCCGTTTTCTGTAAGGAGGCGGCCCTTGGGCTCGTAGCCAACGCCAGTGGCCTGGTAACGGCCGGCGCCTGTAACGATTAGTTGCACCGTCATTTCATTGCGGGTCAGGGTGCCGGTTTTGTCAGAGCAAATAATGGTGACTGAGCCCAGTGTCTCCACGGCCGGCAGGCGGCGAATGACAGCGTGGCGGCGCGCCATGCGCTGGACGCCCAGCGCAAGTATGATGGTCATGATGGCCGGCAGCCCTTCGGGGATGGCCGATGCAATCAAGGCCACGGCCATCAGGAACATATCGGTAAGCGGGTAGCCGCGCACCATCACGCCGAACGCGAAAGTGGCGGCGGCCAGGCCCACAATCACAACGGCCAGATGAAACGAGAAGCGGTTGATCTTGCGCATCAACGGCGTGGCGGCATTTTCGATACCGCTAATCAAGTGACTGATGCGACCGATCTCGGTTTTGAGGCCGGTAGCCACCACTACCCCCACTCCTTGCCCACTGACCACCAGCGTGCCCGAATGGGCGATGCCGCTGCGCTCGCCCAACAGGGCCTTTGCGTCAACGGCATTTGTATTTTTCTCTACTGCCAGCGACTCGCCCGTTAATGAGGCTTCGTCAATGCGCAGTTCGCGCGCATGCAGCAAACGCAGGTCGGCGGGAACTCGATCTCCCGAGGCGATCAGGACGCGGTCGCCGGGCACCAACGTGGCGGCATCCACCTCTTTCCGCTGTCCGCTGCGCACGGCCATGGCGTGCGGCGAAAGCATGCCGCGTATGGCGGAAAGCGCATTCTCGGCTTTGCCCTCTTGCACAAAACCAATCACGGCGTTAACCAGCACCGCACCCCATAGCACACCCGCATCGACCCAGTCGCCCAAAAAGGCTGTGATCACGCCGGCGCCCATCATCAAATAAAGCAACAGATTGTGAAACTGGTGCAGGAACCGGAGCAGGGGGTGGCGAGGCTTGGCCGCAGCCAGTTCATTACGGCCGTAGGTGGCAAGACGGGCTGCAATGTCGGTGTCCGACAGTCCGCTTTCGGGCGACTGCAGTGCTTGCATCACCTGTTCGGGGGGCTGGCTGTGCCAGGGGTTGTTGTCAGAAGGTATGCCGGGGATATTGCACATTGCTTGTGCCTTTGCCGCGCACGCGCGCCGCGTTTAAGCACTGTCGTGTTTGCTGGGAAAGCGGCCCTGAGCCGAACGCTGGGCGAGCCGGACCAGGCGAGGCCTATGCTTTCTTGACGAACATGGTCTTGAGGCTCATTGGGCCAAAGCCATCGACCTTGCAGTCGATATCATGGTCAGCGTCTACCAGACGAATGCCTTTTACCTTGGTGCCCATTTTGATGACGCCGCCCGATCCTTTGAGTTTCAGGTCTTTGATAACCGTGACCGTGTCGCCGTCTTGCAGAACATTGCCTGCTGAATCACGGAAGATCTTTTCGCTGGTGTCTGCCTGAGCTTCGGCGTGCACGGCCCATTCATGTGCGCATTCGGGGCAGACATACGCCGCGCCATCCTCGTAGGTATAAGTAGAATGGCATTGGGGACAGGGGGGGAGTGCGCTCATGAGTATTCCTTGTAAATAGCCGGCGGTGCGAACGCGGCGATCGATGCTACACCAGCTTACCAGTGGTTGGCCGGGCAAATAAATAGCCTTGCATATAACGGACGCCCAAGGCGCTGAGCTGATCACACTCGGCCTGTGTTTCGATTCCTTCGGCAATGATGACGATGTTCAATTTCTGGGCCATGACAATAACACCCGCCACAATGGCCTGTCGTACTGTATTGCTGTCGATGTCGCGGGTAAGCTCCATGTCCAGCTTGAGCACATGGGGCTGGAATCGTGCCAACAGGTTCAAGCCAGAGTAGCCGGCGCCAAAATCATCAATGGCCGTCGTGAACCCGTGTCGATGATATTCTTGGAAGATGTTTACGAGGTGCGTCGGGTTCTCCAGCTGCTCGCCCTCGGTGACCTCAAACATTAGCCTTTCTAGCGGAAAATCGCATCGGCGGGCAGCTTTTAACGTGGCCTGGATACAGGCTGCGGGCTGATATACGGCATTGGGCAAAAAGTTGATGCTCAGCTTGCAGTCCGGCAGATCTTGCAACCCGAGGCTGCTGGCCAGTTCTATGGCCTTGATGCGGCACGACTGATCAAACTGATAACGGTTGCCGTCGTTGACCTGTGCAAGGATGGTCGCGGCCGACTCACCTTGCAGGCCTCGAACCAGTGCTTCATAGGCGTAGGGCCTGCCGGTATGAAGGTCGAGGATAGGTTGAAATGCCATGGTGAAATCAAAATCCAATCCATGTCCGTCCCGGCAAGCCATGCAGCTCGGGGTCAATGAAGGGCGGTCTGTAGATGTGTTTGACATTGGGTCGCTGGGGGATAGGCGTGGGTAATAGGGATGAAGCCGGAGCGGCGTGCGCTCGGCGATCGGCGCTTACAACTCAATTTTCACCGTTCCCTTTCCTTCTGACTTTGCACTATATAGCGCCTTGTCGGCCCGAGCTATCGCTGAGTTCAGTTCTTCTTTAAACGATAGTGCAGTGATGCCGGCGCTTGACCCGAACTCGACCAGATTGATTTTTTCCACTTTAAGTTCAAGGCTGGCATGAACAATTTTTTGAGCCACGCCGTGCGCATGTTCGAGTTGGGTGTCTGGTAACAAGATCACAAACTCGTCGCCGCCAAGGCGGGCTACGAAGTCATCCCGGCGAACGCTCGACAATAACAATGCGGCAAACATTCTCAGTAGCTCGTCGCCGGCAAGATGCCCGTAGGTATCATTAATCTGTTTGAATCGATCCAGATCCAACAAAAGAAGTGCATGGCCGCGTTCTGAGGGCTTGGCTGACAGGCGGTTGAACGCATTTTCCAAGGCACCTCGATTTGGCAGGCCGGTCAGTACGTCCCGATGCGCAAGATGCAAAAGTCGCTCGGTCTGATTGCGCTGTTCGGTGATATTGCGTTGTATCGCGCCGAAATATCGTATTTCGCCGGTCTCATCCGACAATGGAACGATATGCAGGTGCAACCAGTAAGCGGTGCCGTCCTTGTGATAGTTCAGCACTTCTTCACGGCATTCGCGGTGTTGCTGCAATGCACGCCTGATACGGTCCAATGCCTTGCGGTCTGTTCCGGGCCCTTGCAGCATGCGCGGGCTTTGGCCCACTGCTTCTTCGAACGTATAGCCGGAAATCTCGGTGAATGCCTTATTGACATAGACAATTCTGGGCCCAGGGGCATCGATGGGATGAGCGTCGGTAACAATGATGATGTCATCAATGCGCTCTAGCAGGGTCGATAGAAAGCTCGCTGACAGCGGGGGCGCACAGTACATGTAGGGGGGCTCATAAAACAACGGCAACTGTGATCATACCGCCTTGCCCGCAGCCTGCCGCCGGAAAGCTGGGGTGCCAATCGATTTATTCATGTCCGCGTAAGGGCGACAGGCATTTTGTTCCCCGCTCATGGCGCTGAGGGGCAGCACCAAAGGATCGAGTAGGTCAATCGGCGGATGCGCTGATATGAGCGACATTGCTACGATTAAATCCGGCATTTCGTAACAAACGTGACAACGCAAACTTGTTTGGCGATAAGCCGAAGCCGCATCGCAGCGCGCATCAAGGGCCACTATGAACAAGAGAATTGCTCCTGCTCCCGGGCTGTACCGCCTTCGACGGCGCTTGTTCCATTTCGCCGTTTGGTGCAGCGTGGGCTTGGCGGCTTTCGGGTTTGCAAGCGCTGCTCCCCACAAGCAGGCCATATTGCGTGGGGATTTCCAGGAAACAATCAGTCAGAATGTTCTCCTGAGCGGGCTCTTCTCGGAGCGCCGCCGTCTGGCCACCATGGGGGGCGCGGTCGTCGGCTCTGTGGTGTCCGGCAACCCTGGAATGGTCATTGTTGGTGTGTCCGATGGAGCTTTGGACGGAACGCACATTCAGTCGTTGAACATTGCTGTCGGTAAACACAGACCGCCGCCAGAGGTGTGCCTGACCGTACTGACCCGGGACGGCGACTACTGGGCCAACAATCAATACGAACTACCCGCGGATGCAGTGGCAGGCGACGTCGTGTTGCTGCCCTACGAAAAATCCCGTCACCTTCGGGTTCTGCAAAGTTATGCTGACACTGAAATCGCCGTAATGGCATCCAGCGGGCTGTGTGACGCGCCGTCAGGAGAAGCGCTGTTGATAGGCCATGCAGGATCCAGCAGAACCCATGTGCGTCTGTATATCAATTCGTCCGGCGCGACCGATGTCTATGCCTCTTTTCCTGACCGCGACCGAGTTGCTTGTAAAGCGACCGGGCAGACCCGTTTTCGCTATGACTACATCTGCACCCTTGAATGGCCGGCCAACCAGAAGGGGGGTGCCAAAATTACCGTGATTCGCGAGCAATACGGGCAAGATATGCCCGAGGCCTCTGTTGTGGTTGTTCGCGGTGCACCATGACCGACGAGGAAACCGCCGGACCCGCTCCTGACACGGCGACAAGTCGCGTGCCGCTGGTTGCCGGGATAAGGTTGCTTCCCATCATGACGCTGGCCATCTTGCTTTTTTTCGCGGTTGCCTTGATCAACGTGTTACGAAGCGATGTCCCGTGGCAGTTGCACTTGACGGCACAGACGGAAACCATTGAATTCGATTTGATCACGCCTACCCAGTGGAAAATCGGATTCGCGGTAATTTGCATACCCGAGGCTGGTGGCGCGGGCACTTCGCCCAGGGGCGAGACCTCTGTTTGCGGAGGTTCTAACTGGCAACCTTTGCCGGTGGCCGGCACAGCGCTGGCCAGAGGGTTGGAGTTGCGGGCTGACGAGCACAATCCAATTAAAATCAGGATCTCATCCGGGCCGTCGCCATCGTCGCGGCCATCGGGGCTGATTCGAATGACATTACGTCGCGAAGGCGCTTCACTTGGTCTTCTACGCGAGATAGACCGCCCCGTTGTGCGTTTACCTTCCGAGATGAACCTGCTGTGGTTGGCAGCCCCCAGCCCCGCTCAGGCGTCTGTCATTGTGCTGCCGTTTTATGGCACTACAAAAGTTGGGCATGACGTAAGCAGCGGCTTCGGAGAAATGTTGCAAGGCGGAAAGCTGGCCGTCTTTGCCACCTCTGACGAGACCTTGACGGGGCGCAGCCTGGCCGAAGAGTCTGAACTCGCTTTGGGCGACCAGGTAAGGCTGGGCGCCGCCCAAGACAATCAGGGCAACCTGCTGTTTCCTAAAGGGTTCGTTCGCTTCACCACATCAAACCCTACGCACGAGGTCAAGGTACTGGACGTTGCGATGTTTGCACGCGCGGACGCAGTGGAAATCGATCGCTACGGCGGCGGCAATTTTAGTTTCCAGGCCAGTTGGTGGGTCAAAATCAAGCACAAGAGCGGTGTCGTCATCGCCGTCGTGTTAGCGACGGGCTTTTTGACCCTGTTAAGCGCGTTGTTCCAGATTATCCAGGTGGTGTCGACGATAAAAGTAAAGCGCTGGTTCCCTTGATGGAGCCGTCAGGTTTTCTTAGATAAGGCTATTAACGAGCCTGCCGATCACGGCTGCGATTGGCGGAAAGGGGCGATGTGCTAAGGCTAAATATTGGGGCCTGAGCAAAAGAGGGTCGAATTGACCGGGCTGTGGAATTACTTGATCGACAGCATAAGCTGATAGGTATCGGCAGTTGCAGATCGCATAAGCTGACCAACAACGATCTCATAGGTTTGTTTCTGGCTTTTGAATGTGTACTGGTCGCGTGCATCAACCAGGCCAAGTATCGAGAAAACAGTATTCTGGTCTTTGGATGTGATGGCGACGCGCACGTTTTGTCCCTGGCGGGTCGAGAAGTGAAAGCACTGCGTCGCATCGGGGTCAACCGAGTCGGAAATCGTGATTGACGAAGCGCCTGCTTGAAATTGAATCGTCCTGCAGGGCGCTTCGGCCCGTGCAAGCTGGCCGCAGACTGAAGAAGCCATGACGGCAAGCGCAATGGCCAGCGACCGCTGTAGGGTTGAGCTGAGCGCGGGCGTCAGTATTTTCCAACGACGCGGTCGGTCAGGCTTGGGCCTTTGGAATACAGACATGTGGTGAATTCCTGAAGTTGTGGGCTGTATCAGAGCAGCAGTATCGACGTTTGCCTAAGCACACTAATCATTTTGCCGGCGCCGGCCACCACCAAGCTGCGGACGAGACTTTTGAGTGAGCGATTTCCTTGCAGTAATCCTTGTCGGAAAATCTGCTTTCCGCATTTTTTACCCGCACATTGCGCCAAGCCGCCTTGGTATGCACATACTGCTTCATGTCTTTTACCTCGTAATTTGCATCTTCCCGCTCGGCATACGCTTTGATCGGGTCACCCGATATTTTTCCGTCTTCAATCGGCCAGGCGCAGACCATGGCATACCGAGGCAAATCGTCAATGTCGAAAGGCAATTTCGGGGGCATCAATTTCCGGGAGGACTGGGCGAACTGAATTGAGGGAAGATACTCTACATACTGCAGCAATTTGACTTCGCCTGAATCGAACCATCCGAAGGTTGCCGTGCCGCCCGCCGGCGCATCGTCATCCGGCACGATAATGTTTGGGGACAGGGTGAAAAGATTTTCGGACTCGCGGGCGGTACGCTTGTTTTTCCAATATGTCCCGAAAAAATGCATCTGCGCCTCGGGTTTGTAATCGGAGTGTGGGCTACCTTGCGACGGTTCAGCGCCGTAAGCGGGCGACGCGAGCATCAGTGCCGCGCAAAGCAATGGCGTCAGGCGCGTCTTGCGCATTGGCTGGCTGGCCGCGATCAGAAAGACAGTGAGCTTCATGGCCCTACCTCGCTGAGTTGATTCGGGTGCTTTGCCAAACGATCATACTGCTCGTCGAGCTTAGCGCCATCGGGAATTTGGCCTTAATGAGGGGCCTCCAGGTAAAGTTTCTATGCACTGGCGACAAAACAGGCCACGCGTGGTCCATGATGGAAGTCACCCTTCCAAAACACGCAGGCCCTCCACCCCACGACCACCCCTGGGACGAGGCCTACTACGTAACGCAAGGCCGTGTGCGGTTCAAGTTAGATAGCGGAGACCAACTGATTCAAGCCGGTGAATTTCTCTATGCGCCCGGGGGAACCCTGCATGGATTCCAGGGCGACTCTGAAGGGCCGGCCTGCATGCTTATCATGGACGCCCCGGCCCACGCTGAGGCGTTTTTCCGAGATGTCGATCGCGAAGTGAAAGCTCCGGCAGACCGGGAAAAAATTCCCGAAATCGGCAGGCGCAACAGCATATTCTTCCGGATGAAGCAATAGCACGACTCGATGCGTTGTCGAGCGCCCGTTACTTATTTCTAGAAAAGGGCGCTCAACACGCATCGCCAGGCAGTGCCACTGGTTCTGCTTCGGGCATATACTCAACTCAGGTGCGTTTCATAATCGCCGAGGAGGCCATCATGAACCAAAATGCGTCGTTAACTGCCGAGCAATTCAAGGCCAAGACACACCAGGCGTGGAATCACGCGGCCAAAGGGTGGAACAAGTACACACCACAAATTCATCAATGGTTAGCCGCGTCCACCCAGCTTATGCTTGACTTGGCTGAAATAAAGCCTGGGTTTAGTGTGCTTGACGTTGCCGCCGGCGCCGGCGATCAGACGCTGGATGCTGCTCGGCGTGCAGGGGCATCGGGGTCGGTGTTGGCCACCGATATTTCGGAGCTGATTCTTGAACTCGCCCAGGAAAATGCTCAGAAGGCCGGCCTGAACAATGTAGAGACCAAGGTGGCCGACGCCGAGAACCTCGATCTGCCGCCAGCCAGTTTTGACGCGGCAATATGCAGGCTGGGCCTGATGTTCTGTCCCGACCCGCTCAAAGCCCTTCATCAGATGCAACATGCCCTAAAACCGGGTTCGCGCGTCTGCGTCATGGTTTTCTCGCAACCCGAGAAGAACCCTTGCGTTGGCATACTTCTGCAAACAGCTTTCAAATATGCAGGTTTGCCTCCACCCAGCCCTTATCAGCCTGGTGGGTTGTTCAGCCTGGGCAAGCCCGGTCATCTTGACGAGCTTTTTGAATCCGCCGGGTTCGAGAATGTCAGCTCAAGGGCGGTCCAGGCACCGTTCAACTTGCCATCGGCCGGCTCTTATCTAGAGTTCATCCGCAATTCGGCTTCACCCATCATGCAGATTCTTGGGGCCCTGAACGACTCGGACAGAGCCCTGGCGTGGGGCGAAATGGAACAAAAACTTCAAATTTTCGAGACCGAAAGCGGCTGGCAGGGCCCGAACGATTTGCTGCTGACAGCGGGCAGCAAAAAGCCATAGGAATGTCATAAAAAAGCCCTAAGTAATGCCGTTTAGGGCTTGAGTATTGGTGGAGACGAGGAGGATCGAACTCCCGACCTTCGCATTGCGAACGCGACGCTCTCCCAGCTGAGCTACGTCCCCGACGCGAACATTCTACAATTTTTTATTCTTGTCGCGTGCTTTATATTAGAATTATCTAAATAAAAGGCGTGCCTACGTTCGTGCGTACACTATTCGGCGCGTGATAATACCGGCGCATTGCATTCCAGAGCTACAGAATCATCGGCAAGTAGTACGGACAATCATGTCAATCGAATACCCTCAAGACAAAACAAGCGTGCCCTTATTTGAAACGGAACTCCGCCATGCGTCCTGACGCCGACATTCAAAGAAGCGGTGTCTGGTCTCGCTGGCTGCCCATACTTTCCTGGGGGCGGCAATACGACCGCGACCAGTTCGGCGGCGATTTGCTTGCGGCTGCCATTGTCACCTTGATGCTGATTCCGCAAAGTCTGGCGTACGCCATGCTGGCAGGCGTTCCGGCCCAGGCGGGCCTATATGCAAGCATCTTGCCCCTGGTCGCGTATGCCGTGTTCGGCAGCAGCCGTACGTTGGCCGTGGGGCCGGCGGCGGTTACGTCGTTGATGACTGCTGCGGCGATTGGGCAAGTGGCTACGTCGGGCAGTGCGGCATATTGGGAAGCCACCCTGGTGCTTGCTCTTATGTCCGGCCTGATCCTGATATTGATGGGGTTGCTGCGGCTGGGGTTTCTGGCGAACTATCTGAGTCATCCCGTTGTTTCGGGGTTTATTTCGGCTTCGGCCGTGCTGATTGCACTAAGCCAGGTTCGACATGTCCTGGGCATCCCTGCTCAGGGAGGCACGCTGCCTCAATTGCTTCCCTCATTATGGCAAGGCCTGCCGCACACCAATCTGCCTACCCTGGCTCTGGGGTTGGGGGCTTTGGGATTTTTGTGGTGGTCGCGCAGCCGGCTCAAACCCCTGTTGTTGCGCGCAGGGGTTGGGATGCGTTGGGCCGACGCGCTGGCCAAGGCCGGGCCGGTGGCGGCCATAGCGGCTACCACACTGGCGGTGTGGGCTTGGGGGCTGGCCGCTCGTGGGGTAAACGTGGTGGGTAACGTGCCGCAAGGCTTGCCGCCTTTTACCGTACCGGTCTGGAATCCCGCTTTGTGGATGGATCTGGCGCTGCCCGCGTTGCTGTTGGGCGTGGTGGGGTTTGTGGAGTCGATCTCGGTGGGGCAAACACTGGCGGCGAAGCGGCGTCAACGTGTGGTGCCCGACCAAGAGCTGGTGGCCCTGGGAGCCAGCAACGTTGCCGCGGCTTTTAGCGCAGGCCTGCCGGTTACGGGCGGGTTTTCGCGGTCGGTGGTCAATTTTGATGCCGGTGCGCAAACGCCTGCGGCCGGCGTCTATACCGCAGTCGGTATCGCTGCGGTGACCTTGTTGTTTACGCCCGTGCTGCGTTACTTGCCTCAGGCCACGCTGGCGGCAACCATCATCGTTGCGGTGCTGTCGCTGGTTGATTTGGGCACGCTCAAGCGTACGTGGCGCTATTCGCGTTTTGATTTCGCAGTGGTGGCCGGCACCTTGGGTGTTACGTTGGTGGCGGGGGTCGAGGCCGGTTTGATCGTGGGCGTTGCCTTGGCGCTGGTGCTGCATCTTTATCGCAGCAGCAGGCCGCACATTGCCGTGGTGGGCCAGGTGCCGGGCACCGAGCATTTTCGCAATGTGCTTCGTCATAAGGTCGGCACCAGCCCGCATGTATTGGGCTTGCGAATCGACGAAAGCCTGTATTTTGCCAATGCCCGCTACCTGGAAGACCGTATCAATGAGGCCGTTGCCGGCCTGCCCGAGCTGCGCCACGTGGTGTTGCAGTGCTCGGCGATCAATGCCATTGATGCCAGTGCCCTCGAAAGCCTCGAGCACATCGAGGCGCGTCTGGTCGATGCCGGCATCCGCCTGCATTTGTCCGAGCTCAAAGGGCCGGTGCAAGACCGCCTGGCGCGAACCGATTTTTTGCAGAACCTGAGCGGCAAGGTGTACCTTACCCACTACCAGGCCATTGAAGATCTGGCACCCGAAAGCCTGGCCTAGTGCGGTATTCTGGCGGCATGTCTGAATCCACTTTTCAATTCAAAGCTCAGCGGCCGGAAACGGGGGGGCCACCGGTATTGGTTGCTGTGCTGGCGGCCGGCCTGAGTCGACGCATGGGCCCGAAAAACAAGCTGCTGCAGGAAATCGACGGCGCGCCCATGGTGCGCAAGGTCGTTGAACAAGCGCTGGCATCGCTTTGCGAGCGTGTGGTGGTGGTTGTGGGCCACGAAGCACAAAAAGTGCGCGAAGCCCTTTCAGGTTTGAGCGTACAGTTCGTGGACAACCTCGAGTTTCAAGAAGGGCTGGCCGCCTCGGTGCGCGCCGCTGCATCCGCGACCCAGCCGCACGAGGCCTTGTTGGTGTGCCTTGGAGACATGCCGCGGGTTTCGGCAACGGAATTGAACCAGCTTATACATGCCTACTGGCAGCAGCCCGGCAAAGCGGCCTACCAGCCGGGTTTCAAGGGCAAACGGGGCAATCCCGTTCTATGGGCGCCCGCCATGGTGCAGGGGCTGGGTGCCTTGCAAGGCGATGAAGGGGCACGCTCGTTATTGAACGCGCATCGCGACAATGTGCTTGAGGTGCCGGTGCATAGCGACGCCATCTTTATGGATATTGACACGCCCCAAGCGTTGCGGGCCGCGCGTGGGCAAGAGAAGTTTCTGCGTCCGTAGTAGAATTTCGTATTCGAATTTTGGCTTAAGCAATGACTACCATACTTCAGAACGTTCCTGTCGGCCAAAAGGTCGGCATTGCATTTTCAGGCGGCCTCGACACCAGTGCCGCCTTGCTTTGGATGCGCAACAAGGGTTCCATCCCTTACGCCTACACGGCCAATCTGGGTCAGCCTGATGAACCCGATTACGACGCCATTCCACGCAAGGCGCTTGAGTACGGCGCTGAAATCGCGCGTCTTATCGACTGCCGCCAGCAACTCGTTTCCGAAGGTATTGCAGCCTTGCAGTGCGGTGCTTTTCACGTGACCACGGCCGGCGCCACGTATTTCAATACAACCCCTATCGGGCGTGCGGTAACCGGCACCATGCTGGTGGCCGCCATGAAAGAAGACGACGTCAATATCTGGGGCGACGGCAGCACGTATAAGGGCAACGACATCGAGCGTTTTTACCGCTACGGCCTGCTGACCAACCCCAATCTGCAAATTTACAAGCCGTGGTTGGACCAGACCTTTATTGACGAGCTGGGCGGCCGTGCTGAAATGTCAGCGTACATGCGCGAGCACGGTTTCGACTACAAGATGTCAGCCGAGAAGGCGTACTCTACCGACTCCAATATGTTGGGCGCCACCCACGAGGCCAAAGACCTCGAGTTCCTAAATTCGGGCATGCGTATTGTGCAGCCCATTATGGGCGTGGCGTTCTGGCGCGACGACGTTCAAATCAAGGCGGAAGAGATCACCGTTCGCTTTGAAGAAGGGCGCCCGGTTGCGCTGAACGGCCGCGAATACAACGACAGCGTCGAACTGCTGCTTGAAGCGAACCGCATCGGCGGGCGCCACGGCCTGGGCATGAGCGACCAGATCGAGAACCGCATTATCGAAGCGAAAAGCCGCGGCATCTACGAAGCGCCGGGCCTGGCCCTGCTGTTCATCGCCTACGAACGACTGGTTACCGGCATTCATAACGAAGACACCATCGAGCAATATCGCGAAAACGGCCGCAAGCTGGGCCGCCTGCTGTATCAGGGCCGTTGGTTCGACCCACAGGCCATCATGCTTCGCGAGGCCTCGCAGCGCTGGGTGGCGCGCGCGGTTACCGGCGAGGTCACCATCGAGCTGCGCCGTGGCAACGATTACACGTTGCTTAACACCGAGTCGCCCAACCTTACCTACCACCCCGAACGCCTCACCATGGAAAAGGGTGATTCCACGTTTTCGCCACGCGATCGTATCGGTCAGCTCACCATGCGCAATCTCGACATCGCCGACACGCGCGACAAGCTGTTCACCTATACCCAGGCGGGCTTGCTGTCCAGCCAGGGCGAGGCGTTGCCACAGCTTAAAGACGACAGCAAAAAGTAGTCGTCGCCCCATAAACTCCGCGTGCTCGGCGGCTGCTTGGGGCAGCTGGTCACTCGGGGTGCGGTACCCACAAGAAAGGTCGCTTCGGCGACCTTTTTTG
>NZ_DATJBQ010000052.1:0-42336 GCF_035515275.1 Pusillimonas sp.
ATTGGGGTGGCCGTGGCGTTGGGCCTGGTGTTGTACCTGTTGCTGCGCCATACGCCTTTCGGGCTGATTGCCCGCGGCACCATGCAAAGCGCTCCCATGGCCTCGGCTCTGGGGGTCAATGTCAAGCGTGTGTATTCCATCACCTTCGGTATCGGTGCGGCGGTGTCGGGTCTGGCCGGCGCGGTCTTTGCGCCCTTGACCGGGGTATTGCCCATCAGCGGCCTTACCTATATTGCCAAGGCGTTCATAACGGTCATCTTGGGCGGTGCATTGCCGCTTACCGGGTCGGCTCTGTCGTCGGCGCTGTTGGGTACGGTCAGCCAAATCACCACATTTCTCAGTACGTCGGTATTTGGCGAGGTCATGCTGCTGGTCACTGCCATCGTGTTATTGCGCGTGTTGCCCTCGGGCATTACCGGCAGGTTTTTCAAGCGGGGCATCTGATGCGCGAACTGGTAAGCCCGGCGTTCTGGCTGTCGGCCCTGGCGGCCCTGATACTGATATTTGTCGTTCCCCTGGTGGCCGAGGTCTACACGCTATATAACTTTACGGTGTTTGCCGTACTGGCCATGCTGGCGTTAAGCCTGGGTTTGGTGTGGGGCATGGGCGGCATACTGGCGCTGGGGCAGTCGGCATTTTTTGGCATAGGCGCCTATGTTTACGCATTGCTGGCGGTCAATCTTGGCGACAGCACCTGGGCGGTGCTTGCGGCTGTAATTGTTCCCGCCGCTGTGGCGGTGCTTATCGGGTATTTCACGTTCTTCGGCCGCATCAGCGACGTTTACTTTGCCGTCATTTCCCTAACCATTCCGCTGATCCTGCTCAGCCTCATCAACAGCGCCTCGGGGCCAGCGTATCAGTTCGGCAAGGCGCATCTGGGCGGCTACAACGGTATTCCAGCGGTGCCGCCGCTAAACAACCCGTTCAATCCAGCCCACGTGTTCTCATTTGAAGGCATGTACTACGTAGCGGCCCTGGCTCTGCTGCTGGTCTACCTGGGCCTGCGTGTGCTGGTCGCGGGGCGCTTTGGCCGGGTGGTCGAGGCCATACGCGAAAACGAGCTGCGAGCCGAGCTTTTGGGCTACGACGTGCGGTACTACAAATTAGGTGTGTTCTGCATCGGCGCCGCCATCGCCGGCTTGGCCGGCGCTTTTTACGCCGCCTGGGGAGCGTCGGTGGGGCCTACCGTATTTTCGCTTTCATTTACCGCGCAGGCGGTGGTATGGGTACTGTTCGGTGGCTTGGGCACCTTGCTCGGGCCCATTGTGGGGTGTTTTCTGGTGCAGGGGCTTTCCACCTGGCTCGGCAGCGTCTCGCGCGTCAGCCCTGAAATCGCGCTTGGCACGCTGTTTATTGTGGCGGTGCTGCTGGTGCCCAACGGCATCGTGCCGGCCATTCGCAATCGCTTACGCGCTCGGCCGGCGCGTATTCCTACAGGCGCCCCATGAGCATTATTCTTCAGACGCACGAGCTGTGGCGCACCTTTGGCGGGGTGGCGGCGGTGGCGGGGGTTGATTTTGAACTCCGCGAGGGCGAACTACGCTGCCTCATCGGCGCCAACGGCGCCGGCAAAAGCACTTTTTTCAAGATGCTGACGGGGCAACTCAAGCCGACTTCGGGCCGCATCAGCTTGTACGGCAAAGACATTACCGGTTTGCCTTCGTTTGCCATTGCCCGCATGGGCGTCGGTATAAAGACCCAGGTGCCCAATCTGTTCAACGGCCTTAGCGTGCGTGAAAACCTGCTGGTCGCCGCACGTTACGGCATGACCGCACGGCAGGCGGCCGAAGCCGTCGATTCCATGCTTGATCGCATCCAAATGGCATCGCAGGCGCATATTCCTGCCGGCAGCCTGGCGCATGGGCATCGGCAATGGGTCGAGCTTGGCATGATCCTCATCAACGACCCAAAGTTGGTGCTGCTTGACGAACCCGCTGCCGGCATGACAGCCGGCGAAGTTGAGCGAACCATTGCTTTGCTGCAAGACATGCGCGGCACACGCAGCTTCATCATCGTCGAGCACGACATGCATTTCATACGACGCATTGCCGAAAGGGTCACGGTGTTTCATCGTGGTCGGGTGCTGGTTGAAGACACCATGGACGCTGTTGTGCGCAACTCCGAGGTGCGCCAGGCTTACCTGGGGCAGCATGGCCGGGAGGCGCGATGAACACCAGCAAAGCATTGCTTGATGTCCAGGGCTTGTCGGCCGGATACGGGGCGATACCTGTGTTGCGCACTGTGCAGTTTCAGGTCAAGGCCGGCGAAATCGTGGGGGTGCTGGGGCACAACGGCATGGGCAAGACCACCCTCATGAAGGCATTGGTGGGGCATATTCCCAGCTCGGGGGGCAGGGTAGTGCTGGCTGAGCGCGACATTACCCATTACCCGACCCACAAGCGGGCGCGTCTGGGCATGGGTTATGTCTCGCAGGGTCGAGACATATTCGGCTCACTTACAGTGCGCGAAAACCTGGCCATCGGGGCCGCCGCCGTGGGCCTGGACCGTAACGCGGCCGTCGAGCAGGCGGTTAACGAGTTCCCTATTCTGGGCGGCTTGCTTGAGCGCAAGGGTGGGGCGCTTAGCGGCGGAGAGCAACAGATACTGGCGCTTGCTCGTGCCTTGTGCGGCAACCCCCGCTTACTGCTGCTTGACGAACCCACCGAGGGCATACAGCCCTCCATCGTCGACGAAATCGAAGATTATCTGGTGCGCCGTGCCAATGAAACCGCGCTGGCTGTGTTGGTTGTCGAGCAAGACATCGGTTTCATCGCCGCCATGGCTTCCCGGGTACTGTGGCTGCAAAAAGGCACCATTATCAAAGAGATCGACCCGGCCCTTCTTTCCGACCCCGACACGGTGGGCGAGTTCGCAGGGCTTGAGGGCAAGGTCGATTAAGTTTAGCCTTTGGGCATAAATGCCCTGTAGCGCATAGGCATTCATAACAGGAGACAAGCATGAAGGACGACTTGTGGCGTCTCACCGCCACCCGTATGCGCGAGCTCGTGGCCGCTCGCACAATCAGCCGCGAAGAACTGATGCGTTCCCACCTTGCCCGTATCGAGCAAGTCAACCCCAAACTGAATGCGCTGGTCGAATTGCGGGCCGATGCGGCCCTGGCCGAGGCGCGCCAGGCCGATGCCCATCATCAGGCGCGCGCAAGCCTGCCTCTCGACGGTATTCCCATCAGCATCAAAGAACACTACGACGTGCAGGGCATGAAGCACACCGAAGGCTTGCCGGCCTGGGCCGACCGCCGCTCACCCTCCGACGAAGTGGTGGTGCAACGTTTGCGAGAGGCCGGCGCCATTGTGGTCGGAAAGGCCAACCAGCCCGACCTGCAGATACGCTGGAACACCATCAGTCATCTGTATGGGGCCACGCTTAACCCGCGCAACACCTCGTTAAGTGCCGGAGGCTCATCAGGCGGCGACGCGGCCGCGGTTGCGTCGGGCATGGCACCTTTGGGCATGGGGCTTGATTATGGTGGCTCGATTCGCGTGCCTGCCACATTCTGCGGTATTTACGGTTTAAGGCCCTCGGCCGGTAGAACCCCTGCTGCGCCTACGCTGCCGCCGTTCGACGGCCCCCCCACGGTCGACCTCATGTCCTGCATCGGCCCCATGGCGCGGTGCGTCGAAGACCTTCAGCTGGTATACGAAGTCATTGCCGGCCCGCATTGGGCCGATCCGGCGACCGTGCCCGTACCGCTTGCGGGCGATGGGCCAAACACAGGGCGCCCGCGCATTGCCCGCATGCTCGACGAGACCGGCGCTCTGGTCTCACCTGAAGTGGCCGCCCGGCTTGATGAGACCGCTCGCATGCTGGCCGATGCCGGCTACGAGGTCGTCGATGCGGCTATCCCCAATGCGCGACGTGCGCCCGAGCTTTGGGCCGAGATCATCGGCACAGAACTGCTGCAAACCGGCATGCCTGAATTCGGGCATTTGCTGGGCGAAAGCAATCGTCAGCATATCGAGGCGATGTTTGGTATCTACAACCTGGGCTCTGAGGTCCGCCGCTACATCCAGGCGTTTATAGAAAGGCGGCAGCTTCAGCGCGAGGTGGCGCAATGGATGCAAGATCATCCACTGGTGCTGTGTCCGGTTGCCGGCATGGACACCCCGGCTCTGGATTTTGACCACATGCTTGATCGCGCACGAACCCAACGGCTGTTTGATCAGATGCGCAATATACCGTGGGTCAATCTGCTGGGGCTTCCCAGTGTGGCCTTGCCCAATGGAATGCAGATTGTGGCGCGGCGCTTCCACGAGGCGCAGGCACTCGAGGCCGCTTCGGTCGCTCAAAAGGTGATCGGGGCGGCGTCTGTTGCCGAGCCATGAACAGCGGCGCAAGGGTAGGCGGGCCGGGCGTGAACGCCGCGCCGCGCGCGGTGTGTTGTCGCCTCGGGTAACGCGATGGAAGGGCCGCCGTTCATTCACTACGACGGGCGTATGCCGGGCGGCGAGTTTCGTTTCGTGCATGTCGAAACCATCTCCACCCGCATCCGCAAATACAACTGGGAGCTCTTCCCCCATCGCCACCGAGACTTATTCCAGGCGGTGCTGGTTCAATCCGGCCAGGGGCATGTCAGCTTCGATCTGGGTGAGCAGGCTTTTTGTGCACCTGCTCTGGTCTTGGTGCCTTCGCTCGTCGTGCACAGCTTTCGCTATGCGCCCCGATCTTCGGGGGGCGTGCTGACCATCTCCGACGCCTACGTGCGCGAGCTGGTCGAGTTCTCGGGCGAAACGTTGCTTGAATCAATTCTTGCGCAGCCTCAGGTCGTCGATCTGAAGGACCACCCGACAATGTTGCATGACGTCAGTTCCGCCATGGAGGTCATCGCTGCGCCGCGCGCTGAAGCTTCGCGGGGCGGGGGCGCCATGTTGTCGGCCAGTGTGTTGCGCATACTGGGGCATCTGGCCCAGTTTTTTCGGGATCGTCCTGGGCAAGGCTTCGACATGCTGGGGCGGCGGCAGCTTTATGATCAGTTCCGCGCGCTGCTGGAAGTACATTTTCTTGAGCAGTTGTCGGTGGCTCGTTATGCTGAAATGCTTTCGGTCAACGAGCGCACCTTGCATCGGGCCTGTCGCGAAGTCGCGGGCGAATCGCCCAAGAAAATCGCACATCGGCGCATGGTGCTGGAAAGCCAGCGGCTGCTGCTGTATTCAGCCATGTCAGTGGGCGAGATCTCATACCACCTGGGTTTCAAGGACCCATCCAACTTCAGCCGATTTTTTGTCGAGCACGTCAGAGAATCGCCGATTATGTTTCGTCGCGCCCGTTTGGGTTGACCGGTTTTTTTGCTGTAGAGAGCGTATTCGTCAGCCGTATCCGGGGCTATAAATTTGTCGTCTCTGGGTTCAGGGTCTCGTTCAGTTTGAAAGTTGCAAGAGGTTGCTAGAATAAGCACAACAAGCATTCAAGCATGAACGAGACAAATCAATGAGCAAAGAGGCAGCCGATCAGGCCCCGACTGATCTTTACACGCAACCAGGGCACCTGTTACGGCGCGCCCACCAAATTTCGGCGTCTATTTTTCATGATGAGTTAGGCGCAAAGCTTACGCCTATTCAATATGCGGTTTTGCGCACACTTGTCGAGTATCCGGGTGTCGACCAGGTAACACTCGCGGGGCTTGTGGCGATTGACACATCCACGGCTGCCAGCGTGGCGATTCGGCTCGAGGAAAAGAAACTACTGGTCAGGTATCTTGACCCCAACAACAGGCGTCAGCGCGCGTTGTATGTTACCGACGCCGGCCAAGAACTCCTGCAAAGCACCGTCCCCGGCATCTCGCGGCTGCACCACCGCATCTTCGAAGGCTTCAGCGCGCAAGAGCAAGAGCAGTTCATGGTATTGCTGAACAAGCTTGTGCAGATCAATAACCTGAAAAGTCGCGCCCCGTTTTCCCAGCCCAAACCTGGCTCGCCAGAGCCGGCTGCCGAGCAGCCCGAAATCTAGGGTTATCCCGTGTTGCGCCAGGAACTCACAGCAGTAAAATCCAGTTATAGATTCAGTGCACTGAATGTGCTTACCCAGTGAGGCAACCATGTTTCCGAAAAACACCTGGTACGTAGCCTGTACCCCCGACGAAATCGAGTCCAAACCGCTTGGGCGGCAAATTTGCGGCGAGCGTATTGCGTTTTACCGCGGCCACGAAGGCAAGGTCTGTGCGGTCGAGGATTTCTGCCCGCATCGTGGCGCGGCCTTGTCCCTGGGCTATGTTGAAGGCGGTAATCTGGTGTGTGGCTACCATGGCCTGGTCATGGGCTGCGACGGTAAAACGGTGTCCATGCCCATGCAGCGGGTGGGGGGCTTTCCGTGTGTAAAAAGCTATCCGGTCTTTGAGCGATACGGTTTTATCTGGGTATGGCCCGGCGAGGCCTCCCTGGCCGATGTGTCGCTCATTCCTCATCTCGAGTGGGCTGAAAGCCCTCAGTGGGCTTATGGCGGGGGCTTGTATCACATCAACTGCGATTACCGCCTCATGATCGACAACCTCATGGACCTGACGCACGAAACCTACGTTCACACCACCAGCATCGGTCAAGACGAAATCGACGAATCGCCTGTCCATACAAAGGTCGAGGGCAACACGGTCATTACCAGCCGCTATATGGAGAAAATCATCGCGCCGCCCTTTTGGCGCGCGGCCTTGCGCTACAATGACCTCGCCGACGATGTGCCGGTCGATCGTTGGCAGATCTCGCGCTTCACACCGCCCAGCCATATTCTTATCGACGTGGGCGTGGCGCACGCCGGAAAGGGCGGCTTCGATGCTGATCCCGCCTACAAGGCGGCAGCCATCGTGGTCGACTTCATTACCCCCGAAACTGAAACCTCACACTGGTACTTCTGGGGCATGGCGCGCAGCTTCAAGCCGCAAGATGTTGAATTAACCAAGGCAATCCGCGACGGACAGGGTAAAATATTTGCCGAAGATCTCGAGGTGCTAGAGTCGCAGCAGCGCAACCTCAAGGCTTACCCCGACCGTCGTCTGCTTATGCTCAATATCGATACGGGTGGCGTACAATCACGTCGCATCATCGATCGCATGGTGCAGGCCGAACAGCAGCAAGCCGCCGAGCCCGCCTGATACATCAATCAAAGATTGCGGGCCGGTACTCCGGCCCGCAGCAATGCGGGCAGAACCGCAAACGTAGATCATTTCTATGAGTCAACTCACTGTCAAAGTCGTCAATAAGGTACAGGAAGCCGAAGAAATCGTCAGCTTGGAACTGGCCAGCACCGATGGCAAACCGCTGCCTTCCTTTAGCGCCGGCGCTCATGTCGACGTCAACATCCGAGAAGGGCTTGTTCGCCAGTATTCCCTGCTCAACGATTCTTCCGAGCAGCATCGATACATTATTGGTGTGCTGCGCGACCCTGAATCACGGGGCGGCTCCATTGCCGTTCACGATGAAATCAAACAGGGCGACATCATTACCATCAGCACGCCCAAGAACCACTTCGAACTCGTCCAGGCCAAGCGCTCTTTGCTGTTTGCCGGCGGCATCGGTGTCACGCCCATCTTGTGCATGGCGCGTCGCTTGAGTCACATCGGCGCCGATTTCGAAATGCATTACAACTCGCGCACTCCCGAGCGCATGGCTTTCCGCGAGGCCATCCAAAGCTCGCCGTTTGCCGACAAAGTGCAGTTTCACTTCGATAACGGCGACGACAGTCAAAAGCTCAATCTGGGCCCCCTGCTGGCTAATCCGCAGCCTGACACGCATATATATGTGTGCGGCCCCACCGGCTATATCGATTTTGTCGTCAATACCGCCAAGCAGGCCGGCTGGCCGTCCGAGCGCATCCACCTCGAATACTTCGGCGCCGCCGAAGTCGACACCAGTGGTGACACGTCGTTCGAGGTCAAAATTGCCAGCACGGGCCAGGTGTTCAGCATTCCGGCCGACAAGCCCATTACCCAGGTCCTGGACGACGCGGGCGTCTTCATCCCCGTGTCGTGCGAAGAGGGGGTTTGCGGCACCTGTCTTACCCGGGTGCTCGAAGGCACGCCCGATCATCGCGATCTTTATCTTACCGACGCCGAGCACGCAGCCAACGATCAGTTCACACCGTGCTGTTCGCGCTCCAAGAGCCCCATGCTGGTGCTTGATATCTAGGGGTAAAAGGTATAGTTTTGTCAATTGGCCCCGCCCGGCGCGGGGCTGTCCTTGCTAGGTTTCCGGACGCGTAACCGGTAGTTCGACAGCATTAACGCAACAAGCACAGAAGCTTTCAGTTCCAGGGCAGGGGCCTTGAACCCCTCCCGAGAAGGCGTCTGTGTCTCGTTACAGCGATTCTGGTTCTGATACTTTTAGTTATTTTCAACAATGGGGAGTGAATTCATCATGCCGCATAGATATGCCCAAAGCGGGATTGCGTTCCGCTGGTGCACAGGGTGGCCGCCATGCTAGGAAATTTTCTTGGCGTCTTGTTCGACGGCGTTGCCTACGGTGCCCTGCTATTTTTGATAAGTGTGGGGCTTTCGGTAACCATGGGCCTCATGAACTTCATCAACCTGGCGCATGGCGCGTTTGCCATGGTGGGTGGTTATGTGGCGGTCGAGCTCATGAACCGCCTGGGCGTGCCGTTTTTGGTCACCTTGCCTGCCGCATTCCTTAGCGCCGCCATCGTCGGCTTCGTACTCGAGCGTACTTTGTATCGGCGCCTTTATCGTGCCAATCACCTCGATCAGGTGCTCTTTTCCATCGGCATCACCTTCATGGTGGTGGCTGCAGGCATTTATGTCTGGGGCCCTTCGCAACAGCCGGTGCATCTGCCCGAGTGGTTGCGCGGACAAGTCTCGGTCTTTGGCGTCGGTCTGGGTATTTACCGTCTGTTCCTGATTGCCGTCGTCGTTGCCGTTACCTTCTGCTTGTATCTGCTCATTGAACGTACCCGTCTGGGTGCGCAGATTCGCGCCTCGGTCGATAACCAAGAGGCATCGGCGGGGCTGGGTATCAACGTCAGTCGGGTCTTCAGCCTAACCTTCGCCCTGGGCTCAGGCCTGGCGGGCCTGGGCGGCGGCTTGGGTATCGACGTACTCGGTCTGGACCCCACCTTCCCGTTCAAGTACATGGTGTACTTCCTTATTGTCGTTGCCGTAGGCGGCGCGGGCACCATCACCGGGCCTTTGCTGGCTGCCATCGTGCTTGGCGTGTTCGACGTGGCGGGTAAGTACTATGTGCCATCCGTCGGGGCGTTCGTCATCTACGCATTGATGGTCGTGCTGCTCATTCTCTTCCCCTCCGGACTCATCTCGAGGCGTTCATGACGAAATCAATTCTTTCTTCGCTGTCCATTTCGGACAAGCTGCCGGTGCCACGCGTACCCAACGCAAGCTGGAGCAAGTACGAAATTATTTTCTGGCTGCTGCCTTTCGTGGCGTTCTTCCTGTTCAAGGGCTACTTGGTCCTTGCCAGCCAGATCATGATTCTCGGCCTGTTCGCGCTCTCGCTTGACCTCATCCTGGGTTACGCGGGCGTTGTGTCCCTGGGGCACGCGGCGTTTTTCGGTTTGGGAGCCTACACCGCGGGTCTGCTCTCGGTTCATGGCTGGGGCGAGCCCATCAGCGGCATGCTGCTTGGCGCCATCGTGGCCGCCATATTCGGTTTTTTAACCAGCTTCCTGGTTGTACGGGGGCACGATCTTACGCGCCTTATGGTCACCCTGGGCATTTGTCTGATGCTCTACGAGGCCGCCAATAAGGCCGCCTTCATCACAGGAGGCGTCGACGGCTTGTGGGGCATCCAGATGTGGCCGCTGCTGGGCATGTTCGAGTTCGACCTGCAAGGCAATACCGGTTTCTTCTACAGCTTCGCGGTGTTGTTCGTTGTGTTCGTACTGGTGCGTCGCATTGCGCGTTCCACCTTCGGCCTCAGCCTTATCGGCATCCGCGAAGGCGGCAAGCGCATGCCTGCTATCGGTACCGACATTAATCGACGCCTGATCGTCGTGTATACCTTGGGTGCGGGTATTGCGGGTATTGCGGGTGCCTTGCTGGCGCAAACGACGCAATTCGTGGGGCTTGACTCGCTGGGATTCCTGCGGTCTGCCGACTTGCTCATTATTCTGGTGCTGGGCGGTACGGGCCGGCTTTATGGCGCGCTGATCGGCGCACTGGTCTTCATGATCGCGCAGGACCAAATCGCCAATATCAATCCCGTGTACTGGCAATTCTGGATCGGTCTGTTCCTGGTCATTATTGTCATGGTGGGTCGTGGCGGCATTCTGGGTGCGGTGGACGCCTGGCGTGAGCGTCGTCGCGCCCGGGCAGCAAACGTAGGAGGCCAGGCATGAGCACAACACTACGCACCGAAGGCATTACCAAAGAGTGGGGCGCCTTCAGGGCCAATTCAGACATCACCCTGAAGTTCGAGCCGGGTAGCCGTCATGCCATCATCGGCCCTAACGGGGCGGGTAAGACCACCCTGATCAATCTTCTGACGGGTGCCTTGCAGCCCACATCGGGTCAGGTGTTCTACGGCGATCAAGACATTACCGCTCGCCCTCAGCACGAACGCGTCAAACTGGGCATGACACGCACGTTCCAGATCAATACCTTGTTTCTGGGGCTGACCGTACTTGAATCGGTCGTGCTGGTGATCAGTGAACGCGAAGGCTTGTACCGCAATTGGTTCCGTACAGTTGCCCAACAGCCCGAAGCGATTCAAGAGGCGATTGAACTGCTTTCAACGCTAAGGCTCGATCAAGACATCAACACCGTCACGCGCAATTTGCCATACGGCAAGCAGCGCCTGGTCGAGATCGCCCTGGCGTTGGCCACAAAACCCAAAGTGCTGCTGCTCGACGAGCCGGCCGCCGGTATTCCGTCTACCGACAGCGCCGAACTTTTCGAGGTTATTTCGCAGCTGCCCCGCGACGTCACCGTGGTGTTTATCGAGCACGACATGGGGCTGGTGTTCCGTTTTGCCGAGCGCATTACGGTGCTGGTGGGGGGAGCGGTTCTAACCGAAGGCACTCCGGCCGAGATCGCGGCCGATGACCGTGTCAAGAAAGTTTATTTGGGCGAGGCGGCGCATGACTAGCAACAGAAAAGATCTGCTCGTACTCGAGCACGTGACCGCAGGGTACGGCGAGGCCGTGGTTCTTGAAGACATCTCGCTGACCATTCAGGAAGGCGAGAGCCTGGCATTGCTGGGCCGCAACGGCATGGGCAAGACCACGCTGTTGCTGACCATGATGGGCTTGACGCAATTGCATAAAGGTAAATTGTCGTGGCGTGGTAACGACATTACCAACCTTACCACCTATAAGCGGGCTCAGGCGGGTCTGGGTTGGGTGCCTCAAGAGCGTCATATGTATCCCTCGTTGTCGGTCGAAGAGCACCTGACCGTGGTGGCGCGTCCTGGTGACTGGAACGTTAAAAAGATATTTCAGCTGTTCCCGCGCCTTGAAGAGCGTCGTAACAATATGGGCAACCAGTTGTCGGGTGGCGAGCAGCAGATGCTGGCCATTGCCCGGGCGCTAATGGTCAACCCGCGTCTGTTGCTGCTTGACGAGCCGATGGAAGGGCTTGCTCCCATCATTGTCCAAGAGCTGCTTAACGTGGTAGACCGCCTGGTCAAAGAAAGCGGCCTGTCGGTCATTATTGTCGAGCAACATGCACGCATGGCGCTCAAGCTTACCGAGCGCGCCATTGTCCTTGACCGTGGACGCATCGTGCACGATTCTCCCAGCCAGGAGTTGTTGGACGACGACGCCAAGCTGCAAAAGTTGGTTGCGGTCGCATAAGCGGGGCGCGGTACTGCCCCAAAACCCTGTATAGACAGGGTTGCCCCAAAGGTCGAACCTGGTTTCGCCTTTGGGGTTTTTTTTGTGCTCAGCAGTGGTTGTCTTCGAGCCAGGAGCCGGCGTCAGCGGCGGGAATAGGTCTGGAGATCAAATAGCCCTGGGCAAAGTCGCAGCCCAGCTGCAGCAGCCTTATCAGGCTTTGCTGGTCTTCGACGCCCTCGGCAGTGACACTGACCTTCAGGTTATGGGCCAGACCAATAATCGAGTCGACAATGGTCTGGCTTTCTTTATTGCTGTCCAGCTCGCGAATGAACGATTGGTCGATCTTGAGGTTGTCGACCGGCAGTTTGTGCAGATACGAGAGCGACGAGTGGCCGGTGCCGAAATCGTCTATGGCGATGCGCACGCCGTTCGCGCGTATGCGATGCAGCACATTCATTGAGCGGCTTGCATCGACCATGAATGCGCTTTCGGTGATCTCGACCTCAAGATAATGAGCGGGCAGGTTGTGCCGGGTGAGCAGGGTCTGGATTTGCGTCGGGAAGTCTGGGTTGAGCAGGTTTCGGGACGAAACGTTGACACTGACACTTGTGGGATGACCTTTGTTATGCCAGAGGCGGCATTGCCCCAATGCCTGGTCAAGCACCCATAAGGTAAGCGGATGGATTACGTCGCTGAACTCTGCAACCGGCATGAAGTGCCCGGGCGGTATCAGGCCTTTTTCGGGGTGGCGCCAGCGCAGCAGCGCTTCGAAACCCACCGTACGGCGCCGACGCAGGCTGATTTGCGGTTGATAGTGCAAAAATAACTGGCCCGAATCCAGTGCATGGCGCAGATCAGACAGCAGCAACAGCCGGTTCGGCGTGCGTTCATGGCGTGTTGCATCGTATACGGCGAATCCGCTGCCTTCGCGCTCGGCCCGGTGCATGGCACTATCGGCGTGGCGCATCAGCCCCTCGACCTCTGTGCTCGATGTCGGATACACGGCAATACCTATGCTCGCGCTAATCTGGATTTCGGTACCGTCAAGCGAGATCGGCCGCCGCACCTCGTTAAGGATTTCCTGAACGATATCCTGTATGGGGCTGCTCAACGCGTCTTCAGCAAATAAAAACGTAAATTCGTCATCGCTGGAACGGCCGATTTCGCCGGCCGAACCCATGAGACTGGACAACCGCGTTGCCACGGTGCGCAGCAAGTCATCGCCATAACGGTGGCCCAGCGTGCTGTTGAGCTCTTTGAAACCATGCAAGGTAAGGCTAAGCACGTACAGCTGCTGATTGCCTGAGGCCGCCGCCTCGATCGCTGCTTCGATGCGTTCGGCGAATACTTCGCGCTTATACAGGCCGGTCAATACGTCGTGGCGTGATTGATATCTCAGGGCCTCGTAGTGGCGGTTGTGCTCAATAGCCATTGAGGCAACTTCGGTTGCCATCTTGCTAAGTTGAAGCTCTTCGATGCCGGGGGTTCCGGGTTTACGGTAATACACGGCCAAGGCGCCCACCACTTTCTCATCGGCGGTGACAATAGGATGAGACCAGCAGGCGTAAAGGTCGTTACCCAGTGCAATGTCGCGTATGGGCTCCCACGAAGGGTCGGCAGCGATGTCGGGGGTGACCACCAACTGGTTATTGGCGATAGCGCGACCACACGTGCCCACAGTTGGGTCGCAAACCATTTGCTTTATCGCTTCGACGTAGTGGTCGGGTAGTGAGGGCGCAATGCACGATTGAATGTGGACGCCATCAGTTGCCAATAGAATAATCGAGACCAGGCCGCCTTCAATTTGATTCTGGGTTACATGAGCCAGGGCGTTCAGGGTGTCGTCCAGCGGCCGGTTTCGCGCGATCATCTGCAGGATTTTGTTCTGCCCCTGCTGGCGCTGCAGCGATCGCTCCCATTGGGATTCTTGTCGGCCTATCGCTTGCGCCATATGATCAAGCTGCCTGGCAATATCGGTAAACTCCTGGCCCGACACCATATGCGCCACGCGCGTGGAAAACTTGCCTTCGCTTAGCCGCTTTGCGGCAGTAGACAGGTACCGCACGTTGCGGCCTACGATGGTCTGTATACCCACCCAACCCAGAACCAGCGTAAGCAGTGCCAGTAACAGGGCCAGGGTGCCGCTTATCCAAAGGGTGCGGTATATATTTTCAAGCGCGGTGTCGGTGGGGTGCTGATAAACCACCGTCAGGGCCCTGGGGTCTGCATCGGTGCCCGTACTGGCGTGACTGACAAGCCATTCGCTGCCGTCGCGGCGTTTGAGTACTGCGGATTTCTTCTGGTTACTTTGCAGCAATTCGAGCAGTGCGACATCGCTCAAGGCTTGGCCGGTAGTAATGTCGGGTCGCGGCGGGACGCTGTTAAGCACCACGCCGTTACGGTCCAGTATGGTGATGCTCGATTGGTCGGTGTGTTGCAAGGCATGGCGAGCCCGCACCATCGCGGTAATGTCCATCGAGGCATATAGCACCGCCCACGGCTGCCCATCCGGGGAACGCAGGGCCTGCGCCACCAGGATCACCGGTTTGCCCGATATGCGGCCCACATGATATTGGCTGACGACCATGCCGGGCTCGTGCAGGGCGCGCTGGAAATAATCGCGATCAAAAAAGCCGGTTTCCTGCAGAGTTTCAGGCGAGCGCAGGCCCGAACACATGCTTCTACCTGAAGGCGACATGAGGCCGATGTCGTGGTATCCGATTTGCTCGCTGAGCAAATTGCGCATGAACACATGGCATTGGCCCCAATCGCCTGCACGAACAAGCGGCATGTGCGAAATGGTCTGGAACATGGCTCGCGTGCTGCTGAACAGCCAGCTTTCATCGTGGGCGGCCAGTTGCACGAACCGCTCGGCACTTTCGGTACTGTACTCCGTAAGGTAATCGCGCTGCTGGTAGACGTAGAAGATCAGCCCTGCAAACGAAGGGATGACGGCAACGCATATTACGAGGAACATGCGTATGTAAATGTTCTTAAAAGCTTTTTTGCGCCAAGCCATTGCTCGGGCTCTCCCTGAAGACCGGCTTCGCCACGGCCAAGTAACGCTATTGTAGGTATGTTAACGGCTTGTTGGCGCGAAGATTGAGTGTATACGAGCCATTTGCTGGCGAGATAAGCTGCTTGTTTTGTGTCTAGTTTGCGCAAGTGTCGGTAAAAAAACAAAAATACTGGGCTATCAAGCAGTTTTCCAGTGGGTTATCCACAATATCTGGGGACAACATTTTCTTGGCGTCTCGATCGGACAGCGATATTATGCTCGCCATGAATGAAGCTTTAGGTACATGGGCGCCCTGGCTGGCTCACTTCGAAGGCGTAATTTTGCGGCTTGCCGTGGCGGCGCTGATTTTCGGTGTCGGATGGGCTGTTTCGGTCATTGCCGGCAGGGCCGTGCGCAAGTTGGCGCTTCGCTCCAATCGGGTCGACCCCACCATTGTTCCAATGGCCCACACCGTTACGGTATGGGCCATACGGATCATTGTGCTCATTGCCACCCTGGCCCAGTTGGGTGTGCAAACGGCCAGCATTATTGCGGTGTTGGGCGCGGCCGGATTGGCTATTGGGCTGGCGCTGCAGGGCACCTTGCAAAATATCGCTGCGGGCATCATGTTGCTTGCCTTGCGGCCGCTGCGAGCCGGCGAGACGGTGTCGGTGGTGGGCAAGGCGGACGGCACTGTAGAAGAGGTGGGCTTGTTTCTAACCCAATTCCGTCAGGCGGATGGCACGCAAGTTACCCTACCCAACAGCCTCGTGTGGGGTAACCCCATCATCAACTTCAGCCGCAACGGTACGCGGCGTATAGACGTTCAGGTCGGAATTCTTTTCGACCAAGACGTCGCCGCTGCCCTCGAGGCCGCGCGTACGCTTATCAATAATCATCCTGGCGTTCTAGATACGCCGGCACCCGCCGCATACGTGGGTGAAAGTCGCCTGAATACGGTGGTCATCGGCGTTCAAGCATGGTCCTTGGCCGGCAACTACGGGCCCTTGCTAAACGATATCCGGCGTGATCTTCCGGGCGCCCTGCAGGCGGCAGGCATTCGCCTGCCTGCCGAGTTCAGGGGCTGAATGCCTGCTTGTACCAATGGTGGCGCCGGCTATGGCGTGATAGGCCGTAGTTAGCGATCGTGATTTGCCGCCTTGATCATCGCCGTACACACGCCCCGCATCATGTCCACTTCGTCGTTCGAAAGTTGGTTGCGCGTAAATAAATGCCTCATGCGGGGCATGAGCTTCTTGGGATGCGAGGGGTTGAGGAATTCGATTGAAACCAGGGCTTGTTCCCAGTGCGCCATGAAGGCCAGTATCTTGTCGTTGGTTGCCGGCAGGCTACCGCTTGACGTGCCCTGTTTGCCGGTTGACGGTACAAGAGGTTGGCTCGAGTCGCTGATCAGTGCGTAGCGAAGCTCCCAGGCCGCCAATTGCAATGCTTGCGCTACGTTGAGCGAGCTGTACTGGGGGTTGGCCGGAATATGGCAAATACGCTGACAACGGTCGATGTCTTCATTGGTCAGGCCCGAACGTTCGGTGCCCAGCACCATGGCAACGCGCGTGTTCTGGTGCATATGTAGATGGTCGCGGCCCGCCTCGGCGGCTTGACGTATGTCACACACGATGGGGCCAAGGTCGCGTGGCCGGGCCGTTAGTGCGAAAGCCAGGGTCGTGCCGGCCAGCGCGGCCGAAAGCGTGTCGAACGTTTGGGCCTGGGCCAGGACATCGCCTGCGCCGCTGGCCAGCGCCTGGGCCTCGGGCTGGCTGGTCATGTCGTCATGGCGTGGGGCTACCAGGCACAACCTTTGAAAGCCCATGGTCTTGATGGCGCGGGCGGCTGCGCCGACGTTTCCGGGGTGACTCGGGCGAACCATAATGAAGTCGATGCGCTCAAAAGTTGAGGTCGCATGGTCTGGGGGAAAAGGGCTCATTTAGAACAATCTGCCGGTGTCATTTAAAATAGGCGGTTTAAAGGTAATACGGACATTTATGCACCCCATGCTCAACACCGCCATTAAGGCGGCACGCCGCGCCGGCTCTATCATTAACCGGGCCGGCCTCGACCTGGAACGCTTGCAAGTGGCGCGCAAGGGGCCCAAGGATTATGTCACGGAAGTCGATCACGCCGTCGAAGCAGCGATTATCGATGTGCTGCGCACCGCCTACCCCGACCACGCATTTCTGGGCGAAGAAACGGGTGCGCATCCGGCCCCGGACGGCAAGGCCGAGCCCGAGTATCAATGGATTATCGACCCACTCGACGGCACCACCAATTTCATTCATGGGTTTCCGGTTTATGCCGTGTCGATCGCCCTTGCGCATCGCGGGCAGGTTACGCAAGCCGTTATTTTCGACCCCAGCCGCAACGAGCTGTTCACAGCCAGTCGCGGTGGCGGCGCCTTCCTGAATGACCGCCGCATTCGGGTCTCTGGACAAACCCGCTACCATGACGCGCTGATCGGAGCCCATGTGCCACGTTCGGCCAGCGACCTTACCGTAGCAGCACGCTTTTCCGACTTGCTGAGCCATTGCGCCAGCGCACGGCGCATGGGCGCAACGGTTCTCGACCTGGCTTATGTGGCCAGCGGGCGTATCGACGGGTTCTGCGGGCTCAACTTAAAGCGCTGGGACATGGCGGCAGGCAGCTTGCTGGTGCTGGAGGCGGGCGGGCTCATCGGCGACTTCGAGGGTGAGCAAGGTTGGATGCAATCGGGCAGCGTGCTGGCAGCCAGCCCTAAAATTTTTACGCAGATGCTTGCTCATCTGCAAGGCTGATGCAGTCAGGCACGTTCTGTTACGTGTTTGTCCTCAAAGACCTCTATGATTCTCCTACCGCTTAAAGGAGCTTGTTGATGGAATGGATGTTTGAGCCGGCGGCCTGGGTAGGTCTGGCCACGCTGGTGGTACTCGAGATTGTGCTGGGTATCGACAACCTCATTTTCATCGCAATTCTGGTTGACAAGCTGCCCCCGCACCAGCGAGACCGCGCGCGCATTATCGGCCTTTCGCTGGCGCTTATTATGCGTCTGGGGCTGCTTACAGTCATGTCGTGGCTGATCAAGCTGACCGAGCCCTTGTTTTCGGTGGCGGGGTTCGAGTTCTCGGGACGTGATCTCATCCTGATCATCGGGGGGTTCTTCCTGCTCTTCAAGGGCACGGTCGAACTGCATAATCGCATCGAAGGACACAACCAACACGGTACGGGTGAACGCCTGCAGGCCAGTTTCGGCCTTATCATCACTCAAATCGTCATTCTCGACGCGGTGTTTTCGCTGGACGCGGTCATTACGGCCGTCGGTATGGTGGACCACCTGCCGGTCATGATGATGGCGGTGGTCATTGCCATGGGGGTCATGCTTTTTGCTTCCAAGCCTCTTACCACCTTCGTCAATGCTCATCCAACCGTCGTGGTGCTGTGTCTCGGGTTCCTGCTTACCATCGGTTTTTCGCTGGTCGCCGAAGGCTTCGGCTTCCATATTCCGAAGGGCTATCTGTATGCAGCCATTGGTTTTTCGGTTCTGATCGAATCACTCAACCAGGTTGCCAGCCGAAACATGCGCCGCGTGGAGGCGCGTCGGCCTATGCGTGAGCGCACGGCCGAAGGCATCATGCTCATGCTGGGCAAGCGTCCGCTGGTCAGCCCTGAGCAGCCGGCGCACGAGCAGGAGCCTGCGCCGGCGCAACAAGTGTTCGGAGACGCCGAACGCAATATGGTCAGCGGCGTACTGACGCTGGCCGACCGAAGCATTCATTCGGTCATGACGCCGCGCAATGACATTACGTGGCTCAATCTTGAGGACGATGTCGAGACGCTTCGAGAGCAGCTTGCCGGTTCGCCCCATAGTTTCTTTCCCGTGTGTCGGGGTGCTTTGGACGAAGTTGTGGGCATTGGTCGGGCCAAAGAGCTTATTGCCGACCTGATCACTCACAGCACCATTCGCCTTTCGCGGCTGCGCGAACCCATTATTGTTCCCGAGTCCATAGGCATTCTAAAAGTCATGGAAACGCTCAAGCGAGCCAAAGGGCAACTGGTTCTGGTGACCAACGAGTTTGGCGCGATCGAAGGCGTGGTTACACCTATCGACGTCTTCGAAGCGATAGCGGGCGAGTTCCCCGACGAGGACGAACAGCCGGACATAGTGCCGATCGACGATAATCGATGGCGAGTCGATGGGGCGGCCGACCTTCATCATCTGGAACAGGTGCTGACCGCCGATGACCTGGTCGACGACGACGATGTGTACTCGACCTTGGCGGGGTATTTGCTCGAGCGTTTCGGGCATCTGCCCGAGGTCGGCGACAGCTGCGAGCTTGCGCAGCCACACGCCTCCTTCCGGTTTACGGTCGAACGCATCGAAGGGCGTCGCATCGCGACCGTACTGATCGAGCGCGCGCTGCTGACCGACCCCACGAAAGAAACGCATGAAGCCTCGTAGTGCTTCAGTGCTGTTCAACTAATTGTTTGTACCAGTCCGCTCCCGGCGCAGGTGGCACGAGCCGCCGCGATTGGGGGGCGCTTTAGCGAGAGGTTATGACGGAAACTGCGTGGTTCTATCTTAAGGCCCTTTTTTTAGGTGTTGTCGAGGGGCTGACCGAGTTCATACCGGTTTCAAGTACTGCTCACCTTCTTATTCTGGGCGACTGGATCAACTTTTCGTCGGGCGACAACAAGGTATACGAAGTAGTGATTCAGTTTGGCTCCATTCTGGCGGTCATGTGGATTTTTCGTGCCCGTCTGTGGCAACTGGGAACTGGCGTGGTCAGCGGCAAGCGCAGTGAACTGATGTTTGCCCGCAACCTTGCCGTGGCCTTTTTGCCCGCTGCGGTTATTGGGGCCCTGGCCATTGGGTTCATCAAGACCCTGTTTCATAACCCGGCGGTGTTCGTGTTTACCTTGATTGTGGGCGGCCTGATTATGTTATGGGTTGAACGCAGGCCGCAATATGCAAAAAATGCCGACGAAACCGTGGCGTCGCGCCATGCCACGGCCCATAGTCTGGAACAGATCAGCTGGCGACAGGCATTGATTGTGGGTTTGGCCCAATGCGTAGCCATGGTGCCAGGTACATCGCGTTCGGGCGCTACCATTATCGGTGGCATGCTCGCAGGCATACAGCGCAAAACGGCCACCGAATTTTCTTTTTTTCTGGCCATGCCCACCATGCTGGCCGCCACGGTATACGATTTTTACAAGCATGGCGGTGTATTGAACGACCAACAGTTAGTCGGTATTGCCATCGGTTTTGTTGCGGCGTTTGTCAGTGCCCTGATAGTGGTGCGTGCTGTCCTGAACTTTGTTTCGCGGCATACTTATCGCCCGTTTGCGTGGTACCGCATCGGTCTGGGCATTGTGGTGATGGCATGGCTGTACCTTCGTTAGGCTTTAAAGGCCGGCCGCTTTGACAATTACTGAACCAGTGGTTGCAAGCGTATGCCGTGGGTGTCGATAACCGCCCATCCGCCCCGGCTCGGTTCGTGGTCAAGATCCCAGTCGGGCAGCACTACGCGCAGGCGTTGCGCGCCGTCGACCCGCAGGCCGTGAACGGCAGGGCGGTGCGTATGTCCGTGAATCATCGCCGCGGCACCGCTATGGCGAAAAGCGTCTAATACCGCATCAGGTGTTACGTCCATTATTTCGGGGGCTTTTCCGCCATGCGAGGCCATGCTTCGGCGACGTGCCCATTCGGCAATGGCTTGTCGTCGTTCCAGACTTAGTCTTAAAAACACGCGTTGGATCCAGCCGGTGTGCACGATGCGTTTGAAGCGTTGATAACCCAGGTCGGCCGTGCAGTATTCGTCGCCATGGCTGACCAGCACGTGCCCCTGCGGGGTGTCAAGGCATACAGGGCCTTTGAGCAGCCTTGCGCCCAAATGGCTGGTCAGGCCGGGGCCGATCAGAAAGTCGCGATTGCCCCGACCCAGCCACACGGGTATGGCCTTGGCCGTGCGGGCAAGCGCAAGCAGCACCTCGTCGAGCCACGCAGGCGGGTCAGTCAGCGCCAGGTCGTCGCCTATCCAGGTGTCGAATATGTCGCCGCATAAAAACAAGGCATCCGCCTGGGCGCATGCCTGTTCAAGGAACTTCAGGAAAGCGTCTCGAGTATGCGGCGAGGCCGGCCCCAGATGCATGTCGGAGGCCAGCCACACCGTGCCCTGAACGGTGATGTTATTCAATGACGGTGGCTTTCTCGATAATCACGTCGTCGGTGGGCACGTCCTGGTGAAAGCCTTTGGTGCCGGTTTTGACGCCTTTGATCTGGTCAACGACTTCGGTGCCTTCGACAACTTCGCCGAACACAGCGTAGCCCCAGCCATTGGGGGTCGGAGACGTGAAGTTAAGGAAGTCGTTGTCGGAGACGTTGATGAAGAACTGTGCCGTAGCCGAATGCGGGTCGCTGGTGCGAGCCATGGCAAGGGTGTAGCGGTTGTTCTTCAAGCCGTTGTTGGCTTCGTTTTCGACAGCTTCGTTAGTGGATTTTTGCTTCATGCCCGGCTCGAAACCGCCGCCCTGGATCATGAAGTTGCTGATTACGCGATGGAAGATCGTGCCATCGTAAAAACCCTCTTTGACGTAAGTTAAGAAGTTTTCGACAGTTTTGGGTGCTTTCTCGGCATCGAGCTGGATGACCATGTCGCCCATGCTGGTCTGAAGTTTTACGCGTGGAGAGGTGCTCATGGATTGACCTTGTGTAGAAGTTGACGAAGCAGCCTGTGAGACTGCGCCCAAGCCAAAGACGAGGAGCGCGGCAAATGCCAGGCTGAAGACGCGTGCGGATGAAATTAGCGCACGTTGGATTAAAAATAGTGTGGACATGGCTTTAAACAAAATAAGAGCGGGGTTCAGGGGCGCAGGATCTCGGTGGTCTGTTCGGCGGCGCGATTTGCGCCGGGCTGCCCTTGGGCGCTTTGAAACGATTGCCGCGCCTGCATAAGTTGCACCCAACCCATGTTCGCGTGCGCTGCCGCATAGTTTGGATTGGCCGCCAATGCCATTTGCAGGGCGTCGTGAGCCATGTCGAGCTTGCCTTGTCGGGCGTACTCGACCGCCAGGTTGTTCCAGGGTTCGGGCAGCTCGGGAAACTTCGAGGTCATGTTAAGGTAGTGCTCAATAGCCTCGTTTGACCGGTTAAGCCCGGCCAACGCACGACCCCGCAAGAACAGCAGCTGAACGTCGTTGCCCATGGCCATTTCGGCCTGACGCTGGGCCATGCGCCGGTCAATGACATCAAGTGCTTCGGCGTATTGGCCGCGGTCCAGCATGGCACCAATGCGGTCGGTAATTTGCGAAGGCGTCATGGGTATCGAGGTGTCTACACCAGGGCTGGCGGCTTCGAGCAAGCGGGCAAGGCCTTTCCAGCCACCCTCGCGTGGCGTGGGGTCGTCGAACAGTTTTTCTCCGGGTGCGGGCGCTGCATGAAGCACTACCGTTGGGCCCAAATATTTGGCCGTGTTTACGCCGCTGGTATGGCCCGAGGCCTGCAACGAAGCGGTAAGGTCGACATTGGGAGTAAGGCCGGCCGCAGCCCTTTGGGCGTGCGCTACAGAGGCTGATGTCACGCCGGTGAACAGCAGCGCCATCGCCAGGATTTTTGTGTGTTGATGCACGGGCCGGGTACCTATGGGAAATAAATTGCTCGGGTAGTACAGCCTGCGGCAAAATGCCTACTTGCTATACTTGTCGACCGCCATTTTAGCCTTGGTTGGGGTTCGAACAAAACCCGGCCTGCCACCGAGAGCCCGGCACGCCGAAAGTTCCAACTAACGCTGGATAGATTTTTTTTGATTGGGCATGCTACACGTTTATAACACTCTTTCCCGTACCAAACAGCCGTTCACACCGGTTGAGCCGGGCCGCGTCCGCATGTATGTGTGCGGCATGACAGTCTACGATTTTTGCCATCTGGGCCATGCCCGGATGCTGGTCAGCTTCGACGTGATACAGCGTTGGTTGCGCGCCAGCGGCTATCAGGTCGAGTATGTTCGCAATATCACCGATATCGACGACAAGATCATCCGCAAAGCCGTCCAGACCAATAAACGCCTTGACGAGGTCACGGGCTTTTACATTGATGCCATGCACGCCGACGAGCATGCACTGGGCGTGCAAACACCCGATGCCGAGCCTCGCGCCACGCAGCATGTAGGCCAGATGCTCGACATTATTTCCAAGCTCGAAGACAAGGGCCTGGCGTATCAGTCCAGCGACGGCGACGTTAACTACGCGGTGCGCGCCTTTCCCGGTTACGGAAAATTGTCGGGCAAATCGCTTGACGACTTGCGTGCCGGCGAACGCGTTGCCGTGGCATCGGCCAAGCGCGACCCGCTCGATTTCGTGCTCTGGAAGGCGGCGAAACCCGAGGAACCTGACGAATCAAAATGGCAGTCGCCCTACGGTCTGGGGCGTCCCGGCTGGCACATCGAGTGCTCGGCCATGAGCAAGGCCCTGCTGGGTTTGCCGCTCGATATTCACGGTGGGGGGCCCGACCTTAAGTTTCCCCATCACGAAAACGAAATCGCCCAGACCGAGGGCGCTTTTGGCGGGGTGCTGGCCAATGTCTGGATGCATTGCGGGCCGTTAATGGTCGATGCCGACAAAATGTCCAAGTCGTTGGGCAACTTTCGCACCATCCGCGAAACCGTGGCAGCCCCGGGCGCGCTTTCCCCGGGCAAGCCTGCTTATCAGGCCAACCCGCGCGAGGCCGAGATGTTGCGTTTTTTTATCGTGCGCAACCACTACCGCAGTGTGCAAAATTACACGCCCGACAACCTGCGCGACGCACAGCATGCGCTTGATCGCTTGTATCAGACGCTGCATAACGTGGCACCCGAACAAGACGTCGAGCTCGATTGGAACCATCCTTCGGCGCAGGCTTTTCGCAGCGCCATGAACGACGACTTCAACACCTCGGGCGCTGTGGCTGTGCTGTTTGAACTGGCTTCTGAGGCAAATCGCAGCGGCTCGGGCCGAACTTCTGCCTTATTGCGTCACCTGGGCGATATTTTGGGCCTGCTCCAGGCCGAGCCGGCGCGATACTTGCAGTCGTCCAGTCGCTACCTTGGCGAGGGTGCTGTGCAGCAAGAGCTCGACGCCGACGCTATTCAGGGCTTGATCGACCAGCGCGCCGCCGCCAAACAGGCCCGCGACTTTGCCCTGGCCGATCGTATACGCGATCAGTTGCGCGAGTCGGGCGTCGAGCTCGAAGACAAGGTCGGTGGTCTTACCCAATGGCGCAGGGTCTGACGGGGCAAAAAATGACAGACACCATTGCAATTGTCGACAAGCCAGACTTCTGGGACGAAGCATGCAGCCAGCTCATGCGGCGCGACCGCATACTAAAAAAAGTCATTCCCAGGCATCGCTCCGAGTGGCTCAGTACGTCGTCGACGCCGTTCATGACTCTTGCCCGCGCCATTGTGGGGCAGCAGGTGTCGACCAAGTCTGCCGACGCTACCTGGGCACGCTTTACCGCGCGTTGCGGGCGTCGGCCGGCACCGGCCAAGATCGCCGCCATTTCACTGGATGAGCTGCGCGAGCTGGGCCTGTCGCGTCGAAAATGCGAATACATCGTCGACCTGGCCACCCACTTTGCCGAGAAAAAGCTGCGCACGACGGCGTGGGCCGGCATGGACGACGAAGAAATAATCACCGACCTGTGCGCCATACGGGGCGTGGGCCGCTGGACCGCCGAAATGTTTTTAATCTTCAGCCTGCAGCGTCCTGATGTGCTGCCGCTTGATGACGCGGGCCTGCTCAAGGCAATTTCGCTACACTATTTCAGTGGCGAGCCCGTTTCTCGTTTCGAGGCCCGCGAAGTCGCGCAAGCCTGGGCGCCGTGGCGTACGGTGGCCACCTGGTATCTGTGGCGCAGCCTTAGCGTGGCACCCAAATGACCATCGCCCGCACAAAGCGTCGCTGCGTTTTTTCCAATCGGACAACAAGCTCTTATGCGTAATACTTTTCTAGAATTTGAACAGCCGCTGGCCGAGCTCGAAAACAAGATCGAGCAGCTGCGCTTCGTGCAGGCGGATTCCGCCGTGGATATATCTGACGAAGTGGCCAGGTTGCAGCAAAAAAGCCAGACACTGGCCAAAAGCATTTACGCCAAACTTACGCCCTGGCAGACGGCCTTGGTGGCCCGCCATCCGCAACGGCCTTACACCCTTGATTATGTGCGCGAAATCTTCACCGATTTTCACGAGCTGCACGGCGACCGCATGTATGCCGACGACTTGTCCATCGTCGGAGGCCTGGCGCGTTTCCAAGGTACGCCGTGCATGGTTATTGGTCATCAAAAGGGGCGCGACACCAAAGAACGCGCAAGGCGCAATTTTGGCATGCCCCGCCCCGAGGGCTACCGCAAGGCGCTTCGGTTGATGCGCCTGGCTGAAAAGTTTGGCTTGCCGGTGTTCACCTTCGTCGACACGCCCGGTGCTTATCCGGGCATTGGTGCCGAAGAGCGAGGCCAGTCTGAAGCCATCGGCCATAACTTGTATGCCATGGCCGAGCTCAAGGTGCCCATTATTTCCACCATCATTGGCGAAGGTGGTTCGGGTGGGGCATTGGCCATTGCCGTCGGCGATGTCGTCATGATGCTGCAGTACTCGACTTATGCCGTCATTTCCCCTGAAGGCTGCGCATCCATTTTGTGGCGCAGCGCAGACAAGGCGTCGGTGGCGGCCGAAGCCCTGGCCATTACGGCCCCGCGTCTCAAAGACCTGGGCTTGGTCGACCGAATCGTCAATGAGCCGGTGGGGGGCGCCCACCGCGATCCGGCCGTCATGGCTCGTCAATTGGGTCGGGCCCTTTCCGACGCATTGCGCCAGGTGTCGGGCTTAAGCGCCCAGCAATTGGTCGACCAGCGTATCGAACGGCTCATGACCTACGGTCGCTACCAAGAGGCCCGTGCCTGATCGTTTTCCATGGCCCCAGTTCGGCGCTGACGAACTGCTGGCGGCCATTGACGCCTCGCTTGCATCGCAGGGGGGTGTTGGCCGTGATTTCGGCGTAGCGGTCAGCGGTGGTCCTGATTCGGCCATGCTGGCCGTGCATGCGGCGCGAGCCGCCGCCAAGGCAGGGCTGACCATGCATGTTTTTCATGTGCATCATGGCCTTCAGCAGGTGGCCGATATGTGGCGTGGACATGTGCATGACCTGGCCCAGCTCCTTGGGGTTGCTTGCCACAGCGTGCGAATTGCCATCGATGGGGCTTCGGGCGAGGGCCTTGAGGCGGCAGCGCGCGCCGGTCGTTATCGCGCGCTGGCTGATCTGGCCCGTCAGGCCGGTGTCGATCGAATTTTGTTGGCCCATCACAGAGACGACCAGGCCGAGACCGTGCTGCTGCGCTTGTTGCGGGGCGCAGGGCCTGCGGGGCTTGGTGCGATGGCGCCAAAGACGCGCCGTGAGGGCATCGTTTATTTGCGCCCGTGGCTGGACGTAAGCCGAGCACGCATTGTGCAGCTTGCCGACGCCTTTCACGAGCTCTCGGGCTGGAAACCTGTATACGACCCGACCAATGCCCAAGACCGCTATACCCGCTCGGCGGTGCGCGAGCGCCTGGCCCCTCAGTTGGACGACCGCTGGCCCGGATGGCAGGCCGCTTTGGCGCGGCATGCACGCCAAAGCCGCGAAGCCGCGCAGATTCTGAATGAAGTGGCCGCTGGCGACCTTGCCGGGCTGGAGCCCTCGGAAGACGGGCGCAGTTTTTCGTTGGCGCGTTGGCGCGAGCTTTCAGCGTCACGTCAGGCGCTGGTGCTGCGGTATTGGCTCGCTTCCTTGGGCTTGCGCATGCCCTCCGATGCCCGCCTGAACGATCTGATGCGTCAGATGCGAGGCCTGCATGCGCTTGGCCATGACCGCCAGATGCAGGTCCGCCACGGCCAGGCACTGATACGATGCGTCCGTGGGCGTGTGCTGCTAAAATAATTGGTTTTCGTTGTGGCGCTAGTCTTTACTTGTTTTTTACACTGATTCAAACACCTGGGCAAAAAGGCAGGACAGAATATTATGTCCCTTATCGTTCATAAGTACGGCGGTACCTCGATGGGGTCGGTCGAGCGCATACAAAATGTTGCTCGGCGGGTCGCCAAATGGCATCGAGCCGGTCATCAGGTGGTGGTGGTTCCTTCGGCCATGTCGGGTGAAACCAACCGCCTGTTAAGTCTGGCCAAAGAAATCAGCCCGACCCCTGACGGTCGCGAGCTCGACATGCTGGCATCAACCGGCGAACAGGCAAGCAGCGCATTGCTGGCCATGGCCTTGCAGGCGCAAGGGGTTCAGGCGCGCAGCTATTCGGGCTGGCAGGTTCCCGTGCGCACCGACTCGGCCTACACCAAGGCGCGCATTCGTTCCATTGACGACACCCGTATCCGGGGCGAGCTTGATGCCGGACGTGTCGTGATCGTTACCGGCTTTCAAGGTATTGACGACGAAGGCCACATTACCACCCTGGGCCGTGGCGGCTCCGACACCTCAGCTGTGGCGGTCGCCGCCGCAATGGGTGCCGAAGAATGTCTCATCTTTACTGATGTTGACGGCGTTTACACCACTGACCCGCGTGTCGTGCCCGAGGCCCGACGCATGCGCGTCGTGTCGTTCGAAGAAATGCTCGAGATGGCGTCGCTGGGCTCCAAGGTGTTGCAGATACGTGCGGTCGAGTTTGCAGGCAAGTATCAAGTGCCCGTGCGCGTGCTTTCTTCGCTGACCGACCCACTCATACCGCTCGACGAAGAAATGTCGTCGGGCACATTAATCACTTTCGAGGAAGACCAGAAAATGGAATCCGCTGTTGTTTCGGGCATTGCCTTCAGCCGCGACGAGGCCAAGATGACATTGTTGGCTGTTCCAGACACCCCGGGCGTGGCCTATTCCATACTCGGTCCGGTTGCCGCAGCCAACATCGACATCGACATGATCGTGCAGAATCAGTCGGTGCGTGGCACCACCGACTTCTCCTTCACCGTCAATCGCAACGACTACGTTCGCACCCTCGATCTGCTCAAGAACCAGATCGCGCCCTCGGTCGGCGCCCAAGAGGTTGTGGCGGACAACGAGGTTTGCAAAGTGTCCATTGTGGGCATCGGTATGCGCAGCCACGTGGGTGTCGCCAGCCTGATGTTCCGCACGCTGAGCGAAGAGGGCATCAACATTCAAATGATCAGCACCAGCGAGATCAAAACCTCGGTAGTCATCAACGACAAATACATGGAACTGGCCGTCCGGGCTCTGCACAAGGCATTCGGCCTGGACCAGGAGGCATCGTCCGTTGGTGAGGTCGCCGAGTAAGCGGCCGGGCCCGTCGGTCTTGTCATACAAGACGGTCTGGCCCACGCTTAACAAAGCTTTGCTTAACGCGTTTTTTGTTAAGCATTTATGCTAGAATAGCCAGCTTGAATTTGGAGATGTGGCCGAGAGGTTGAAGGTACTCCCCTGCTAAGGGAGCATGCGGCTTATACCCGCATCGAGGGTTCGAATCCCTCCATCTCCGCCATTGTGTATATAACCCCTTGATTTTAAAGAAATTCCATTAAAATCAAGGGGTTCCTAGTTAGGATTTACACACAATAGTGCTACACAAAGCTTCACAAAAAGGGGTTCCACTTCCAAAAAGGAACCCGGCATGCCAGCCTTGCCGACGGGCTTAGTTGGGCACACGAACGGCACTTGCTACTTACTCCGTCGCATCCCCGCCGATTTGCTTTCCGTGTATCCCCCCAATAAAACAGAAGAATACGAGCCGCTTGGCGTACGCACGTATCTACATATACGCGCGCCTGTCGACCGTCGCGGCGGTATGCGGTATCAGCGCGTCAGCTATCTGGAAATGGTTCCATGACCTCTGCTGACAATGCACACACACCGACCGCTTGGCAGGTCTGGCCCAGACATGAATCCCCCCGCCACGTGCGACGCGATCAACCACAACCTCACGGATTCCTAAGATAGAATTTATGGGGGATGTCGACCTTCGCTCCATTAACTATGTTTCTTTGCAAAAACAAGTTTAAGGAATGTCGCTGTTCCTCTTTACCTTTAATGAGGTAGAGCCCATGGTACGCTGTGGCACTGCAGGTGTGGACCGTCTGGGCCAGGTTGATTTGAAGTGAGAAGCTGAGCTGGCCACATGTTTACGCAAATCTGAAATGAGGTTATCGATGCCTATCGTTTCACAGGGAAGAGGCTTTATCAAACCACTCATGCTGCTCCTCGGGCTTGGCTTGAGCGTCTTGAACCAATCGGTGCAGGCCCAGTCCACCTATGTCGAAAACCCAAAAGCCAGACAGGCATGTGAAACCGTCCGGGATTACTTCGGGTACGAGTGGCACGAGTTCACTCTTGTCGACAAGCTGTCGGATGGGACGAGAGTTGCCAATAATCCAGCGTATCTGCGCAGACTCATCGAGTCGATTAGTAGGCTTGAGCCCGGCTCTTCCATGGGCGCGCCGGAATTTCGCGACCCCAAGAAGTATCACTTCGCCTCCGTCGGGGGGAATGAACTTCGCTCTCAGTTTATTTCTGTTGCCGAATGCTTTTTGAAATATGCTGAACTTGGCGGCGTCAAACCCAATACGGCTACCTCGCCGAAGGCTCCGGTCGGCAAGGACCAGCGGGCATCGAAAGCGGGAAAGGCCCCCAATGAGAAAGCAGCCAAGGTGAATCCGTCCCCAGTGGGTGGCGAAGCGGGGGACCTTGCCCAAATGCACCAAGAGGCATTTGAAAAGGAAGACTTGTGGTCATTTGCGGCGCAGACTTATCCTTCCCACAAGAACAGGAAAAAATTGATCCTGCCGCAGCATTCCGAATGCTTGCGGGCTGTGGACATCAAGCAAGACAGTACCGTGAAAACGATGCACTGGTACGCGATTCAAAATACCTGCAACTTGCCGCTTACCGTGTTCTGGTGCGATGGCCAGGGATGCCGTCCTTTGTCAAAGGCGGCTGACATACCTGCGGGCGGCAAGGAGCGTAGCTGGATGGACACAAGGCGTAATGGAGCCCTGGGTTTCAAAGGAACAGCTTGCGCGCAGAATTACCAAGGAAAGCGCGTTTACTACGACAAGAAAGAAAATCAGTGCTGGCTATTTGAATAAAGCTTAGTGTCGATGCTATTGGGCGTATGTTTCTACGCGCGCGGCACGCTAGAGCGGCGCCTACAAGCTTGGCGTTGCCGACTTTACGGTAGTGGACGAGCCGGTCACGATTGAGCGCAGTCCGCTGCATCATCGATTGTTCAACTACCGGTTGGTCGCCAGCGGCTGACCGCGCAGTAGAGAAAGCAGCTCAAACGGCGCCAGGCGATCGAACCCTAGGGTGCCTAACAATGACGCTCAAAGTATACTGATGCAATGTGACGAATTTACACACTACGCTTATACACAAAGGGCACAGGCCATTTTCATAAGCTATTAATTTATAAGTAAATTTTTGGCGACGAGTCGAATCCCTCCATCTGCGCCAAAGTTAAGAAGCCTTGCAACGCACCAGTGCAAGGCTTTTTGCTTGCTACAGCAGATGCACCGGCAACCATTGCGGGCGGAATTTACAGGCTGGCTTACGAAACACTAGGAGTACCGCCAGGTGACATCAGTTTTATGTTGTAAAGAGAATGGCGAGCAGATCGATGCTGTCCTGGAACAACTGCCTACTGCGGCCGGACGCGTCGATATGGATCAGCGGCTGCAGTATGTGAATGAACGTCTGGTATTGGCATTGGGCAGGCCGAGCGAGCAACTGCTTGGCCTGACGCTTGAAGACATTGGCTTTCCGGGGGCGCGAGAGTTTCCTGCCGTACTCGAGGCGGCCGTCACCCAACGCAGCGCTCAGGTCTATCAAACCGATGCGGTCGACGCAAAGCGCGGCAGTCGCTATATTGAGGTTACGGTTACCCCGTACCGTATTGATTCGGAAAGCGCTTCGGGTGTTTTGATCCTCGTTCAAGACCTGACCCATAAAAGAAACCTTGAGCGTCTGAATCGAGAGTATTCGGATTACCTCGTGGGGCTTGATGCCCATGCCATTGTTGCGTTTACCGATGCAAAAGGGGTTATTACCTCGGTCAACGACAAGTTTTGCAGCGTCTCACAATACAGCCGTGAAGAACTCTGCGGGCGCACTCACCGAATCGTCAACTCGGGCTACCACCCCCCGGAATTTTTCCGCGAACTATGGCGCAGTATTTCGGTCGGCCGTGTCTGGCAAGGCGAAATCTGCAACAGGGCGAAGGACGGTTCCTTATATTGGGTGCGCAGCACCATCGTGCCGTTTTTTGGCGACAACGGCCGGCCCAGCAAGTACATGGCGATTCGCGCCGACATTACCCACCTGAAGAAGGTCGAGCAGCAGGCCCTGCAATTGGCCCTGTACGATCCGCTCACGAACCTGCCCAACCGGCGGCTGCTGCACGAACGCCTCAACCAAAGCCGGGCGGCCTCAGAGCTGAGCGGCGGGTATTGCGCATTGTTATCCATTGATCTGGACGAGTTCAAGCAGGTCAACGACCTATATGGTCATAGCAAGGGCGATCTTTTGCTGACCAAAACGGCACGGCGCCTGCTTAAATGCGTTGTAGGCAATGATACGGTGGCTCGCATGGGAGGCGATGAGTTCCTGGTGATCCTGAATGACCTGGGTATTGATCGTGGGCAGGCGGCGCACCGCGCCGGCCAGGCGGCGAACGACATCATCGTTGCGTTAAGCAAGCCCTATAAAATGGACGAAAGCGATGACCTGGCCGAGTACGGTTTTATTTCGACCCCAAGCCTTGGCGTCGTGCCGTTCAGCGGTACGGTCATCAGCAACGAAGAATTGCTTCAGCAAGCCGATCTGGCTCTTTATCGCGCCAAGGCACAGGGTGGAAATCGACTGGTTTTCTTCGATGTCTCGCAGATGGAAGAGGTCAAAAGGCGCGCGGCACTGGAAGCTGACCTACGGACGGCCATCGCGCGGCAAGAGTGGTGTCTGCACTACCAACCCATTGTTGACGACGAAAAGCGTGTTATCGGCATGGAAGCCTTGCTGCGCTGGCAGCACCCCGTGCGCGGCATGGTGTCTCCGGCGGTGTTTGTTCCGCTGGCCGAGGTGACAGGGCTGATTGTTCCGATCGGGCAATGGGTTCTGGAGACTGCGTGCGTGCAATTGGCCCAGTGGAAGAACAACCCGGAAACTGAAAACTGGACCTTGGCCATCAACATCAGCGCGCGGCAGTTCGACGAATCCAATTTTTTTGATCTGGTGTGGGACTGTATTGAGCGATCAGGCATCGACCCGTCCAGGCTGTGCTTGGAGATCACCGAAACGGCCGTGCTCACAGCCATCGACAAAAAGCTGGTGGACAACCTGAACCGGCTGAAGGCTCATGGGGTACAGATCGCGCTGGACGACTTCGGCACCGGCTACTCTTCGCTGGTTTACCTGAAAGAGCTGCCGCTCAGCCGGGTAAAGATCGATCAATCGTTTGTGCGAACCTTGCTGAACAATCCAAAGGACCAGGGAATCATCAAAGCCATTTTGACATTGGCTTCGACGCTGAGCCTGGAAGTGGTGGCCGAGGGGGTGGAAACCTCCGAGCAGTTCGAATACTTGTGTTCGCTCGACTGCCCCGCCTTTCAGGGCTATTTGTTCGGCCGCCCGGCGCCATTGAGCGATTAAATGAGCGGCATGTTCCCGGCAGGTCGTCGCCCGAAGGTATTGATCTTGAATCAAGATCGTTAACGCGCGCTAAAACGTCAGTGTCCGATACGTCGGTTCGGCAGTGCACCACGCCAGCTTGTATTGCCCCCGATTTTTCCCGAACGAATAGCGCAGTTGCTTGCCTTGTTGTACCGCATACTCCCATGCCGCCCAGGTGTTGACCCAGGTCAGGACACTACCCGGGGAGAACTCGGCATACGAGCGATCAGTACCGCTGTTGATGTATTCGTACGAAACCCAGCCAGGGCTTTCGGCACTTAACACCAACTGGAACGCGCACGGCTGTTCTTTGATGAAAAGCACGGATCCAAAAACATGAGCCCGCAGGGCAGATAGATAGTCGACGAGGCCGTCCCGACTGGCCAGTGTTTCGCCACGCCGAAGCTGGTACAGATGCGCATACAGGTCGGCCAGGGTTTCGGAAGAAAACGCCGAGACCGGCCGGATGATTCCGCCCGCGCTCGCAAAGGTTTTAAGCTCGCGACGTCGGCTGTATTTTGCCTTCGATGACATTCCATCAGGCCCATAGCCCTTGGCAAGGGCGATGAAGTTTTTTTCTTTGCGCACACGCGCTCGATTGAGAACGGCGGTGCACCGGGCTGACAGGGTTTCGGCACGCAACCACAGGTGATGTCGCGGGCCCGCTACATCCATGGGCACAATAACCTCTGGTTCGCCGAAATCGTAATCGGGCGACACCAGTTCTTTAAGCGCCTGAAAATCGCCCGCCACCCAGTGACGCCAACGACATACCGCTGCTCGCCCATTATCGCCTTTGCGTACATAGTAGGCATGGTCGATTTTTTTGCGTGCGTGAATAAATTCAAGAATGTCCGGATGCGTAATGACGCTGCCGCCATATGCATCGTAATGCCGGCGATAGACATCGACCGATACTTTTTCCCACCCCAGCATTCGCAACACAGGACTCCGTTATCTTACAAAAAAACGATTCATTGCTTGGCGGGAATTCACCGCTCAAATTTTTGTCAGATCGTCGAAAATCTGAGGATTCACCAGTATGGAACGGTCTACCCCGCCGATGTCGGTGCGCCCGCAGAACGCCATGCTGACGTCCAGTTCCTTGGCAATGATTTCTAGTGCACGTGTCACACCCGCCTGTCCGCCGGCGGCAAGCCCATATAGAAACGATCGCCCGATCAGGGTGCCGCGCGCACCCAGTGCGACGGCACGTAAAACGTCTTGCCCGCTACGTATGCCGCTGTCGAGCCACACTTCTATGTTGTTGCCTACCGCTTGCACAATATGAGGTAATGCGGCGATGGAAGAGGGGGCGCCGTCGAGCTGACGGCCTCCGTGGTTGGAAACGATCAGCGCGTCAACGCCGCTGTTTACGGCATGCCTGGCATCGTCGGCGTCCATAATACCTTTGAGCACCAGTTTTCCGCCCCAGGCCTGCTTTATCCACTCAATATCCTCCCAGCACAACGTAGGATCAAATTGCTCGGCTGTCCAGGACGCCAACGAGGACACATCGCTGACGCCTTTTGCGTGGCCCACAATGTTGCCGAACGTTCTTCTGGGGGTGCGGGACATCGACAAGCACCAGTGGGGCTTGAATGCCAGGTTCGCCAGATTGGCCAAAGTCGGCTTGGGGGGGGCGGTAAGCCCATTTTTGATGTCTTTGTGGCGCTGTCCCATTACTTGCAGGTCAAGCGTCAGCACCAGGGCCGAGCAGTTCGCGGCCTTGGCCCGTTCTATCAGTCGCAGCATGAAATCGCGGTCACGCATGACATAAAGCTGGAACCAGAACGGATGGCTTGTATGGGCGGCTACGTCTTCGATCGAGCAGATGCTGACGGTGGACAAAGTGAACGGAACGCCGAATTGCGCAGCCGCCCGGGCGGCCAGGATCTCGCCGTCGCCGCAGAGCATGCCGGTCAGGCCGGTGGGGGCCAGGGCGACTGGCATGGCAACGTCGGTGCCTATCAGGGTGCTGCGCAAATTGCGGGATTGAATGTCAATGGCGACACGTTGCCTGAACTTCAGGCGTTGAAAGTCGTCTTCATTGCCAAGGTAGGTGCTTTGTGTCCATGAGCCCGAGTCGACGTAGTCGTAAAACATTCGGGGTATGCGGCGCTTGGCCATTTGGCGCAAATCTTCGATGCAGGTGGCGGTGGCAAGGCGGGACACAGGTGTTCTCCATTTGTGGCGGGCAGCCCGGCTACAGCGGCAAGCCGTTGGCAAAGCTTGAAAGCAGCGGCCTATCTTTATATGGGCTGGGCGATTATAAGTTAGACGCTGTCTTTCAATCGGGGGAAATCGAGCGGCGATTGTGGGCTTATCGCTCCGGCTCTGCAGCCATTTCGGGCGCTTCGTGGGCATAAACTGCCATGGCACGCGAGCCATTCCACCACAACACGCGCGCAACCTTTACCCGGCTGGCTATTTCCAGCGCCTGAACAGCATCGCTTTCAATAAAGTGCGTGTATCGCTGCTCGACGATCGCCTGAGCCTTGTGCTCAGCCGTTTGCGCGGCGGTATGGCGCGACTCGTCACGCATGATAAGGCGCCCGCTGAAGCCATGGCGGTTCAGCCAGGCCTGAGTGCGCGCACGGTCCTGTTCAGGCCGTCCGGTAACAATGGGCAGATCACGCAGATCGCGATTGGGCAGGGTAGTGTGTGGTAGCAGAGTGTCGCGTTTGAGCAGCGCGGCTTCCAGATTTTGCAGGTATAACGCTTCGGGCACATCGGGCAGCAAAATGCCGTCCAGGTCAATCGCCCACGAGGCGTACTCGTGCTCGGGTCGGTCGGGCAGGTTTCCGGTGGCGTCAAATTCATCGGTAATTGATTCGCGTTCCCACGGAAACCATGCGCGGCAGCGGGGCGGCATCTTGAAGCCGTAATCAGGCACCACGCGCGATTGGTCGTCCCAGGCCAGGGTAAAGACTTTCGCCTTAAAGCCCTGGTTGCGAACAAAGGCGATGCTGTCCGATAAGGTCGTGCCGCGACCGGCGATGTCTTCGACCAGCAAAATACGGGCACCCGGTTGCGGGGTTTGATGGGTGAACCACGAAACGCAACGGGTCTTGCGGTCGTACGAAAGCGCATACAGGGGCAGGCTTAGTGCGGTGGCCGCCATGACGCCGGGTGCCAGCCCACCGCGGGCAATGGCCACCACGGCATCGAAACCCCGTTCTCGCCATTGAGCCTCGTAGCCGGTGACCTGGGCTTCGACCCAGTAGTAATCACAAGAATATGCTTTGATCATGCCGTAAATTGTAATCAATCGGTGTTGACGTGAGAGGCTTGCATGACAACAAAAAAAAACTGTGTTATAGTTTCGCTTCTTTGGCGGCTGTAGCTCAGTTGGATAGAGTACTTGGCTACGAACCAAGGGGTCGTGGGTTCGAATCCTGCCAGCCGCGCCAAAATTTAGGGGCTTTCCGAAAGGAAAGCCCCTACTCGTTTGTACCTTGGGTATTGTGCCTTGGGTATTGCACCGTGAGGTCGCAACAGGGGCTTGCATTGAATAAGCAAAACATGCCAGACACGCAGTGGGTCAAGAACCGGTATGGCCAGCAGATGCTGATCGACCCGAACGACTTCATCGGCCAAAAGGTATTGCGCAACAAGATCTACGACCTTGAAACACTGTTGCTGCTGGAAAGGTTGTTTGCAAGGCTGAGCCCTGAAGTGATTCTTGACGTCGGCGCCAATGTCGGCAACCACATGCTCATGTTCAGCCGCCATGCGGCACGAGTTTTGGCGTTTGAGCCCGGAACCAAAGCGTTTGCCATGCTCGAGCAGAACGTAAAGGCAAACAACCTGGCTCATGTCAGCCCATTCAACGTGGGGTTGTCCGATCAGCCTACGACACAAACCTTGTATGTCGAAGCCTCGGGCAATTTGGGTGCGTCGAGCCTCTCGCTTGAAAACCTGGCCGATACTCAATACGTCGAAGACACGATCAGTTTGCGCGTTGGGGATGACATCGTTGGGGCTCAACAACTGCCGTCGGTCGATTTCATCAAAATCGACGTCGAGGGCCATGAGCAGTCGGTAATACGGGGTTTGCGGAAAACGATTGCAGCCCAGCGCCCCCTTATACTTATGGAGTGGGAAGTCAAGGGCGATTGGCTCGAGCAGGAACGGCGTACGCCTGACCTTCTGCGCGATTACGTCTTTTACCCTTTGATCTGGAACACGAGTCGAGCCTACTGGAAACAGCAGCCGTTCGGCTTGTTGCGACGTTCGTTATTGCGGGTGTTCGGCACCAAGCAGCGCGTACCGTGCCGATGGGATGCGTACACCGATGCAGAGGCGGTGAGCGACATTCTTTTGGTACCCAAAGAAAAATGCGGCTTGGTCGAGCCGTTGGTCTACGGAGCACGTACGTAACGCAGGCTGCCAAAAGCCGGGCGTGCTCGACAGCTGCAGCTTGCAGTGCTAGCATGGGCTCGCATTCCTTCAAGGGGTGGTTCAGCCCCGCTCCAGGCCCTTCGGGCCTGGTCTCTTGTTTTGCCGCACACCAATACTTGGAGCTCTTCCATGAAGAATACGTTCTCTGCCGTGCGCAGGAAGTATCTGCTGTGTCTTTCTGCCCTTGCCCTGTCTGTTTCCTCTTCCTTTGCTTTCGGCCCTGCAGCCGCTCAGCAGCTCCCTTCAAAACTGATCATTACAGCCATTCCCGATGACGGCGATGCAGATCGCATGCGCGAGAATTTCGGCGCTCTGGCCGGATATCTGGGCAAAGCGGTGGGTATTCCCGTTGAGTACATGCACGTCGAAAACTATGCGGCCAGTGTCACCGCTTTGGCAACGGGGCGCGCGCATATTGCGTGGCTGGGGGCGGTAACCACTGCTCAGGCCCGCATGCAGATGGGCGACGATCTGAGCATTCTCGGCTGTCGTGACATCGACAAGGGCTTTGTCAGCTACTTTATCGCCAACCCCTCTACAGGCCTGAACACAGTATCTGATCTGGCCGAGCTGGCAAAGGCGGCGGCAGACAAACCCTGGACCTTTACCTTTGGCAGTAAAAGCAGTACTTCGGGCCACATGATGCCGCGCAAGTACTTTATGGATCAGGCCAAAACCACCCCCGAAAAAGTCTTTCGTACGGTGGCTTATTCAGGAAGCCACGATGTCGTCATGCAGATGGTGGCCGACGGTACGCATGATGTCGGCGCGCTTAATTACGCCAGTTGGGACAAGGCCGCGGACGATCTGAAGGCAAAAGCTCCCATCATTTACAAAACGCCCCCTTACACCAACTATGCACTGACGGCGCGAACCGATCTTGGTCCCGAGCTGCTGGGCAAGCTTACTGCCGCCTTGCTGGCTTTGGATGCAAGTACCGAAGACGGTGCCCAGGTGCTCAAGTATCTCAAGGCGGGCAAATTCATCGAGGCCGATATTTCCGAATGGCAGGGTTATGTCGACCTGCTTGAGTCGGGCATTGATATCGGCGGTTAATGTCTTGAATCAACGCGTCGCCGCCTGTGCCGCGTGGCGGCGCGACGACCTTTTCAAGGCGAACTGATCAACTATGAACGAGCCTGATTTTGAACCGGTGCTTCGGCCACCTGTCGTGGTCGATGGTGCTGCAGTCGTTTACGGGCACAAGACAGTGCTTGCTGATGTGGCATTGTCGGTCAAGGCCGGCGAGCGTGTGGCGGTAATCGGCCCATCGGGGGCCGGCAAGACCACGCTGTTTCGGCTGTTGGCTGGCCTGGTCAAGCCGGCACAGGGCCATGTTCAGACACTGGGGCACGACGTTTCCCGGCTGGAGGGCAGGCGGCTGGCCCAGCTGCGCCGCGAGGTCGGCTTTCTGCACCAGCAAGACAATCTCATTCCGCAGCTGCGTGTGGTGCACAATGTGCTCATGGGCCGTCTAGGCTACTGGCCCTTGCCGCGTGCCTTACTGTCGTTGCTTTGGCCGCAGCAGGCTCATCTTGCAATCCAGGCTCTGGCTCGGGTCGAGTTGGCCGACCGCCTTTGGGCCTTGCCCGACGAGCTTTCCGGCGGACAGCAACAGCGCGTTGCCGTAGCGCGACTTATCGTGCAGCAGCCTAGGCTGGTGCTGGCTGATGAGCCCGTCAGCGCTCTGGATCTGCGGCTTGGCCAGGAAGTTATCGGGTTGCTGTGTGACATGGCGGTGCATGAGAACGTCACGCTGATGATCAATCTGCACACGCTCGATTTGTTGCAAGGCAACTTTGATCGGGTCATTGCCTTGCGAGCCGGGCGTATCTTCTGGCAAGGCGCACCTGCCGACATCAGCCAGCACTTGCTGCGTGAACTTTATGGTGCGGAGTATCGAGCTTTGCATCTGGACGAGATGGCTTTGCCGGCATGAACGCCGCTCTTTCTAGGCCCGCGCCCCAGGGGCGCCATACCAATCGCCCCTTGGGCAGTTTCATTAGTTTGCTGGCCCTGGCGCTGGCAATGCTGGCCGCCTGTTTTTCGGTCGATTGGGACTGGACAGCGCTTACCGATGCGCAAAGCAGGGCGCAAGCGGCCTCGCGCATAGGCGCTTGGCTGACGGCATTTTTGTCGCCTGACCTTTCGCGCGAGTTTTTGCTTCATTCATGGGATCTGACACTGCAGACTTTGTCGGCAGCGGTGCTGGGCACCACGATCGCAATTGTGCTGGCCTGGCCGTTGGCCATGGGAGCCAGCCGGGCGGTGTGCGTGGGTGAAGAGCGCGGCCGTGTCTTGAAAGGCGCCTGGCGGCATTTCCCGTTGCGCTCGCCCTGGGCCCTGCTGTGCGCGTGCTGCCGTCTGGTACAGGACATTTTGCGGGCAGTGCCCGATTTTGTGTGGGCCATTATTTTGGTAGCCATGATAGGGCTTGGTCCACTGACCGGCGCGCTGGCTTTGGCCTTGAACATCACGGGCATACTGGCCAAGGTATACAGCGAGCTCTGGGACAGTGTGGACGAGTCCCGCTATGCCCAGGTGGCCAGTTTGGGCGGTGGCCGGGTGGCTACCTTTTTCTATGGCATCCGTCCGCTGGCCTCGCGCAATGTGCTGTCGTTTACCTTGATGCGCGCCGAGTGCGCCATCCGCAATGCGGCGGTCATTGGTGCCGTGGGCGGCGGTGGCCTGGGGGCTGAAGTCTGGTATCAGATTCGTTTTGGGGCCTGGGATAAAGTGGGCACCCTAATTATTTTTACCTTGCTGCTTACCCTGACCGCTGATCTGGCCAGTAATTATGTGCGCAATATGCTGCGTGGCGACGCAACCCGGGCGTCGGCCGGCGAGCCGCAGATTTCTCATGATAAAGCCGTTGCGTCGCGTCCGCCCAGGCGTCCCTGGTATGCCGTGGGCTTTGTGGTGGTCGTGCTGATTTGGTCGTTGTGGTTCATGGGTTGGGGCAACCGCGCCGGAGAAAACGGCGTGCCGCGCAACCACCTGGCGCCCGCCGCCGAATTGTTAACCAGCCAGGCTTGGGGCAACTTGCGTTTCTTCCAGCGCTTGCTGTCCCCCGAGCTTGATTTGCCGGCCATAGGCCTGGGCTCGCCGGAAAAGATTGCAGCGCGACGCGTCCAAGGCAAGGTGGTGGAACCCTTCGCGCAGTACGGTCCCGAAAGTTTTTGGCGGCCGGCTGCCTGGTCGGCCTGGCACGATGAATTGCGCAAATGGTTTGTCTGGCGTGTGGTGGAGTCTGCCGCGGTGCCCCTGGCCATTGCCGTGGTGGGCACGGTGCTGGGGGTGGCGGCAGCGATATGGCTGACTTACTCGCATTCGGCCACGTTTCAGTTACTGTCTGATCGCTTCAACGGCGAAACCGCCTCTCGCACAACACGCGCCTGGCGTACGCTGCAGCTGGTTACAAGCAGGGCGACGGCCATGGTGGCGCGTGGCGTACCCGAAGTAACCTGGGCGTTTCTGTTCATTGCATTCTTTGGGCCGGGCCTGGTGGCCGGAATGCTGGCCATTGCCGTGCATACCGTGGGGGTGCTTACGCGCGTGTTTGGCGAGGCGGTCGATAACCAGCCCTTGCGGCGGTTTGAGCCCACGTGCGGGGCTTCGCGCCGCACGACGTACGCCATGGTGGCCGTGCCCCTGGCCTGGCGCGACTGGATGACTTATTCGTTCTTTCAGTTTGAAAGTAATGTACGGGCGGCCGTGGTGCTGGGCCTGATCGGCGTCGGTGGCCTGGGTTTCCAGTTCAGCTTTAATTTTGAGTGGTTCCGTTTCGAACGTGCCGGAACCTACCTGATCATGATGATTCTACTGACGATCTTGATCGACCGAAGCGCTCGCCTGTTGAATTTGTCGCAGGTCGGTCGTTAAGCAAGAACCTGCCGACGGAGGGTGGGCAATGTTTCCGCGGCCTGATGATGCAGGCGCAAGGGGTCAGCGCCTTTTGGCCGGCTCAGGTGCGGCCGGCGTAGGTGCGGCCGGCGCAGGCGCCTTGGTTTCGCCGCTCACCTTCTTCATCAGGGGCGCACACTCGTTACTGTCGTCCGTGCCCAGATTCAACAAGGGAATCAAGGCAGCCAGCGGTGTGGCAATGACACCCAGGGCCACCGCCGCGCCTGCGCGGGCGGCGATGGGGCCTTCATGCACCCCTACATCGGGGTCTTTGAAGGTGCCGCGCACGTACAACGGCGTACGCAACGTGAAAATGCGCAAAGATTTGTTCTCGGGGTCGATGTTCAGGTCAAGCTTCTCGCTTGCAAGGTTTATGTTGCCGGTAATGTCGATCGTGGCGTCTTCGGTGTCGAGTTTGAACGCTTTGGTGTGCATCAGTCCGTTCTTGACATCAAAATCAGCCGCCAGGCAGTTCAGTACGATTTGCTCGTCACCGAACAGCTTGACGATGATCATGTCGGCGATGTTCAGGCCTGCCGCTTCCAGAAGAAAGTGGCTGATTGTTCCCTTGGTGACCACGGCCTTGAGTTCGCCGCTGGAGCTTCCCAGGAGCTGAGAGAACGATTCGCCGCGGCTCGATAACGATGCTTCGGCGTTCACCGTGCCCAGGCTGGCCCGCATTGATTCGGCGCCGCGTAAAAGTTTGCGAAGCTGTAATGCCCGGGCGGTTGCTTCCAGACGAGCTTGCAGGGGCGCTTCTCTTCCGTTCAGTTCAATGTTTGTGCGCAGCGTACCTCCGGCCACGCCGAAACTCAATGGCTTGAGCGTGAGCAGCTTGTTGTCGAGTCTGACATGAGTTTCCACGTTGTCCAGGGGCAGGTTTTCGCTGCGCACGATCTGCTTGCCTTTGAAGCGTATGTCGGCATCCATGCGGCCCCAACTGGAGGTGTTGATCTTGTCTACCGGAATCGCTTTGTTTGCCGGTTGCTTCGGGGCTTCTCCCTTGGCCTCTTCGCGCTTATCCACGCCTACCAGCGGCCCCAGATCCTTAAAACGCAGCAGCTGTGACTGCACCGACCCGGTCAGGAATGGGCGCGGCTCCCTGACGTGGTAATCGAGCGTCCCGCTAAGATCGCTTGAGCCGACCTTGCCGCTGAAGTCTTGGTAGCGCCATACGTTCTGATCATCGGCCAAATGTCCGTTAAGATGGCCCTTGGTGTGGTAGGGGGGGGTGTTGGGCAGGGCGACGCCAAAAAGGGGGTTGAGGTCGGCCAGGGTGGCGCCTTTTAGCTCCAGCTGTATGTCAACCGCAGCCAGTTGGGTCGGTCGCACCACGGTTCCTTCCAGCTGTAAGCTTGTGTCGCCGAGTTTCAGGTTGGCCTGAAGAGGAAATGGCTGATCGACGTCGGGGCTGTCTTGTTGCAAAGACAGCAGCCCTCCGGCCTTGCCGGTACCCGAAATGGCCCCCTCGTTGTAGTGTCCCTCAGCTTTCCATGCCACGCTGTAACCTTGTTCTTGGTCGTGCGCCAGTGAGTCGAGCGTGGCGCGCACATCAAGTTGCAGCGAGGGGTCGCGAATGCGCAGGTTCACGTTCTGCATGCCCAGCC
>NZ_DATJBQ010000053.1:0-17811 GCF_035515275.1 Pusillimonas sp.
AGGTCGGTCAGTTGCAACAGCAACACCGGCTCGTTAACGACCCACGGAATCGAAACCGGATTTTCCATACCCAACGCCTTCGTACGCCTTTTACGTCGAAGCGGGTACCGTGCAACGCAACAACAAGCACGTTGACGGCACCCGCTCGACTGGCACGGTCGGCCGCACTAGCTGCTTACGGCCCACACTACCCTGTTAGGCTGGAGGGTGTGACGCAGTAAATGCACGACAGAGCATTACGGCGCGCGCCCAGTAATCAGGCGGATCAGCACCATGACAATGGCAATGACAATCAGAACATGTATAAAGCCTCCGATTGTGTACGACGTGACCAACCCCAATAGCCAAAGCACCACCAGAATGATTGCGATCGTATAAAGCATGGCAGGTTCCTTCTTTGCGTTATGAATAAATTAAAACCAACCGCGCGGACCGGTTGTTTCTACAGCAAAGTTTGTGCAAGTTTCGTGCCCGCCTTAACAGCGTACCAGCGATATCGATTTTTGGGTGAACCATGCCGCGAACGGCATGGTTCTTGCTGTGACGCCAGTGACCTTCTTCGGTCTATTGAATAGGAGAACGCTATGACTATGAAGAAAAAGCTGGCTATTGTTCTATGCAGCATGCCTTTTGCCATGGCTCCCATTGCTTACGCGCAAACGGGCAGTGCCACCGAAGGCACGACTTCGCCGCAGTCGGGTACTCAAACCGATATGGGCAAAGATGGCGCGCCCAACATGGGCGGCAAAAACAATACTTCTAGCAGCGCAGCCGGTTCCACCGGCAGTGGTGCCGCTAGTGGTGCAGCCACCAGCAGCGGCGCTACAGCCGGCGCTGCCGGCGGTGTCAAAATGGACAGCGGCGATCGTAGCGCTGCCACCTCGAGCAGCCCCACTACCGCCGGAACAGCGGCCGGCAGCTCAATGCCCAGCGCTACGGGTGGCGAAAGCTTTGAAAACCTGAAAGGAAAAGCAGTCTATAACGAAAACGATGAGAAAATAGGCGATGTCAAAGACATCGTTCTTTCTTCCGACGGCAAGGCCACACACGTCCTACTGGGTGTAGGCGGTTTTGTTGGCGTGGGCGAACACCTGGTTGCCATCCCGTTCAACGAAATCAACACAACCGGTGACAAGCTGACTATTCGTGGCTACACGAAAGACCAGCTGAAGAAAATGCCGGCCTACGAACGTCCTCGTGACGAGCCTGCCCGCGCTCCCATGGGCGCACCCCGTTAAGCCGTCTGAGCCGCCCAGGCGGCATTGCATTCAGTCGTAGGGGACACCAGCGGCAAGGCAGGGCTACACTAATAGCAGCCCCCGCCAAGCCGCTCGGTGCTTGGCCCTTCACTTAACGATCAGACAGGAGCCGCAGCATGAATACTTCGGAACCCAAACGTGATGATTCAACGCCCTTTCCTACCAGGGACGATCACCCGGAGACCACGGAAAAACTGGACCTGACTAAAAAGAAACAGCCATCGCAAGAAGAGTTACTGGACGAAGGTCTGGATGAAACATTTCCCGCCAGCGACCCGGTCTCGATCAGCACCAAAAAAACCAAAAAATGATCCCGAGCCTGTTTACAGGCAAATAAAAACCCCTGGTTCGAACCGAGTAAAAACGATTCGAACCAGGGGTTTTTACATGACGACCGTTTAGTTCTTGTCGTCGTTTCGTGCGCCGGATGGCTGCTCTTCGTCGCGGCGGTTTTGCTCTTGCTCGCGCTTGGCCTCGGGGGCCACCCAGTTAAGGGGTTCAATCACAAAAGGGGGTTTTTTCTGTGTCGGCTTTTTCGACATGTAGAACGCTCTCCTTGTATGCATGACGCAAGGCGCAACGCGCGCCCGGCAACAACTGAAAGTTTACCATATTATGTCAACTAATGCCAGAAACTGCGCCCTTCGGCTTTCTATTGGCGCTATCATTCCTCAATACAGGTAAAATTTACAAAGCACATATGGACACTAACGTTCTGGCTGCCATGGCGCGTTGGCCCCACGTACCTCACGTGTACGGCTGGATGTCGCTTTCAGAGCAGGGCCGCTGGCGTCTGCATCCGCTTGCCGACGCCTGGCATCCGGGCCTGCCGTGCCCAGAACCGCTCACCCAAGGCGAATCCATCGAAAGCCCGCAGATACTCAGTTTTATCGGGCGCAACTTCACCTGCGACGAGCAAGGGCGCTGGTTCTTTCAGAATGGTCCTCAGCGCGTTTATGTACGGCTTGATGTCGCACCTTTTGTGCTGCATACCGACAGCACTGAGCCGAGTTTGCGCACCCACAACGACCTGGCGGTAACGGAAACCAAAAGCTGGTGGATAGACGACAGTGGGCGGTTATATGCCATGACCGAGCACGGCGCGGGGTTGGTGTCGGGACGAGACACACCGGCGGTGTTCGACGCTTTGCACACCGCCGACGGCAGGCCGCTGCCCGACGTGCTTGAACAATATGTGTCGCCTGGCAAAGTCGTGCCAAGAACCCACCCCGCGACACCGGAAGCCATAACACGTGTCAGGTTTACAGTCTCCGCCCCCGGCGGGCAGACCCACACTACCGACGTTCCACTTTATTATTGCGCGTCCGACAAGCTTGCAACAGCGATGGGTTTCGTGCGCTGCCCCCACCCTTAGGTGACCTGTGAAAAAGCAGAGTGGGGGCGCCTGCGGGCCGGTGCCACGCAACACCAAATAAATATAGAATAAGGCCATGACGACCCCCGCCCCTGCGTTTTATTTTCCCGCGCCCCGCACCCAAAAGTTCTGCAGTCAGTGCAGCGCCCCCATCACCCTGCGGGTTCCGCCCGACGACAACCGCATGCGCGCCGTATGCGAAAGCTGCGGCGCCATCCATTATCAAAACCCGCGCAATGTCGTCGGTGTGCTGGCCGTCTGGCAAGACACCGTGCTGCTGTGCCGACGCGCCATAGAGCCTCGCTACGACAAATGGACCTTGCCCGCCGGCTTCATGGAGCTGGGCGAAACCACTGCGCAAGGCGCCATGCGCGAAACGCAAGAAGAAGCCGGCGCGCAGATCGAACTAGGCCCGCTCTATACCATTATTGATGTGCCGCACGCCGAACAGGTGCATTTCTTCTACATGGCCAGGGCATTGACCGACAGCCTTTTCCCCGGCCCCGAAAGCCTTGAGGCGCGTTTTTTTGCGCTTGATGAAATCCCTTGGTCCGAGCTGGCGTTTCGCACCGTCATCACGACGCTCGAGCATTATGTGGCCGACGTCAAGAAGGGGGTGTTTCCCATGCATCATTACGATATACCCCTACCCATACCCGATCGCGCAAACCTGTGACCTCCCTGGCCTGGATAGACGACCTCTCACCGTTTCCGCACCCCAGCAAGGCATTGGCTGAAGGCTTGCTGGCCGTCGGCGGAGACTTGTCGATAGCACGCCTTACCCTGGCCTACTCGCAAGGCATATTCCCTTGGTTCAACGAGGGCGATCCAATATTGTGGTGGTGTCCCGACCCGCGCATGGTGCTGTTTTGCGACGAATTGCGAGTTTCGCGATCGCTGAGTAAAAGGCTGCGCCAGTTGGCGCGCGACGACGACAACCCCAGGGCGCCGGTGCAGATCCGGCTGAATACGGCTTTTACCCAGGTCATTCGGGCCTGTGCCGAGCCTCGTGAACCTCAAGCCGGCACATGGATATCGCCACAGATCCGCTCGGCCTACCACGCTTGGCACAAGGCAGGTCATGTACACAGTGTGGAAACCTGGATTAACGGCGAACTGATGGGTGGGCTGTATGGGGTCAGTATCGGTCGCTTCTTTTTCGGCGAATCGATGTTTGCGCGCAGCAGTGATGCATCCAAACTGGCCCTGGTGTATTTGGTGCGATTCTTGAAGCAGCAGGGCATATGCCAGATCGACTGCCAGCAACAAACCGCGCACCTTGCCAGCCTGGGTGCGCGGCCGATTGCTCGAGATGATTTCCTGTCTTTGTTGGCCGAGGCACGCCGACACCCGACCGCGCAGTGGCCCGCCGGACGACTGCTGTCGACCGGCCAACTTGCACCACTGCCCACAATGACGCCATAATGAATGCAGCCCTGCCTTGCCAAGCGCTGCCATGAGCCACCCCACCGAGCCCATTCTCAGGACCCTGCAGTTTTACTCTACCGCGGCCTACCCGTGCAGCTATCTCGAAGGCCGGGAAGCGCGCTCGCAGGTGGCGGCACCCACCCACCTGATCGACGCCCCCACATACTCCAAGTTGGTCGAGCAAGGGTTTCGGCGCAGCGGCCTGTTTACCTACCGTCCCCATTGCGAGGCCTGTCAGGCCTGCTTGCCAATCCGTATCCATGTCGAGCGCTTCGAGCCTAGTCGCACACAAAAAAGAATCTGGCGTCGCCACCAGCACTTGCGTGCGGCCAATGCGCCTTTAAAGTTCCACCCCGAACACTTCGAACTTTATCGCCGCTACGTGTCCACACGCCACGCGGGCGCGGGCATGGATGATGGCGACCAAACCCAGTATGCGCAATTTTTGCTGACGAGCCGGGTCGACACGACCCTGGTCGAGTTTCGTGATGAAGCCGACGTGCTACAGATGGTGTCGATCATCGATATTCTTGATACCGGGCTTTCGGCGGTGTACACCTATTTTGACCCCCAGGCGGCGGGCAGTTTGGGCACTTACGGCGTGCTGTGGCAGATTGATCGCTGCCGGGCCATGGGGCTTGAATGGCTGTATCTGGGGTATTGGATCAGCGAAAGCCGTAAAATGGCATACAAAACCAATTATCAGCCTTGCGAAATCCTGCGCAACGGCCATTGGATCTCTTCTTTATAAATCGATGTCCCTGTTATTCAGTTCCTATCCGCTGGCGCGTCCCGCGCTTTTTTCCCTGGACGCCGAAACCGCTCACGAGTTAACGCTTTCCTCTTTGCAACGTGCCTACGACTGCAGCCTGACTCGGCATTTGCTGTCCAGCCGCCCTTATCTGCCCACGCAGTTGATGGGCCTGACACTACGCAACCCAGTCGGGTTGGCGGCCGGTCTGGACAAAAACGGCGCCCACATCGACGCTCTGGGCCAGCTTGGCTTCGGGTTCATCGAAGTGGGCACAGTGACGCCCCGCGCCCAGCCGGGCAACCCAAAGCCCCGCATGTACCGCTTGCCGGAAGCCCATGCACTGATCAATCGCATGGGCTTTAATAATGACGGGCTTGAGCGGTTTGTGCAAAACGTGCAAAAAAGCACCTGGCGCAGCAAGAGCGGAGTGCTGGGGTTGAACATCGGCAAAAATGCCGACACCCCCATTGAGCGCGCCGTTGACGACTACTTGCTGGGCCTCGAGGGTGTATACCCCCACGCCGATTACGTCACAGTTAACATTTCGTCTCCCAACACCCAGAACCTACGTAGTCTTCAGGGTAAGGACGAGCTTTCCGACCTGCTGCGCCCCCTTCAGGAAAAGTGCAAGGAGCTGGCCGACCGGCATCAGCGCCATGTGCCTCTCGCGGTAAAAATCGCTCCCGACCTGGCCACAGAACAGATCGACATCATTGCCGACACGCTGCCCCAGTTTGGAATCGAGGGCATTATTGCCACCAACACCACCATTACGCGCACTGCCGTCGACGGTCATCCGCATGCCGGCCAGGCCGGAGGGTTGTCGGGCCCCCCCGTGCATGCCCTATCACTCGCCGTTATTGAACGTTTACGCCAACGCCTGGGAGCCGGGCCGGCCATTATCGGCGTGGGCGGCATACACGAAGCGAAGCAGGCACAAGAAAAAATCGCGGCCGGCGCAAATGCCGTCCAGCTATATACCGGCCTGATTTATCGCGGCCCGATCCTTATCAAGGAATGCGTGCAGGCACTGAAAGGCGCGATGTAATCGGTATCAGCCAAGGGCAAGACGCACACAATAAAAACCCCAGCGAAACTTGTGGTTTCACCGGGGTTCTTATTGTCTTTTGAGCAAACCTTTTGCCGGAACGCCTCAACCGAAGCAGCCAACCGGCAAGGGCTATTGCTGCACTGGCAGCCTGGCTACCGATGCCTGCCGCCGACGATCAGGCCGTGGTGCGGCGAGCGCGCGCGGCAGTTTCAGCAGCCGACGAAGCGGCTTGCAGCGTGGCGCTGGTTGCGGCATTGATGTTGGACTCGGCAGTTTCGCTGGCCTGCTTGGCAGCCTTGCTGACCGATTCGTAAGCGTTGTTCACCGACGCCAGGGTCGACTTCATCAGGGCGATGGCGCTTTCCGAGCCGGTGGGCGCGGTTTTCGAGTACTGATCGACGGCATCGGAAAACTGCCGCTGAGCCTGAGCCACTTGCTCTTCGGTCAGGCGGCTGATGTTGCCTTGCACCGCCGAAACGATGTCGTAAATATGTTTGCCGTAAGCCAGCGACTTTTCAGCGCTGGGCTGCACCAGTGCCGACGAGAAAGCCACGGCTTCCTGGGCGTCTTTGACTTCGATGGCTTCTTGCGATTTTTGGGCGGCTTCGTCCAGCGTCGCCTTCATGACCTTGAGATTCAAGTCGACGAGCTTTTCGAATCCGTCGAAAAACGCACCTTGTACAGCCAGCAGGTTGTCCAGCGAGGCCTTCTGTGTAGCAAAAATTTGTTGGGGGATAGCACTCATGACGGTTCCTCGTAGTAGGCTAAAGCGTTTGAACATCAAAGGATGTTGCATCGCACAATTATTATTCTACGGGTTTTCAGCCCGGCGTCAAGCATTTTGTTGCGACGCAACAAATAATTCATGTGTTCGCCGGGGTCCGTCCTGACGACCCTCTTATCACCTTGCTCTCGTAGCCCATGGCTTCAGAAATACGGCCGGCTGTGTCTTGCAGCAATGCGATCCATTCGTCACGAAGCCGGTCTGCCGGGGCCGAAATGGAAAGCCCCGCCTGCAGGCGGCCGGTGTCGTCGTAAACCCCAGCCGCTATGCAGCGCACGCCCAGCTCAAGCTCTTCGTTGTCACGCGAATAGCCATGGCGGCGCACCAAAGCCAGGTCGCGCTCGAGTTGATCGGCTTTGGTCAGGCTATTGCGCGTAGTACCTGCCAGGCCGGTGCGCATGATGTAGGCCTTGACCTGACGCGGTTCGCTCACAGACAAGAACAGCTTTCCGGTGGAAGTAAGATGCAAAGGCGCCCTTCCGCCGATGGCTCGTACCACCTGCATGCCCGAACGCTCGCTCCAGGCCCGCTCGATATATACGATTTCGTCGCCCTGCTGAACCGCAAGGTTAATGGTCTGACCAGTAAGCGCATGCAGTTCTCGCATGTACTCAATCGCCACTTCACGCACATTCAGGCGGCCCTTTACCAAAGAGCCCAGTTCAAGCAAGCGCATGCCCAACTGATACAGACCGCTGTCGACGCGCTCGACATAGCGACCCACTACCAGATCGTTCAAGATCCGATGAGCGGTCGAGGCGTGCAGGCCAGTTGCCGCTGACAGATTTTTCAAGGCGACAGGCTCTGACTGCTTGGCCAGGACGTCGAGCAGCGACATGGCTCGCTCAAGCACCTGGATGGCGATGTGGGAGTCGCCGGTGCGCGGCTCGGCGATATCGGTAGTTGGAGCTGTTCGGGGCATGTCCGGATAATTGACGCATTGCAACAATCCCATATTATGAAAAAAATGCGCTGCTTGGCAAGCATTATTCGTTACCCGAACGCTATTTTTCATACCTCGCGCAATGCGCGACTTGAGCAGACGGAGCCGCTTGCGCAGCACACCCCATTTAGCGCGGCTTACTGGGGTGGCGTCAGGCTGCCGCCGGCCCGCTCAACCTCGGCCCGAAGAAAGGCCAGGGCCTGGGCGGCGGCTTCGGGCTCGCCCTTGACGCCCAGATCGATATGCGGACGCCCTGCCCCCATGCTGGGCAGACTGAAAGCCTTGATGCCCGGCCATTGGCGTTCGAGCTGTTCAAGCGCCGGGGTAATGCGTGACTCGGGCAGATTGAACGCCAGGAACGAGTGTTCGACCCGGGTGATTTGATGATGAAACGCCGCATAGCGGGTGTCGAGCGACCACTCCATCATGGGCCAGGCAATAACCGGAAACCCCGGCATGAAGGTGTGGTCGTGAATAAAAAAACCGGGAATCTTGTTGTACGGATTGGGCACGATTTGTGCGCCTTGCGGAAACTTGCCCATATTCAGACGTTGCTGGTTCTCGGGCGTGCTCATGTCAGCGCTGCCCACACCCTGCTGAGCCATCTCGGCGCAGCGCTCGGCGATCAAGCGTTCGGCCTCGGGGTGCAGAACTAACGGTACATTCAGCGCTTGCGCGGCGGCCTGGCGGGTCTGGTCATCGGGGGTGGCACCAATGCCGCCACAACAAAACACAATATCGTCGCTTGCAAAGCTGCGCTCCAGGGTGGCGGAGATTTCGTCGCGGTCGTCGGAAATAAACTCTGCCCGGGCCAGCTGCATACCCCGCTGAGACAGCAGCTCGATAAGCTTGGGCATGTGCTTGTCTTGGCGCCGACCCGAAAGAATCTCGTCGCCGATAATAATTAAACGCACTTGGCTTGAACTATTGCGAGACATTGTGGAGGGCTCCGGTTATTGAACGGCGTTGCGGGCGGCCTGCAGCGCGGTTTCGTGCCGCAACTGCCGCAGGGCCTCGAGACTGTAGTGCGCAAACACCAAAGAAGAAAACACCGGCAGCACCAGCCATGCGGGTGGAAACAGGTTAATAAGCGCCAGCACGAAACCCATCAGCCAGTACTGCCGATTATGACGCCGCCAGATCAGCTTGCGCTCATGGGCGTTGGCGTGTTCGATCACGGCGTCGACCCTTAACATGCGGGTAAAGGCAAACGCCCACCAGACAATGGGCAGCACCACCGGCAAAGGGGGGATCAGCCACAAGGGCATGGTCAGCAACCAACCCACTGAAAACAATATGCCCACCCAAATGGCGTTCCACATGCCATAGCTAGTAGAAAACTGGCCATGGCGCACCAAGCCGCGATACTCGCGCTTTTCAAGGTGGCGCAGGACAATGGGCATCACAAAAATCGCCGCAATAACCAGACCCAATATGCCCGACAGCGGCAGCAAAATGGCGACTGCCAGCAACGGCACTAAATACAGCTTGATTGAAAAAAGCCCGATGGCCAGCAGCCACTGATCGAGCTCATTCAGGTATGTCCAATTAAGCGCATTGGCATCAAGCCAGTTGGTCAGCGGTGTCCAGAATGCCCAAAGCAGCACAATGGCGCCCAACAAGGCAATGAAGAACGGCAGCAGCAGGGTCAGTAGCATCTTGGGATGACACTGCGAAACCAGCGCGCGCTTGAACGCCAGCCACACCGCCGAGAGCCCGGTTACCTGAGAAGAACGAACGGTAATGTCATAATCCATGATCAATGATGCTTTGCAATCCACACCCGGCTATCATAATCAAACACCAATCAGTTTGTCTTTATGGCTATTTACGATCCGCAACACGATCTGGACCCACTTAACGCACGTCTGGCCGGTAACGACGACCTGCTCGTGGTCTGCTATTGCGCGCAGTGGTGCGACACCTGCGGCCAATACCGCCGCGACCTCACCGAACTGGCCGAACGCTATCCGCAACATGTATTTATTTGGGTTGACATCGAAGACCAGCCCGAGCTGCTGGGCGACGAAGACGTCGAAAACTTCCCCACCCTGCTCTTGCAAAGGGGTGGAAAAAACCTGTTCTTCGGCACGCAACTGCCCTATATCGGCCATTTGCAAAAACTGCTTGAGCGATTAGACGACCTTGCATCGGTAGCCCACGGCGAAGGTCCGCCTGCGCTGCGCCCGTTATTGCAATCGTTATAAACCACATAAGACAAGGCACTGGGGGCGGTATCAAACCGGCTTTGACCCGGCCTGATGCATCAGGGTGCCCCCGCAGCTTAGTGCCCGCCCAACAGCACGCCCACCGATTTTTTAGACAACGCTGCAGAAGCCGCTGCACCTCGCGATGGATCGGCGGCTGACCTGGCGGCGCCGGGTGCCGGCACGTAGGGGCGAGAAAAAAAGTCGTCGACCGGCTTGCGCGAGGCCCCCCCCGAGGCATAGCCGCTGCGTGAGCGGTCGGTGTTGCGACTGCGTGGAGGCAAGTTAAGCGTACCGCGCGGAATCTTGACCTTGATGAGTTTTTCGATGTCGAGCAAGTAACGTTCTTCGTCGGGCGAAAACAGGGCAATGGCTTCACCCTTGGCACCCGCTCGGCCGGTACGCCCAATACGGTGAACGTAATCTTCGGCGTTGTAGGGCAGATCGTAGTTGATGACGCAAGGCACTCCGGCCACATCGAGGCCGCGCGCGGCAACGTCGGTTGCCACCAGCACCTCGAGTTCACCCGCCTTGAAGGCGTCAAGCGCCTTCATGCGGTCGAGCTGGCTTTTATCGCCGTGTATTGACTCTGCCTTGACGCCATCGCGCTCTAACTGGCGGGCAAGCCGGCTGGTGCCGATTTTGGTGTTGGAAAAGACAATCACCTGATTGAAACCACGTGACTTGACCAGATGCACCACGGCCGCCCGTTTGTCGTCACCTGAAAGCTGATACGCAATTTGGCTGACGGTATCAGCGGTGGCGTTGCGGGCTGCCACTTCAATTTCGACCGGCAAATTCAAACTGGCTCGGGCCAGTTTGCGAATATCGCTGCTGAACGTCGCAGAAAACAGCAGGGTCTGCCGCTTTACCGGCAACAGGCGCACAATACGTTCGAGATCGGGCAAAAACCCCATGTCGAGCATACGGTCGGCTTCGTCCAGAACAAAAATGCCCACTTGGCCAAGGTTTACGTTGCGCTGCTCGACGTGATCCAGCAAGCGACCCGGCGTGGCGATAAGTATTTCGCAACCGCGCCGCAGTGCATCGCGCTGCGGGGCTATGTCGACCCCGCCATACACCACGGCCGAACGCAAAGGCGAGCCCTCGCAGTACTTGGCCACGTTGTCGGCGACTTGAACCGCCAGCTCGCGTGTGGGAGCAAGAATAAGCGCCCGCACCGGATGGCGCGCGGGCGATGCGCTGGTATTGGCAAACGCCATCAGGCGATGCAAAATGGGCAACGTAAAGGCGGCTGTTTTGCCTGTTCCGGTCTGGGCCGCGCCCATGACGTCGCGACCGTCCATAACCACAGGAATAGCCTGGCTCTGGATGGGCGTGGGTGTGGTGTATCCGGTTGCGGCAATCGCCTGCAATATGTTGGGATGCAGACCGAAGTCGGCGAACGTGGGTGTTTCGGAGGAAGAGTTTTCTGTCATTTAAATGGAAGATGCCGGTACGAGCAAATGCCCTGTCCGGCTTTGGTTACCCCGTTATTTTAGCGCAGCCCTCAGCCCAAGACCTGTAAACCGGGTTTTATACTGCACAAGTGTCGTGTAATGTCAACGAAGTCAGGCCAGTAACGAGCGCAGCCAGTCAATCGCCCAATAGGCAGCCATGCCGCCCACAATGACGCCAATGGTGCTGCGCGTACGCCAGTAAATCAGTGCCGCTGCGATTGCCGCCAACATTTTTACGTCAACGAAGGCCGATGCTCCGGCCTCCCAGGGCAGCAGATCGGGCACCACAATAGCCGTTAATGCCGCTACCGGCGCGTAACGCAAGGCTCGACGCACCGAATCGGTCAGCGGCAGGCGGTCTCCGAACAAAAAGTAGCCGGCCCTGGTCAGGATGCAGCACAAGGTAAGCAGCACAATGGCCGCAAGCATGTACGCGGTGTCGCTCATGCTGTGCGCTCCTTTTTCTTTTTGCGGGCCAGCTCGGCAAGAACCCCGGCCGCAACACCAGCCACAATGGCGACCACCAGCCCCAGCCGCAGGGGTAACGCCTGGCCCACCCACGCCACCGCGCCGGTCACCAGAACCGTAAGCATCATGGGCGTGTTCTTGACCAATGGAATAGCGAGGCCCATTAACGCAAGGGTGGCCGCAAACTCAAGCGACCACGACGGGGGAACGAACGCACCGGCAAAAATCCCCAACAATGAAAACGTCTGCCAGGCAAACCAGCCCGGCACGATGATACCCAGGTAGTACCACAACTGACCACGCGTGCCCTTGCGACGCGCATCGCCGTAGCGGGTCATGAAAAAGACGAAGACCAGGTCGCTTAGCCAATACCCGAGCCCTAGTCGCTGAAGCCACGAATACTTGCGAAAGTAGGGCTGCAGTGCCGCACCGAAGATAATGAAACGGATATTGACCACGAAGCCGGCGGCAAATATCAGCCACAACGGCGCACCCGCCATAATCAGGGGTAAGGCAGTTAATTGGGCCGAGCCGGCATAAACCAGAAGCGACATCAGCACAGCCATGCCTTCGGTAAGCCCATAGCTGACCATGGCAAAGCCCGTGACAAAGGCCCAGATGCACAAGGCCACCATGGCTGACGCAGCCTCATTGAAGCCCGCAGCAAAGCTGCGGCGTGCCCGCGCGTCCGGCCACGAAATGCTGCTTCTGGAATGCGCCACCGACAAAAACCTTCTGTTCAATAAACTGCAGCCCCAGCCACTATAGCCGGGAATAATCGGCAATCATATACGAAAATGCGACCGCCCCTTGGTACAATGACGCCTCTTTTCATGGAGAGCATTATGTCGATGTCCGATCGTGACGGCTTTATCTGGTATGACGGCGAAATGGTGCCGTGGCGCGACGCCACCACCCACGTCCTGACCCATTCGCTGCACTACGGTCTGGCCGTCTTCGAGGGCGAGCGCGCTTACAACACCGAAATCGGCACCGCCGTATTTCGCCTGCGTGAACACACCGACCGTCTGTTCAATTCGGCGCACATCTACCAAATGCAGGTTCCATTTGATCGCGAAACCATCATGCAGGCCACGCTTGAAGTGGTACGCCGCAATCAACTCGAATCATGCTACATACGCCCCCTGCTTTTTTACGGCTCTGAAAAAATGGGGGTCTCGCCCAAGGGCGCCAAGGTGCACGTGGCGATTGCCGCCTGGCCCTGGGGCGCCTACCTGGGCGAAGAAGCCCTGGCACAAGGCATACGCGTCAAGATTTCTTCGTACGCCCGGCAGCACGTCAACGTGACCATGCCGCGCGCCAAAGTGGCCAGCACGTACGCCAACTCCATTCTGGCCAACACCGAAGCCATCGAGCACGGCTACGACGAAGCCATTTTGCTCGACACCGACGGGTTTGTCGCCGAGGGTTCGGGCGAAAATATCTTTATTGTCAAAGACGGCGTACTGTACGAGCCTGAAATTGCCTCGGCCCTCACAGGCATTACGCGCGACTCGGTTCATGCCATTGCCGCCGACCTGGGGCTTAGCGTGCATACCCGCCGCCTTACCCGCGACGACCTGTACATTGCAGACGAAGCGTTTTTTACCGGCACCGCGGCCGAGGTAACGCCCATACGCGAAATCGACAATCGCCGTATTGGTCAGGGCGCGCGAGGCCCCATCACCGAAAAACTGCAAAAAGCGTTCTTCGACGTCGTCAATGGACGCAATCCCAAGTATCACCACTGGCTGACCAAGGTCTGATGCTTACTGCGCTTCATGCGCCAGCTTTCCACTTTGAAACCATCTCTGCAGGACACGCCATGAGCGCAGAACCGAGCACCCCCAACAACACGCAACCTATCCTGGTCACCGCCGAGGACCTTCCCGTGTATTGCCCTGGGCCCAAAGCGCCGCTGTGGTCCATGCACCCGCGCGTCTACATCGAGCTGGCCCAGTCGGGCACGGCCGCCTGCCCTTATTGCAGCGCCGTCTACCAACTTCAAGACGAACGTTAATCAAGTACCGGCCGGCTCGTGACCGCACGGATCGATTCCTCTCCTTGCCCGCAACCTTTCTGGCTGCCCAATGGCCACTTGCAAACCATACATGGTGCGCTGGTGGCCCGGTATCATCACATCTCGTTCGTGCGCGACCGCGTCGACACACCAGATGGCGACTTTATTGATTTTGACTGGGTCGGCCCCGGGCTGTTTCCCAACAAAACCGCCCAGAACCTGCTGGTCAAGCCTGACCCAAGGCTTGCCCTTACCGCCGCCCGCCGCTGGATGCAAAAAAGCGACTGGGCTTCGCTGCCGGTATCGCCCGACACGCCCGCCCTGGTTCTGTTCCACGGGCTCGAGGGCGGCAGCAACAGCCATTACGCGCAGGCCATTGCCCAGCACTTTCGCGCCCGCGGGTGGGTAGTGGTTATTGCCCATTTGCGCGGCTGCTCGGGCTTTGCCAATCGGATGGCGCGCGCGTATTACTCGGGCGACTCCGATGACATCCATTTCATGTTCGATACCGTACACGCCCGTCTGCCTCAGGCAAAATGGCATGCGGTGGGTGTTTCGCTGGGCGGTAACGCCATGCTCAAGTGCCTGGGCGAACGTCCCGAAGTGGCAGGCCGCCTGCAGGCCGCAGCCGCGGTGTCGGTTCCGCTCGATCTGGTCGCCTGCGGCGCTGCACTTTCTGACACTTTCGTCGGGCGCCGGCTGTACGGCCCCTATTTTTTGCGCACCATGAAACGCAAGGTGCTAGACAAGGCAAAACGCTTTCCGGGCAATATCGATGTACTGAAATTCAGCCAGTCGCGTACCCTGCGTGAGTTCGACGATATATACACGGCACCCATGCATGGTTTCAAGAACGCGCTCGATTACTGGACGCGTGCTTCGAGCAAGCCCTGGCTAAGCAAGCTTACCTTGCCCACTTTGGTCATGAACGCCCGAAACGACCCTTTCGTGCCGGCACCGTCGCTGCCCGATTCGCATGAATGCTCAGATACCGTACTGCTGCATCAGCCCGCCGAAGGCGGCCACATGGGGTTCGTTACCGGCGCGTTTCCCGGCCACCTGAACTGGCTGCCTCAGCGCGTGGCACAGTATTTTGAGACGCTGCAGTAAGCCCCAAAAAAGGGCGCAAAAAAACTATTTGAATCGTTCGAGCAGGGCGCGGTCAGAGCGCACCTTTTCTTGCAGCCTTCGTATCTCGACGTCGACCTGAGACTGAACGTAGAAGTCGTTGGACATGGCTCTGGCCTGTTGCAAATGCTCGACCGCAGTGGGTAAGGCACCGATCTTTTCGTAATACACAGCCATGGAACGCCGGGCGTCGACCCCCTTGCCCAACCGATCATAGGATTGAGCTCGTAGTTGGTACAGTGAGGGTTCGTCGGGCCATTTACCGATAAGGCCGTTCAAAAACTGAACGGCGCGCTCGTCTTGACCCGATTGGCTCAAGGCATTGACCTTGGCCAGCGCCACGCCCAGGCTCTGTGGCCAACGGGATGACGCGGCTTCAGCCTGATCCAGGGCTTCGGGGTGCCTGCCTTGCTTAAGGGCCAAGGCCACCGACAAACCCGCGATTTCGGCGGAATTCATGCCGCCCTCGCGGGCCCGACCCAAGGCGTCGGCGGTTTCCTGCAGTTTGTCCTGACGCCAGGCGGCAAAGGCCAGGCCGTACCAGGCGGCCGATCGGCGCACTCCGGAATGCGTGTCGGCTTCGCGCCGAAGCGCCGCCTCGGCGTCGCGCTGCGATGAGCTGCGCTCTTGCAGCACACGCAGTTTGGCGCGCACATACCAGTAGCTGTTGCTGTCGTGATGCTGGGAAGCAGGCGCTTCACGGACGCGGTTTTGTATGTCGGACATACGCTGAATGGAAAGTGGATGAGTACTGGCATACGACCCCCCACCCATACCTTCGTTCAGCCGCGATGCATTCATGAGCCGGCCGAACATCTGTGCCATGCCGTCGGGGTCGTACCCGCCTTTGCGCAGCATTTCGAGGCCGATGCGATCGGCCTCTTGTTCAGCCTGGCGCGAAAACCCCAACTGCCGATCAACGGCCGCAGCTTGTCCGAACGCGGCAACGCCCATCGCCAGGTCACCGCTTCCGGCCAGGGCGGCCAACAGGGCCCCCGCCACCGAGGCCATCATCAGATGACTGGATTGCGATTGCTGTGTCATGCCACGCGCCACGTGCCGCTGTAACACGTGGCCGATTTCGTGCGCCACCACAGAGGCCAGCTGCGACTCGTTGTCGGATGAAACCACCAGGCCGCTATGAATGCCTACATAACCACCCGGCAATGCAAACGCGTTGATTTGAGGATCACGGATGGCGAATACCTGGATGCCTTGGGCCGGGTTGGCGGAACCCGCCACCAGCTTTCTGCCCAGACCGGCCAGATACTGGCTGACATCGGGATCGTTGATATAGGTGGGATCGCGACGCCCTTGCTCCATAATGGCGTCGCCCAGAGTTTGTTCCAGCATGGGCGGAAGCTCGACCGCCGAGGCCGACCCCATGCTCGGCAAGCCGGCAGGTTGGGCCTGCGCTGCGCCCATGCAGCCGGCCAACAGCACGCCGCCCAACGGCACGCTTACGCGCTGCCAAACCCGCAATGCCAACCGCAGGCCCACCCTCATGCCCCGAGCGCTGCCGGCCCAGGCCGCTTTGCCGGACGCGCCCTGTTTTTATCGGGCAGCCTGTTTTTACCGGACAGGCGCATGAGTGTGGCCAGGGCAAACAACAGGCCGAAGACTTCGATGAAACCGGCAAGCACCCACATGGTAAGGCCGCCGATGGCCTGATCGGTAACCGCCGACATGCCCGGAATAGCTCGCCCGCAAAGGTCGAACACAGGGTACAGATCGTATTCGGTGAAGGTGATGATGGCGCCGACGATCATTTGGGGCACCATGGTAATGACCGGCGACAAAATTCGCCCACCCGGCGACAGGACTGCCGGCGGGCTGGGCCGGCGATCGAGAATAAGGTTCCAGTACATGAACCCGCTGATGACCACCGACCAATTCATGAATCGGTACAGGCGCCAATCGAGCATGGAGTAAAACTGCACGCTGGGGATCAGCCAGACCACGACCAGGAAGACAAACAGGAACGGCACCCAGTACTTATTGGTCAACACAGCCTTGGCCACGCGCCCGGCCCGGGTACGGCGAAAATCGCGCAGCCGGATGCGCGCGCGCATGGGCAAGCCCGCACGCATGACCTGGCCGGCATACGCGCCCATGATTAGAAGCGGGCCAAGATGATGCAAGACCAGATGCTGCAGGCGGTGAGCGAAAAAAAGGCGTTCTGCGTAGTAGTCGATGCGGGTGTGCAGCGACAAGTACAGAAGGATGAAGCCGCACCAGAAAAGCAACTGGCGTGGGGCGGAAACCCGATGTACCCGGGTTCCGCGAATGAACAACGCGCCAGAGACAACAAATGCAACGATAAGGGCTGGGGAGAATTCCCAGGGTATGAGCCAGCCGAGATCCATGGACGATCCAGATTCGAAACTAGGTGAGCCGATAGGCACTGCCCCCTAGTTTAAAGCAATATGACGGTGGTCACCCCATTGCAAGCCGCGAACCGAAGGGTTTGAGCGCAAGTGACGCGCTCGGTCCATTAATACATTACGCAGCTCGGGCGGACAATTAACCGTGATGCAGGCGGTGGCCATGTCGGACTGGCTGCCATGATCGACCTGCATGCCCGCCACCTTTAGCCCCGCAGCGCCAAAATCAAGATAGATTTGTTTGCGCACCTGAGCCAGCTCGGCGCGCGGACACACGACGGTTAAACGAGACACCGGCTTGCGCACCGGCACCGAAGCCTGACGCACACCCGCACGACGCAAGAAAAGATTGAAAAGCCGCATAAGACCCCCTACCATGCGGGCGCTGACACCATGGCGCGCGACCGCAGGAACATGCCGCCCTTATGAGGCGGAACGCACATTTAAACCAGTGGGAGACTTTAACGACGGAATAGAACCCGTCGGATACTGCTGCCCACGCCCATTGACATTGATAATTATTTGACTGAAATGCCAGGGCGCAGGAAAA
>NZ_DATJBQ010000054.1:0-4938 GCF_035515275.1 Pusillimonas sp.
GGAAACTGACATGTCACAAGCAGGCAAAATCAAAGTCGGCATCATCGGCTCGGGCAATATCGGCACCGACCTCATGATCAAGGTGCTGCGCCAAAGCCAAAGCCTTGAAATGGCCGCCATGGTGGGTATCGACCCCAAGTCGGACGGCTTGGCGCGCGCCCAGCGCATGAATGTGCCCACTACGGCCGAAGGCATAGACGGCCTGGTGGCCATGCCCGGGTTTGCCGATATACGCATCGTGTTTGATGCCACCTCGGCGGGCGCCCACGAACACCATAACGCCGTTTTGCAGCAGCACGGCGTACAGGTCATCGACCTGACCCCTGCGGCGATCGGCCCTTACGTCATTCCTTCGATCAACCTCGACGAAAAACTTGACGCCGCCAATATCAATATGGTCACTTGCGGCGGCCAGGCCACCATCCCCATGGTCAAGGCCGTAGCAAATGTCGCTCCGGTGCACTACGCCGAGATCGTGGCCTCAATCTCCAGTAAGTCGGCCGGCCCCGGCACCCGCGCCAACATCGACGAGTTCACCGAAACCACCTCCAAGGCCATTCAGGTGCTGGGCGGCGCCAAGCGCGGCAAGGCCATTATTATCCTTAACCCCGCCGAGCCGCCGCTGATCATGCGCGACACGATCTTCACGCTCTCGGAACCGGCTGATCAGGACGCCATCCGCGAAAGCATTCAGGACATGGTGCAGAAGGTTCAGCGTTACGTACCCGGCTATCGCCTCAAGCAAGAAGTGCAGTTCGATCTGTACGACGAAAGCCGCCCCCTGAACGTGCCGGGTCTGGGCAAGCTTACCGGTCTCAAAACCTCGGTCTACCTCGAGGTGGAAGGTGCGGCGCATTATCTGCCTGCGTACGCCGGAAACCTGGACATCATGACATCGGCCGCCCTGGCTTGCGCCGAGCGTCTGGCTGAAACCCGCTTAAGCGGCATGGCCGTCTGAGCCGGCCCAAGGAGCAAACCATGAGCGACAAAAAAATTTATATCTCGGACGTGACGCTGCGCGACGGCAGCCACGCCATTCGTCATCAGTACAGTATTGAAAACGTGCGGCAAATTGCCAAGGCGCTGGACGAGGCGCGTGTGGATTCCATCGAGGTGGCGCACGGTGACGGCCTGTCGGGCTCCAGCTTCAATTACGGCTTTGGCGCCCACACCGACCTCGAATGGATCGAAGCGGTGGCCGACACGGTCAGCCATGCCAAAGTTGCGACGCTGCTGTTGCCCGGCGTGGGCACGGTGCACGACCTGCGCGCCGCCTACGACGCCGGTGCCCGCGTCGTGCGTGTGGCCACCCACTGTACCGAAGCCGACATTTCCAAGCAGCACATCGAGTACGCACGCGAGTTGGGCATGAATGCGGTGGGCTTCTTAATGATGAGCCACATGAATGAGCCGGCCAAGCTGGCCCAGCAAGCCAAGTTGATGGAAAGCTACGGTGCTACCTGCGTTTACGTGGTCGATTCGGGCGGCGCGCTCAATATGAACGACATCCGTGACCGTTTCCGCGCATTCAAAGATGTGCTCAAGCCCGAGACCGAAACGGGCATGCATGCTCACCATAATCTGTCGCTGGGCGTGGCCAACTCCATCGTGGCCGTCGAAGAAGGCTGCGACCGAATCGACGCCAGTCTCGCAGGCATGGGAGCGGGCGCCGGCAATGCGCCGCTCGAAGTGTTCATTGCGGCGGCCGAGCGCCTGGGCTGGAACCACGGTTGCGACCTATACAAGCTCATGGACGCCGCAGACGACATCGTGCGTCCCTTGCAAGACCGGCCGGTGCGGGTTGATCGCGAAACGCTCGCGCTGGGTTACGCCGGTGTTTATTCTAGCTTCTTGCGTCACGCCGAGGCCGCCGCAGATAAGTACGGCCTTAAAACCGTCGACATTCTTGTCGAATTGGGGCGCCGTCGCATGGTGGGCGGCCAAGAGGACATGATCGTCGACGTTGCCCTGGATTTGTTGCAGAAAGAGCCCAACTGACGGGTACACGGCATATTGCCAAAGCTTTATATAAATACAACAGGAGACAAACAATGAAAAAAACCACAATCGCCACCTTGGTGGCAGGCTTGCTCATGGCTGCGCCTGCCGCTCAAGCCGATATCACCGTCGGGTTCTCGGGGGTGTTGTCGGGGCCCCAGGGGGTGCTGGGCCAAGACCAGCGTGACGGGTTCATGCTGGCCGTCGAGCAGTTGGGTGGAAAATTCGGCGACCAGAAGGTTAATGTCGTGATTGAAGACGATCAGCTCAAGCCTGACGTCGGTGCGCAGATTGTTCAAAAATTTCTTGAGCGCGACAAGGTCGATGCGATTGTCGGCCTAGGTTTCTCGAACGTGCTCATGGCCGAGCTGCGCCGCATTAAAGACTCGGGCGTGGTTGCTATTGCCACTAACGCCGGTCCGGGTCCGGTTGCCGGCAAGCTCTGTTCGCCCAACCTGTTCGGCATTGCGTGGCAAAACGACACCATGTCTGAAGCCATGGGCCAGTATGTTCAAGACGTGGGCCATAAAAACGCCTATCTCATGACCTCAAGCTACCAGGCGGGTAAAGACAAGCTCAACGGCTTCAAGCGCTACTTCAAGGGTGATGTGGTCAAAGAGGTCTACACCCCGCTGGGCCAGCTTGATTTTTCGGCCGAAATCTCGGCACTGCAGGCCGCCAGCCCTGAATCCCTGTTCGTGTTCTACACCGGCGGCACAGGCGTCAACTTTGTCCGCCAGTTGCGCCAGGCAGGCATTATAGGCAAAGTGCCTGTCTACTCCGAGGGCATGATCGACTCCAACACATTGGTTTCGCTCAAGGGGCAGGCCGACGGCAATATCTACGGTGCAACCTGGGCGCCCGTACTCGACAACCCCCAAAGCAAAAAGTTCGTCAAGGCATTCGAAGCCAAGTACGGTCATACGCCTTCTGAGTACGCAGCCAATGGTTACGATGCCGCCCATTTGCTGGATACCGCCGTGCGCAAGCTGAACGGCGACGTCTCCAACCGCGAGGCCTTCGTCAAGGCCGTCAAGGCGGCGGGCTCCGAGTTTCCCTCGGTGCGCGGCAAGTTTGCCTTCAATACCAATAACATGCCTATTCAGAACCTGTATGCATTCAAGGCAGTCGCCCAAGGCGACGATGTCATGGTCAAGCAACTGGCTACCGTCTTTACCGATCACCAGGACGCCTACGTGTCCGAGTGCGACCTGAAGTAATTGGAAGGTCGGGCGCGCCGTTCAGGGCGCGCCTTTTTTCGCTGGTTCCGCTTCGGAAGTACCGTCATGAATAGTTCGTTGTTCTTGTCGCAGTTGCTTAACGGCCTGCAACTTGGGGTCCTGTTATTCTTGTTGTCGTCGGGGCTGACCCTGATTTTCGGCATCATGAATTTCATCAATTTGGCGCACGGATCGTTATATATGATCGGTGCTTTCGTGGGAGCAGCCAGCTACAACGCCAGTGGTTCGTTCCTGTTTTCGTTGCTTGCTGCGGTGGCCTCTGCGGCTATCGTCGGCGCCATTATCGAGCACCTGATCGCCAAGCCTTTGTACCGGCACGATCATCTTTATCAGGTACTGGCCACATTCGGCCTGATGATGTTCTTCAATGAGCTTGCCATTGTCATCTGGGGCAATCGCCCTTATTTCGTCACGATCCCCGAAGTCATTCAAGGCTCGGTCCAGATTCTTGGCGCGCAATATCCCATTTATCGGCTTTTGATCATTGCTGTAGGTATCTTGGTGGCCTTTGCTGCGTGGTTTCTTATACAGAAGACGCGATTCGGCATGCTGGTCAGGGCGGGCACCACGCATGCCTCGATGGTCAGCGTACTGGGTGCCAACGTCGATTTACTTAAAAGGGCGCTGTTCATGCTGGGTGCCGCCTTGGCCGGCTTGGCCGGCACCCTGGCGGGGCCTATTTTGTCGGTGCAATCGGGCATGGGCGACCCGGTACTGATCCTGGCGCTGGTCGTCATTGTGGTGGGGGGCATCGGCTCCATACGCGGCGCCCTGTTCGCGGCGATCCTTATCGCAGTTATCGACACCTTGGGCCGAGCCTACCTGCCCCAGTTCCTGGCTTTGTTCCTGGCGCCTACAGCGGCTAATACCGTGGGTTCGGCCATTGCCTCAATGTTGATCTATCTGCTGATGGCATTCGTGCTGGCCTTCCGGCCGCATGGCCTCATGGTTTCGGCCAAACGTTGATTGCATCAAGGGAAATAATCATGAGTTTCAATAAATGGACGCGCTGGAGCCTGCCGGTATTGTTCGTGCTTTTGGCCGCCATACCTTTCATTGCGCAGGCGCTTAATGAACCGTTCTACGTGACATTTTTCGCCCGGGTACTTATTTATGCACTGGCCGCTTGTGCCCTGAACATTGTTCTTGGCTTTGCAGGATTGGTCAGTTTTGGGCACGCCATGTTCATTGGCCTGGGCTGCTATGCCGTAGCCATACTCAGTCATTACGGCATCAGCAACGGATGGATTCAGCTGGCTGCCTCCATCGCGGTGTGCATGGTGGTGGCGGTACTGGTCGGCTCGGTGTGTCTGCGTACTTCGGGCATCGGCTTCATCATGATCACGCTGGCATTTTCGCAGATGTTCTATTTTCTGATGGTCAGCCTCACGCCCTTCGGCGGAGACGACGGCCTGAACATTTACGAGTCCAGCAACTTCGGACTGTTTGAGCTGAGCGGCAGCACCGAGGTGTATTGGGCCACCTGGGTTCTGTTGCTGGGCGTGGCCGTGTTCCTGAACCGCTTGCGTACTTCGCCGTTCGGCATGGTGTTGCGGGCAACACATATCAATCCGCGCCGGGTAGACGCCTTTGGTTATTCGGTTTTTCGGGTACAGCTTTCAGCCTATGTGCTGTCGGGTGTCATTACAGGTTTGGCGGGTTTCCTGCTTGCCAACCTCACCGCGTACGCGGTGCCAAA
>NZ_DATJBQ010000055.1:0-2293 GCF_035515275.1 Pusillimonas sp.
GAGCGGCGCTATCGCATACCCGCCACACCGGTGCTGCCCACGCAAACGGCAAACAGCAACCCGGCAGACATTATCGCCCTGGCTATCGAGGCCGCGCGCAAGCTGGTTGCCTATAAAGAAACCCCGCCCGCTGCGATACGGCACTGTTTTCTGGACGCCCTCTCCCGCCTGATTCAAGACGCCATGCGAGAAGATCGCGGCGACCTTACGTTTCAGGCCATGGTGTTGCAATACCTGACACCGCAAATACAAGACTATGCCGAGCTGGCATCAAAGGCCAACGAGGACCAGCGCACTGTGCGAACGGCGGTCAATGCCATTGCTCACCCGGCGAAACAAAAGCGGGTTTCGTCTGCAGGAGTGGCAGACGCCCTGGCCCAGTTGTATAAGCTGGCTGCTTCGTGCTCGTGGGGGCAACTTAACGCCACAGCACGACGCATTTTGAGCCTGCCGGCAATTGCCGATGAACCGGCCATGGCAAACAGCCTGGAACGCATTTTGGAAGATGCCGCCTTGCAGCGACTGCGAAGCATGGAAACCTTGGAGGCAGACACACAAGTGCGGCAATACCTGGCGCTGCGCGAGCGGTCGGGCCCGCGCCAGGGCAGCGCAGACGCGGCAGGCCAGGGTTCAACAGCCAAAGAGCGCGGGGCGGCAGTTGAAACCCAAACGGCGCAAGCGCTTTGGCAGCTCGCCCGCCGGCTTGATCAGGCCGAAGGAAGCAGCGGCAACTATAAAGTGGTTACCTCGCTGTGTATCCCGCCTTCTTTATTGAAGGGCGTCGAACGCGCCAAAGCCGAGTGGGACGCGGTACTGCTTGGACGCGCAAATGCACCCGAACCACGATCGGCGCACGGGAAGCCGGGCGAGCAGGACGAGACCGTATGGAACGTTTTGCTGCTGGTGGAAGCCAAGGCCTCGATCGATGCCGTGGCCACCGACCTTCCCCGTCTGCTGCGCGGCCTGCGCGTACTGATCGACGCCCGCGCCGACGCCATCTATGTGTTCCTGACGCAGCAAGGCCCCGTGCGCATCAGTGCAGACTCACTCAAGTTACTCGACACGGCAGAGGACGCCACAAGCGATGCACGCAGCCCTAACGAAGCATCGGCAAAGGCCCGCCACAACAGCTTGCCGCTAGAGACAAATGTTGTGTCTGCAGGATCGAACCCTGTTCAAGCCGTTGCTGTCGCCCCCGCGCCTGAAGGGGCAAGCCTTGCAGAGTCAGTGCTTTACTGCTGCAGCACCGCCGAAGAATCGGCGCCCCGCCTGCTTAGCGCCGCCAGCCGCATGCAGCTTCTATCAACCAACGCCGCCTTGCAGTTCGCCGCCGCCCTGCTCGAGCACGGGCGAGCCAACCCGCAACTGCTTGAGCCCATTTGGCACAACCTGCTGACAGAACGCCGGTGGAAGGCCGTGCTTAACCAATACGCCACGTTGCATCAGGCGCGCGAATTGGCGGTTAATCTGGAAGACCTGGTCGCTGCGATTGAAATGGCCTGAATTGCTAACAAGGCCATTTCTAGGCTTCCCAGTCTTCAGTTTTTAGATCGGGCACGCGTCTGAATTCGCGGGTGTTGCGTGTGATTAAAGTTAAACCGCGCGACAGCGCTTGCCCAGCGATCAGGACATCGTACGGCCCGATGGGCGTACCAGCTGCGCTTAGAGACGCGCGTAATTTCGCCGCAAGTAACGCGTCTTCGCGATCGAACTCAATGACCTGAAACGGCAACGCGTCGAGTCGGGACAGGTTTTGCGCGACGTGCAGGCTTTTATATGCACCGTAATAAAGTTCATGCGCCACCACACACGGCAGCCCGAATTCTGCGGGTCGATGCCGGCGCAAACGCTTTGAAAACTTTTCTTGCCCTTTAAGCAGCCCGATTACCGCGTTGCTGTCGAGCAGAAATTTCATTTGAAGAAATCCAGCTCGGGGCGCTCTTGAAATTCGCCTTGCTCTGCAACAGCAGCCTCAAAGTCTGCATCAACCGGGCCGACTATATCGTCCAGCCATTCCCAGTCATGAACAATTGGCTCAAGAATGACACCGCTACCGTGACGGCGAATGCGTACTTCATCGGTGTCGAAACGGAAATCTTTGGGCAACCTGACAGCTTGTGAGCGACCTGACCAAAAGATCTTGGCAGTATTCATGACAAACCTCCGACAATGATATATACCAAAAGAATATATCATTGACAAGCCCTGCCGACAATACAAAGCAACATAATTGCCCATGCCGGAAACCACTACATCCTCTCAAACACCCCCGCCGCGCCCATGCCTGTGCCGA
>NZ_DATJBQ010000056.1:0-2530 GCF_035515275.1 Pusillimonas sp.
CGTGTCACGCTTTCCACAGGGCCGTAGCGCACGGTAGCCATGGGGAAATCAGCCCCCAGCATGACGCCGATGCGTCCAACCCGTTCGCCTTCGGCGTTGGTTTCTGCCTGGGGAACCAGCGTAAAACTGAGCCGGGCGTCGTTGCGCTGCACGGTCAAGGGCAAGGACTGGCCTGCCTGAGACTGAATATAAGCCACCAGCGCCGCCCCCGAAGGCTCGTTAAGCGGCCCGGCCGCCACGATGATGTCGCCCTCTTGCAGGCCGGCTTGCTCACCCGCCCCGCCCGCCACCACCTGGCGCACCAGAGGACGAGGCGTTGCCAGGGCAAGCCCCGCGTCGGACATCAAGTCGGCATTCTCGGGCTCGAGGCCGGCCGCCTGAAGGTGCAAGGTATGGGTGCGTGTCGCACCGGCATCGTTTTGAACCTCAAGTGTGGCGGCTCCGCCCGAAGTCAACGCATCGAGCAGCTCCCAGCGCGCCTCGCCCCACGAGCGCACGGCCGAACCGTTGACACGGGTGATGCGATCGCCCTGGTGCAACCCTGCCTGAGCGGCCGGCGTACCCGCAGCCGGCTGGGCCAATATGGCGGCCGGCTCTTGCGTACCCACAAGGTTCAACACCGCATAAAGCACCGCCGCCAGCAGCAGATTGGCCAACGGACCGGCCGCCACAATGGCAAAACGCCGGCTTACGGGCTGCCGGTTGAAAGCCTGGCCGGCGTCGGACCCATCGGGCTGTTCAGGCTCATCCAGCATCTTCACGTAGCCGCCCAGCGGAATGGCGGATAAGGCCCATTCGGTGCCGTTGCGGTCGGTTCTTCTGGCCAGTACGCGACCGAAACCGATCGAAAAACGCAATACTTTTACGCCGCAACGCCGCGCAACCCAGTAGTGCCCCAGCTCGTGAAAGGTGATGAGCAGCCCAAGCGCGACGACAAAAGCAAGCAAAGTAAAAAGCATGGTGATCGACGTGCGCCCTTATTTACAGAGTTGAAGCGCTTGCCGTCGTGCTCGGCTGTCGAGCTCGAGCACGGCCTCGAGCGAGTCGAGGGCAACGCGGGTTTTGCCTGCCATGGCGTCAAGGCATTGCTCGATGACCCGGGCAATGCCGGTAAACGGAATGCGGCTGCTAAGAAAACTGTCGACGGCCACCTCGTTGGCGGCGTTAAGCGCTATGCAGGCGTCTTGACCGGCCTCTAGCGCCTGAAAGGACAACCGCAGGCATGGAAAACGCCGCAGATCAGGCTGTTCGAAGTCGAGACGTCCGATCATGGCCAGATCAAGCGGGCCCACCCCACTGTCGATCCGGTCGGGAAAACCCAGACCGTACGCGATGGGGGTGCGCATATCGGGCTGGCCCAGCTGCGCCAGTATGGAGCCGTCTTCGTACTCGACCATTGAGTGAATCATGCTTTGCGGATGCACGACCACTTGTATGCGTTGCAAAGGCATGGCGAACAGCCAATGGGCCTCGATGACTTCCAGCCCCTTGTTGAGCATGGTGGCCGAGTCGACCGAGATTTTGCGGCCCATGCTCCAGTTGGGATGGGCGCAGGCCTGCTCGGGGGTCACCGCCTCAAGGCTTTCAAGCGAGGCCGTACGAAACGGCCCGCCCGAAGCGGTAAGCAGCAAGCGCCGCACACCCTGGGCAGGCGCCGTGGGGGCAGCGGCGCGATCCGAATGCGGCAGACACTGGAAAATCGCGTTGTGCTCGCTGTCGATGGGCAATAGTTCGGCACCGTGCTCGCGCACCGCCGCCATGAACAGGCTGCCGGCCGCCACCAGCGCTTCTTTGTTGGCCAATAACACACGCTTGCCCGCCTGCGCCGCCGCCAACGCAGCCGGCAGACCAGCCGCCCCGACAATGGCCGCCATGACCGTATCAACTTCTGGGTCAGCCGCGCACGCTTCAAGCGCCTGCAAGCCGACCCGGATTTCGGGGGCGGCGCGATGCGTCGGCCAGGCCTGCAAAAACCGCTTGCGCGCAGCCTCGTCAGGTACCGCCACGACACGCACGTCGAACGTCAGTGCCTGCTCTGCCAGCAGTTCCATACGGCTGTATGCCGTTAAGGCGTGCACCCTGATGGTGTCGGCATGTCGCGACACGACATCGAGCGTGCTGCACCCAATGGAGCCCGTGGAACCGAGTATGCAAAGACTACGAGAGATCATGCGCCGATACTCAACAACAAGAACGCCGTGGGCGCCACGGGCAGCAAGGCGTCGATACGGTCGTACACGCCGCCGTGACCCGGCAGTAAGGCGCTGGAATCTTTGCGCCCTGCACGGCGCTTGAGCAGGGATTCGAACAAATCGCCGACGATCGACAGGGCCGCCAGAAAAGCGGCAAGAATCAGTGCGCCGCCCAAGGACCAAGCCTGCACGAGCACAGCCGCAAAGCTGCCCGGCCACTGGCTGGATACGGCCACCCACAGGACGGCGGCAAGCACACCGGCAATGGCGCCCTCCCAGCTTTTACCAGGGCTGACGCGCGGGGCCAGCTTGCGTCGGCCAATTGCCCTGCCGACAAA
>NZ_DATJBQ010000057.1:0-3582 GCF_035515275.1 Pusillimonas sp.
GGCCCACTTGGTTGGGGTGCCCAGGCTTCAACGAAAAACCCATGCCGCGGTTCTGCAGGCTGATGCCGGTGCCCGGCACCACCACCCCGGAGCCAAACCCTTCGTAGTTCGACTGAATGAACGACACCATCATGCCGTTCGAGTCAGCCGTGGCGATGTAAACGGTACCGCCTTGTTTGGGGGCGCCCGCCGCAAACTCGCCGGCCCGTTCAAAGTCGATCTCTTGCGCCCGCTGCTGCAGGTAGTTGCGATCCAACAAGCTTTGTGGATCGATGCGCAGGCTGGCCGGATCGCTGACATAGGCTTCAGTATCGGCAAAGCCGATTTTCATCGCCTCGATGCACAGATGGATAACTTCCACGCTGTCGGGCTCGTAGCGATCAAGATCAAAATGCGTCAGCACGCCCAACGCAATCAGCGTGGCCAACCCCTGTGCGTTGGGCGGAATCTCGTGCACGCTCACGCCGGCAATATCCTGGCTTAGCGTGCCGCACCAAAGTGGCTGAAACTCGGCAAGATCCTCGTGCGTCATCAGTCCGCCATGTTCGGCCGAGTGACGTATGAGCGCGTCGGCCAGTTTCCCACGATAAAAGGCTTCGCCCCCTGTGGCGGCAATGGCTTGCAAGGACATGGCCAGATCGGGATTGGTGAAACGTTCTGCGGGCCGCGGTGCTCGCCCCTGGGGCATAAAGTACTGCCCGAACCCGGGCTGGGCCTGGTACTTGGGTGCAATCGTCGCCCACAACTTGCTGATGACCGGGCTGACCGGAAAGCCTTGAGTCGCGTAGCGGATGGCCGGTTCGAACAGACGCTCGAAGGGTAGTTTTCCCATGCGTTCGCTCAGCGCCCGCCAGGACGCAACCGCGCCCGGAACAGTAACGCTTTGCCAACCGCGCCCAGGCATGCGGTCTTGGCCGGCAAAGACTTGCGGGGTCCACGCCGCCGGACTGTGCCCCGACGCGTTCAAACCGTGCAGCGTCGACCCGTCCCACACGATGGCGAAAGCGTCACCACCCACGCCCGAACCCGTGGGTTCAACCACCGTGGTGGCAATGGCGGCCGCCAGGGCGGCATCCACCGCATTACCACCCTCGTGCAGCATTTGCAGTCCCGCCTGCGCCGCCAGGGGCTGCGAGGTGGCAACCATATTACTGGCACAGACCACCGGGCGCTGCGACCCGTACGGTAGGGAATAATCCATGACCCGCATTTCGATTCCTTCAGGCAGACCGCTTATTGCGTCAGGCTCTCTGCTTGTGCCGGCACCACCGTGCGCCACTCGGGATAGCTGCCGTCCTTGCCACGCACGACGCCGAAATACAGCTCCTGCAACTGGCGAGTGATGGGGCCGGGCCTGCCTGTGCCGATGTTCCGGTCATCCAGCGACACCACAGGGGTCACTTCGGCGCCCGTGCCCACGAACAGCATCTCGTCGGCGATATACACGGTATCGCGTGTGAAAAACTCTTCGCGCACACTCAAGCCGTTGTCGCGGGCGAGCGTAATAATGGTGTCGCGAGTAATGCCATCCAGAATGTAGGTAAGCGGCGGGGTTACGAGTTCGCCCTTGCGCATGATGAACACGTTTTCGACGGACCCTTCGGCCACGTACCCTTGGGCATCGAGAAACAGGGTTTCGTCATAGCCCTGACGCACGGCCTGCGTTCGCGCCATCTGGAACAACATATAGTTGCCGGCCGCCTTGGCCTTGGACATGTTTGAGTTGATGTGATGGCGGGTATAGGAAGAAGTGACCACCTTGGAGCCGTTTTCCAACGTTCCCTTGCCCAGGTATTCACCCCAGTACCATGTGGCGATCCCTACGCTGACCTTGCAGCCTGTGGGATTCAAGCCCATGCCGCCCGAGCCAATGTACGCCACCGGCCGCAGGTAGCACTCTTCAAAACCGCTGACACGCACCGTCTCCACGCAAGCGTCGATAATTTCTTGCTCGGTGTAGGGAATATCCAGGCCAATGATTTTTGCCGACTTAAACAGACGTTCGATATGTTCCTTCAGACGAAATATCGCCGGACCGTCGGGCGTCTTGTAGGCGCGAATGCCTTCAAAGACCGAATAACCATATTGAAAACTATTGCTGATGAAGTCCACGCGCGCATCCGCGGCGTCGAACAACTCTCCGTCTATCCAGACCTTGGTAGGTTTCTCCATGACTCCTCCTATTCAATGAACACCGCGCATCTATTGCTCGAATCCCGCGCGTTTATTGTTTACATACCCGGTAAAGCTGTAAGTTCTGTTCTTGGCTGCTGGGGGTTGGCCCGAAAGGGTAGTGCCCGGGCTTAGTACGTCGGGTCGATCCGCTCCGTCAGGCTGACTTCGGGTCTTGCTTTAGCCGCCTATTTAATAGGCGATGCCTTCAGGTTTTGCAGCATCTTCATCAAGGTTTGGTGCATCATCTGAAGGTCCTTCTCCTCGATATTGCGGATGGACCATTCGTATTGAGCGACGGCGGCCGGCAAAATGGCCTGTAGCCGGCGTTCTCCCTCGGCGGTCAATGTGACCTGACGCGCACGCCCATCGCTTTCGATCGGACTGCATTTCACACACCCGTCCTTTTCCAAGGCATCAATGGTGCGGCTAAGCGTAGAGGGAGCGGTCAGCGTAGCTTCGATCAGCTCGCGCATGCTGGACGGATTGTGACGCGTGAGCGCGATGAGCACACGATATGCACTGGTGGATTGATTAAACGGCTTAAGCGACTGAGTCAGGCTCAACGCCAAGCGTTCGGCCACCTGGCGAAGCAAATACGCCGTGCTCACTTCCTTCACCACGCGGTCTTCGCTCTCGATGCTGAACGTCATAGTGTCTCCAGATCGTTCCAATATTTATTTCTTATATCGTTCCATTTGGAACTAATTATGGCAAAGTCTAGTGTCGTTGGCACCGGAGCGCAAGCGTTTTTTAAATTATTTTTAGAGAAACTTGTAAACGGTCGTCACGCATTGAGAACGACAGGTTTGCGACGCGCAGCACAGTTCACCTGCTTGCTGAGGCCCAAGCCACCACCGCAGCGAACCGGCGCCAAATACCTCACGACTTGGTGGTGACGTGTGCTGCGATGGCCTCATTGGCTGCCTCCATCCGACGGGACCAGTGTTGAGCCAACATGGAACACAGCATCAGCTGCAACTGATGGAACAGCATCAAAGGCAGCACCATAAAACCCACGGTCGACGCAGTGAATAAAATTTGCGCCATGGGTATGCCGCTGGCCAGGCTTTTTTGCGATCCGCAGAACATTACGGTGATTTGGTCGGCGCGATCAAAACCCAGCATGCAGGCCAACTTCCAGCTGACCAACAGCACGACGCCCAATGCAACAGCGCACACCAGCAGCAAGGCCCCCAGCACCGACCACGTCACCTGACTCCACAACCCTTGCACGATGGCAGCACTGAAGGCGGTGTAAACGATCAGCAGTATGGAACCCCGATCGACTAAAGGAATCACGCGCCCGAACTTCTTCAGCCACTTCTGGGCATAGGGGTGCAGAAGATGCCCCACCAGGAAGGGGAGCATCAGTTGCACGAAGATTCGGCCGGCCATGCCCAACGTGCC
>NZ_DATJBQ010000058.1:0-3554 GCF_035515275.1 Pusillimonas sp.
CGCCCACTGCGCGCCCGTGGCGTGGGCTTAGGCCGGCCCTCAAGGCCAACTGGCCGTATGAAATGACCTGACCGTAAGGCACATTGCACAACGCCCGCCAGACCTTGGACTGAAAAGGCGTGCCTGAAAAATCGAGGGGGAAACCGAACTGCGTGCGTGTACCAGCGAAATATTGCAAAAGCTCGCGCTGCGCGCCATTGAACAGATCGCGCACCGTTTCGGGCACATTTTCTTGCAACAACTGTGGCGCTGTCGCGGCCAGGTCTTGGTAATGCGGGCCTTGCCCGATATGTGCTTTGTGTTGGGCGCAGCGCACGGGACGAAGGGTGCGCAAAGGCACCTTGCCCGCCATGCCCGACGACGGCCGCAGCGAATCGGCCCGGGCCGTAACCGCGCCCGCAACCTTCGGGCAATCTTTTTGATCACTGAAATACAAACCCGTGACCCCTTTGGCGCCGGCGCAGATAAGCAAGGGGCCGAACGGTGAGCCAATGCGTGCCTGATACATGATGTTTTCCTTGAGTGCTGCCTGACCCTTAATGCAACTTGACGCGGGGGGTGCTGCGCTTGAGCAGCAAGCGCCCCAGCGCCAATGCGCAAGTGCGCGCCAGGCCCAGCACCGCCAAGTGATGCATTAGGTGCAGGCTCATGTACATGAGGCGCGCGATCACTCCCTCAACAAACCAGCTTTTTCCTGATAGTACTCCCATCAGGCTGCCCACGCCGCGCGTATGACCGACCGCCACCAGCGAACCGTAGTCCTTGAAGCGAAACTCGGCCGGCGCAACCTCTGTGCCCTGGATGCGGGCGCGCAAAATGGGAATGAGAAAATCAGCCTGCTGATGCGCCACCTGAGCACGCGCGGGCAGGAACTCGCCTTCTTTGTCCCAGGGCACTTGGGCACAATCGCCGAATGCGAATATGTCGGGGTCGTCTGTACGAAGCATGCGGTCGACCACAAGCTGGTTGAGCCGGTTGACGCTCAGGCCAAGGTCGCGCAAGAATGACGGCGCTTCAATACCGGCGGCCCAGACACAGATGTCGCAAGGGTAGTCGACGCCCTCGCTGTCGGACAACCCGTCTTCGCGCACCGCCGCCACACGAACCGAGGTCCTGACCTGAACTTTGCGCGATTCAAGCAGCGTTTGGGCCGCCGCCGACATTTTTGGCGGCAGGGCGACCAGTATGCGCGCCGCCCCCTCGAGCAAGGTGATGCGCACCAGCTGCGAGGGGTCGGCACTATCAAGCCCGTAATAATGAATGTTCTTGGTGGCCTCGATGAGCTCGGCGGCCAATTCGACGCCGGTTGCGCCACCCCCCACTATGGCGACCTCAAGCGGCCTGGACGCTTTGTCGGGCTGGTTGTTGGCAACCACCAGCTTTCGCAAGAAAAGCTTGCGAAAGCGTTCGGCCTGTTCGGTAGAGTCAAGCGCCACAGCGTGCTCACGCGCGCCGGGCGTACCAAAGAAGTTGGAACGGCTGCCCACCGCCAGAACCAGTGTGTCGTAGGCGAGGTCTCGGGTGGGAAAGATTTCGTGGCCTTCGTCGTCAAGGACGGCGTCAAGCTTGACGACACGTGCTTGACGGTCGACCCCCCGCAATTCGCCGTAAATGAACGTAAAGCCGGCATCTTTGGCCAGCATGACGTACGAGAGCCCTTCACGATGGATATCGAGCGTGCCTGCAGCCACTTCGTGCAACGACGGCTTCCAGATGTGATCGGACGCCTTGTCGACCAGGAAGACATGCTCGGCCCCGAAGCGGCGGCCCATTTTGATGGCAAGCTCCAGCCCGCCGGCGCCGCCGCCGACGATGACCACCCTGTGCGGCACTTCATTCATTCGTGGGCTCCTCGTCAGAACGATTCAGACGAGCCGCCCTGCCCAGCTCAGGTAGGGCGGCCGCATCTTTTTTACCATATCGGGCAATACCATACTTAGCTGTCGGCGGCGGCATTAGATTCCAGCCAGCCGCCGCCCAAGGCCTTGTACAGGTCGATCTCGCTGCTTAGCTGGGCCAGACGGTCACGAATGTATTGTTGCTGAGCGCTGAACAACAATCGCTGGGCATCAAGCACGTTCAGGTAGCTGTCCACCCCTTCATCGTAACGCTGTTGGGCCAGACGCAAATACTGGGCGGTGTTGTCGACCAGCTCGCGCTGGGCCTGCAGCTGCTGGCCGTAGGTGCCCCGGGCCGCGAGGCTGTCCGACACCTCGCGAAAAGCGTTCTGAATTGCCTTTTCGTATTCGGCAACGCGAATGTCCGTCTGGATTTCAGCATAGTCCAGATTGGCGCGAAGTCGTCCGGCATTGAATATGGGCACGGAGATGCTGGGCATGAAACTCCATGCGCCCGAGCCACCCTCGAACAAGCCCGACATCTGAGTGCTGACCGTGCCCGCCCCCGCGGTCAGGCTGACCCGAGGAAAGAAGGCGGCTCGTGCTGCGCCGATATTGGCGTTGGCACCGATCAAGCGGTGTTCGGCTGCCAGAATATCGGGCCGGCGCTGCAGCAAATCGGAAGGCAGGCCGGCCGGAACCTGCGCGAACACCTGATCGTCCAGACCCAGGCCATTGGGCAGGTCGGCGGGCAAGGTGCCCCCCAGCAGCATCGTCAAGGCGTTCAGGTCGACGGCAACCTGCCTGGCATAACGTTGCGATTGGGCGCGCGCCTCGTCCACCGCGGTGCGTGCCTGCCGAACCTCCATGGCCGAGGCCACCCCCACATCGTAGCTGCTCTGAATCAGCGACAAAGTGCGCGTATTGCTTTCAAGCGTATCGCGGGCCACGTTCAGCAAGGCCTGGTCGGCCTGCCAGGTGAGATAGGCTTGCGCCACTTCGGCCACCAGGCCAATGTGCACCGTTCGTTGCGCTTGCTCGGTGGCCAGATACTGCTCGAGCGCCTGACGATTGAGATTACGCACACGCCCGAAAAAATCCAGCTCGTAGGACGTGGTTAGACCGACGTCATACTGGGAAGCGATGCCGGCGGCGCCCGTAGGCGAGAGGTCGGCGGGCAAACGTTGCCGGGCGCCGCCGGCCGCTGCGTCCAACCCCGGAAACAGCGCTGAGCGCTGAATCCGGTACTGGGCCCGATAAGCGTCGACGTTCAGCGCCGCCACCCGCAAGTCCCGATTATTCTCCAGGGCGATACCAATTAGCTGCTTGAGTGTCGGATCCTGAAAGAAACTTTGCCAGCCCAGGTCGGCCGCCATGCCTGCCGTCTTGCCACTGGGCGCCGCATCGGCATAGGCTTCGCCCTGCGGCCAGGCCGATGGGGTCGGTGTTGCAGGTCTTTCGTACCTGGGCGCCAGCGAGCAAGCTTGCAACAGCAGGGCTGCCGCCAGAACCGCCACGGTGGACCTGATTTTTAGGTTGGTGTTCACGGCTTCAACTCTCATGACTGAGCTCCTTGTGCGGCCTGCTCGTCGGGCGCAGCGGGAACCCGCTTCTTGCCCAGCGACATCACCACGACAAAAAACAGCGGCACGAAGAAAATGGCCAGCACCGTGGCCGTGATCATGCCGCCGACCACGCCGGTGGCCAGGGCGTGCT
>NZ_DATJBQ010000059.1:0-28919 GCF_035515275.1 Pusillimonas sp.
GCGCGCCCGTTGCCGTTGGGCCACCGCGCATTCTTCCATGTGCACGACCAGCCCGTGCCCTTGCCGGATGCCGCCGATGATGGCGTCGCCGGGCAAGGGCCCGCAGCAGGGCGCCAGCTGCACGGCTTGGCCCTCGTTGCCATGAATGAGTATGGGCGCGCTGGTCTTGACGGTAAGGTCGTCGATGGACGCCGCCGTGGTGGCCAGTATGGGGTTTTCGGGTGCGAAACGGCGTGCAACCACTGCAGCCAAGCGCTTGCCCAGGCCGATGTCGGCCAGGATTTCTTCGCGGGAACTGGCGCCCGAGCCTTTGGCAAGCTTTTCCCACTCGGGGTCGTCGGTGGCGGGCTCGGGCATGTTCAGTTGCTCGAAGGCCTGGTTAAGCAGGCGCTGCCCGAAAGCCACGGATTCTTCGTATTTGACCGTGCGCAGGTAATGGCGAATTTCGGAGCGCGCGCGGCCGGTGCGCACGTAGTTGAGCCATTGCGCGCTGGGCCGAGACGAGGGCGAGGTGACGATCTCGACCGAGTCGCCGCTTTTTAGCTCGGTGCGCAACGGCGAGTATTCGCCGTTGATCTTGGAGGCGATGGCGTGGTTGCCGACATCGGTATGAATGGCGTAGGCAAAATCGACCGGCGTGGCCCCGCGAGGCAGCGAAAGGATTTTGCCCTGTGGCGTGAACACATACACCGCATCGGGGAACAGGTCGACCTTGACGTGTTCCAAAAATTCGCCTGAATCGCCGGTTTGGCTTTGAATATCGAGCAACGACTGCAGCCACTGATGAGTGCGCTTTTGCAGATTGTTCAGCGAGGTGCCGTCGTCTTTGTACAGCCAGTGCGAGGCAACGCCTTCTTCGGCGACGTGGTCCATGTCGCGCGTGCGAAACTGGAACTCAACGGGTGTGCCGTAAGGGCCCACCAGGGTGGTGTGCAGCGACTGGTAGCCATTGATCTTGGGAATGGCGATGTAGTCTTTGAATTTACCCGGTACGGGCCGGTACATTTGATGCAGCGTGCCCAAAGCCAGATAGCATTCAGGCAGGGTATGGACAATGACCCGAAAACCGTAAATGTCGAGTACGTCCGAGAACGTTTTTTTTTGCTCGATCATTTTGGTGTAAATGCTGTAAAGCGATTTTTCGCGGCCGCTGACCTCGGCCTCGATGCCGGCGGCCGGCAGCGCCACCTTTACGGCTTCGGTAATTTTGCTTAGCACTTCGCGCCGGTTGCCCCGGGCGGCCATCATGGCTTTGTGCAGCACACGGTAGCGGTTGGGGTGTATGGCTTGAAAGCAAAGATCTTGAAGCTCGCGAAACAGGGCGTTTAGCCCCAGCCGGTGGGCGATCGGCGAATAGATGTCCAGCGTTTCGCGAGCGATGCGTCGGCGTTTTTCGGGGGCCATGGCCCCCAATGTGCGCATATTGTGCAGGCGGTCGGCCAGTTTGATCAGTATGACGCGCACGTCGCGCGCCATGGCCAGCAGCATCTTGCGAAAGCTTTCGGCCTGCTGTTCGGCCTTGGTGGCGAACTCGAGGCGCTCAAGCTTGGAGACGCCGTCGACGATTTCGGCCACATCAGGCCCGAACCGTTCGGCCAGTTCAGCTTTGGAAACGTCTTGGTCTTCGATGACGTCGTGCAATAGCGCCGCCATCAACGAGTCGGCGTCAAGCTTCCAGCCCGCGCAAATTTCGGTAACGGCGATAGGGTGCGAAATATAGGGCTCGCCGCTGGCGCGGAATTGCCCCAGATGGGCTTGATCAGAGAACCGGTAGGCCTCTTTGACACGCTCGACATCTTTTGGGTCGAGGTACTGGCTGATTATTTTGGTCAGCGGCGCCAGCGAGGCAATGGGGTTGGGTGTGGCGTCGGTGCCCAAGGGCAGGGCGGGTTGGCTTTTTGCCTTGCGGCGCTTGCGCAGCCGTGTGCGTTTAAATACCGCCAACAGCCCCGACGAGGCACCACGAAGAGTTGAAAACGCCATACACCCGCCCGAAGACTTTAGGTTGGAACCTTGCGGAGCATTTCGAGGCCGGTCAGGCCGGCGGCGATTTCGCGCAGTGCGATGACAGTGGGTTTGTCTTTGTCGGGGTCGATGCGAGCTTCGTGGCCTTGGGCCAGTTCGCGAGCGCGATAAGTAGCCGCCAGAGTAAGATCGAAGCGATTATCGATTTTCTCGAGACAGTCTTCGACGGTGATGCGAGCCATATGGATCCTGTGAAGAAAATGAAAACTAGGGGTCAGACGAGTGTTTTACTGATGCCCAACTGACTGAAAAGTTCGGCGTTGCGGGCGGCTTGGGTGGCATAGCGCAGCCGGGTGGCTGAAACAATTTGTGCCAACTGGGCTAGAGCCACGCTAAATTCTTGATTAATAATAACATATTGGCATTCCGAGGCATGCGCCATTTCGCTGCCCGCAGCCAGTAGCCGTTGGGCGATCACATGGGGTGCATCCTGGCCGCGGCCACGCAGGCGTGACTCCAATGCCTCGATCGATGGGGGCAAGATGAAAATGCCCACTGCCTGCGGGAAATGGCGCCGTATCTGGCGCGCACCCTGCCAGTCGATTTCAAGCAAAACGTCGCGTCCGGCCTCGATGCAGTTTTCGATGCCGTCGCGCGGGGTGCCGTAATAGTTGCCATGAACTTCGGCCCATTCGAGCAGGCCGTTGTTGTCGCGCAGGGCCTCGAACTGCTCGACGCTGACAAATCGATAGTGCTGATTGTGATTCTCGCCGTTGCGAGGCGCACGGGTGGTGCACGAAATAGACAAGGTCACGTCGCGATCTTGTTCCAGCAAGGCATTGACCAGGCTGGATTTTCCGGCCCCGCTGGGGGCCACGACCATGAAGATGTTGCCGGAATAAAGCGACATGGCAAAGTAGACTTGAAAAAAGACAAAAAGCTTAGCAGATTCAGCGTGTTCAGATCAACGCAAGGGAGCTTCAAAGAACCGATTGAACGTGCCGGTGGCTAGTGCTGGGTTGGGGTTTGGCCGAGTTCTTCCAGGGTGGCCTCGTAGGCGGCGGTGTCCTGGCATAAAAATACCGCCGTGTCGCCGATATTCATATTGAAGGCCAGGTCTTCGACCTGCTGCGGCGCCTGGTCGGGCGACTCGACGGCAGTGACGTGCACGTCGCCCTCTTGCTCGAACCGCGCCGCGGGTACGATCTGCGACACAAGCTCGAGGTCGGGGGGGCTGATCACCACGTAGGCGCTGCAGTTGAGCTCTTCGATGGTTACATCGAGCACGACGCCGTGTTCGAGCGCTTGGGTAATGCGGCTAAAGGCTTTCATGAATGTAGTGATCAGTGCGTGGCCGACGCCAGCCGCAGCACAAACACGCTGCGACACAAAAAATCGGCCTAAAGCATGATGTTAGCAGGTCGGTGAGGTGGATTGGATCGAAACCCGTGCTACGTGATACGCTCATTGGCCTTCGCGCCTCGCCGGCGGGTTTATCTGTTTTTTTTGAGTTATCTATGAAATTTGCCACCTGGAACGTCAACTCTTTGAAAGTGCGCCTTCCGCAGGTTATTGACTGGCTACAGGCCAACCCGGTTGATGCGCTGTGCCTGCAAGAGCTCAAGCTGGATCAAGACAAGTTTCCGCTTGATGCCTTTACCGAGATGGGCTATCAGGCCTGCTGGGCGGGGCAAAAAACCTACAACGGCGTCGCAGTGATTTCAAAGACGTCGGGTGCCGACGAACAGTGCAATATTCCCGGTTTCGACGACCACCAGCAGCGCATCATTGCCACGACCTTGCCCAGCCCCATCGGCGATATTCGCGTGATCAGCGCTTATTGCCCCAACGGGCAGTCATTGGAAAGCGACAAGTATCAATACAAACTGGCCTGGTTTGCGGCCTTGCGAAACTGGCTGGACGAAGAACTGAAGCGTTTCCCGCGCATGGCCGTACTGGGCGACTATAACGTTGCGCCAAAAGACGAAGACGTGCACGATCCCGCCAAATGGGAGGGCGACGTACTGGTATCTGCGCCCGAGCGCGCCGCCTTGCAGGCCTTGATCGATCTTGGCCTGACCGATGCGTTCCGTATGTTCGATCAAGAAGAAAACTCGTTCAGTTGGTGGGACTACCGACGCTTTGCGTTTCGGCGCAATGCCGGCCTGCGCATCGACCACGTGCTGATTTCCGACGCTTTACGACCCTATTGCACTGGCTGCTTTATCGATAAAGAACCGCGCCGCAACGAACAGCCTTCAGATCACGCCCCGGTTGTGGCCACGTTTGATTTTTCGGCATGAGCTCCTACGATGAGTATTGGTCGGACGAAGAGCCGACCATGTCCGAAGCGGGTGGCATACGGTATTTGCATTTTGGCACCGAATGGGTGCAGGGCGCCATGCGGGTGCGCAAGCCCTCGGAGCTGGTGCTTGCCTATACCCAGCAAATGATGGCCTGGCTGCTGTTTATCGAGCCTAAAAAGCATCATTCCGTCGGTATTCTGGGCCTGGGCGCAGGGTCGCTGCTGCGATTTACCTTAAAACATACGACCGTCGGCATTGAAACCGCCGAGTGGAATCCGGCGGTCACCGCCATGTGCCAGGCGTATTTCCGGCTGCCGTCAAACGAACGTTCGTACATTGATCACGTGGACGCCCAAGTGTGGCTCGACAAACCGCACAATATCGGCCGGTATGCGGCGCTGATGGTCGACCTGTACGACGCCCAGGCGCAAGGGCCGGTGCGGGAGTCCCTGGAGTTTTACCAGGGTTGCTACCGTGCGCTGTCGCCTGAAGGCGGCGTCATGACGGTCAACCTGTTCGGCAACCACGAAAGTTTTCCGCGCAACATGGCGAACATTCGTGCTGCGTTCAAGGGCCCTGTCCTGGAACTGCCCGAAATCGATGCCGGAAACCGCGTCATAATGGCGTTTCGGGGGCCATTGCTCGACATCACCACGGGTGCCTTGCTGGATCGCGCCGAGCTTGTCGAAAAGAAATTCGGGCTGCCCGCCACGCGATGGGCCAGGTTCTTGCTTCAGCAATTGCGCCCGATCAGCTAGCACGCTGAAAGCAGGCTGATGTAAAGTTTGAGAAAAGATCGATAAAGAGGTTATTCATGAAGTGGACGCCATTTGCTCAAGCCTTTTTTTGTGCCGCTGCCTTGTGTTTGTCCACCATGGGGGCTGCAAAGGCCCAGTCTGTGGCGGTGACCAGCATCGTCGAGCACCCTGCGCTTGATACGCTTCGCGATGGGGTCAAAGACGCCCTGGCCGAGGCCGGACACACAGAGCAAAAGGGTCTGAAATGGCAGTTTCAGACGGCGCAGGGCAATACGGCCATCGCCACTCAAATTGCACGCAAATTCGTTGGTGACAAGCCCGACGTAATCGTCGCCATTGCCACGCCTTCGGCTCAGGCCGTCGTGGCCGCCACCAAGACCATACCGGTCGTGTATGCCGCAGTCACCGACCCGGTTGCGGCGCAGCTTGTGCCCACTCTCGAAGCGTCAGGAACGAACGTGACCGGAGTGTCCGACCGCCTCGAACTTGCGCGTCAGCTGGAAATCATCAAGCAGGTGGTGCCCGATGCGCGCAAGGTCGGCATGGTCTACAACCCGGGGGAAGCCAACTCGGTGTCGGTCGTCGAGCAACTGCGCGAGCTTCTGCCCACCATGGGCATGTCTTTGGTCGAGGCGGGCGCGCCCCGCACCGTGGATGTCGGGGCGGCAGCACGCAGCCTGGTGGGTAAAGTCGATGTCATCTACACCAGCACCGACAACAACGTGGTGTCGGCCTACGAGACTTTGGTCAAGGTGGGCAACGACGCGCGCATTCCCCTGGTGGCCTCCGACACCGCCAGCGTTTCACGCGGCGCCATCGCGGCGCTGGGCCTTGATTATTACGAAATCGGTCGCCAGGCCGGTCGAATTGTCGTGCGCATACTCAACGGCGAAAAGCCCGGCGACATTCCTTCTGAAACCAGTGACAAGCTTGCCTTGCACGTCAACCCTGCGGCAGCGCGCAAGCAGGGTGTCACGCTTTCCAGTCAGCTGCTCGACTCGGCTGCTGTCGTTATTGAGTAGGCCCCATGACCTGGTATGCGCTCTGGGGTGCGATCGAAGTGGGGCTTATCTACGGGTTGGTTGCGGTTGGGGTGTTGATCTCGTTTCGCATCTTGCGCTTTCCCGACCTGACGGTAGACGGCAGTTTTCCACTGGGGGCAGCCGTGGCCGCCACGCTGATCGTGTCCGGCTGGGAGCCCTTTTCGGCCACCTTGGTAGCGACATTGGCCGGCGCAGCGGCGGGCGCCATTACCGGCTGGCTGAACGTGCGGCTGAAGATCATGGATCTGCTGGCGAGCATCCTGATGATGATCGCGCTGTACTCGATCAATCTGCGCATCATGGGTCGCCCCAACGTGCCGCTGATCACCGAGCCCACTGTCTTTGCCCCGTTCATGTCCGAGACGCTTCCCGACTATATTCTGCGGCCGATACTGGTGCTGATTCTGGTAGCGGTGGTCAAGTTTGTGCTTGACTGGTATTTGGGTACGCGCTCGGGGCTGGCGCTGCGCGCAACCGGCTCCAATCCCCGCATGGCACGGGCTCAGGGTGTGGCCACCGGCGCCATGGTCTTGATCGGCCTGGCGCTATCCAACGCGCTGTGCGCACTGGGCGGGGCGTTGTTCGCCCAGTCGCAGGGCGTTTCCGATATATCCATGGGCATAGGCACGATTGTCATCGGCCTGGCGGCGGTTATTGTGGGCGAAAGCCTGTTCAGCTCGCGCAAGCTGGTCATTATGACTGCGGCTGCGGTTCTGGGGGCTGTGCTGTATCGAATCTTCGTTGCTTTGGCGCTTAATGCCGATTTCATCGGTCTGCAGGCGCAAGACCTCAACCTGATTACTGCCGTGCTGGTGACCATTTTTCTGGTGGTTCCATTGTTGCGCCAGAAGCTGCGTAAAAGTCGGGGGGTAAAGCCGTGAGTATGCAAACCGCTCATCGCCCATGGGAAAGCCACCATGCTTAAGGCGCACGACCTACACATCACGTTCAATGCGGGCACCCCTATCGAAACCCCCGCTTTGCGCGGCCTGTCCCTTGATATCCCTACCGGCCAGTTCGTCACCGTGATTGGTTCAAACGGGGCGGGCAAGTCGACCCTGCTTAACGCCATATCGGGCGAGGCCCTGCTTGATCAGGGTTCCATCACGATCGACGGTACCGAGCTGCGGCGCATGCCCGTCTGGGAGCGTGCGGGTATGGTGGCACGGGTGTTTCAAGACCCATTGCTGGGTACTTGCGAAGACCTGACCATAGAAGAAAACCTGGCGCTTGGGGCGGGGCGCGGGGGCCGGCGCGGTTTGCGTCCTGCAATCGGGCGCAACATGCGCGACGAGTTTCGACAGCGCCTGGCCAAGCTGGGGCTGGGTCTTGAGGGCCGCCTGCAAGACCGCATCGGCTTGCTTTCGGGCGGGCAGCGCCAGGCGGTAAGTTTGTTAATGGCCACGTTGCGGCCTTCGCGCATTTTGCTGCTCGATGAACACACGGCCGCCCTTGACCCCAGAATTGCCGCATTTGTGCTGGATATTACCCGGCGCATTGTGGCCGAGCGGCAACTGACCACCTTGATGGTCACGCACAGCATGCGTCAGGCGCTTGACATTGGCGATCGCACCATCATGCTGCATCAGGGCCGAATCGTGCTCGATGTTGAAGGTGACGCACGCAAGAAGCTCGACGTACCCCATTTGCTTGAAATGTTCGAGCGTGTACGCGGCGAGGCAATTTCCGACGACAGCCTGCTGTTGGGGTGACGGCGACCCATCGCCCCGGCGCATGCAAACGGCTTGCCTCGGCTCACGGGCCCGCCTCGCGCGGCCTGGGTTAAAAATTGTTGAAAGCAAAGGGCCGGAACGGTTTCCGTCATTAAATGAGACCCACTTTCGTTCTATACTCAGCAATTACCAATAATTACAGTGCCAACTACATATTGCCGGCGCGACAGCGTTGCTTCGGCCAAGCATGCCTATCAGGAGCCATTAATGCGCATTACTCGTCTGCCTACGGGGCGACAAGCCCGGATCGCAGTGTTGTCCTCATTTTTATTGCTTGCGGCTTGTGGCAAAGAGCCTCAGGGACAGCAAGGCGGCATGCAGGTTCCGGTCAGTGTTATTACCGTCGAGCCCGCCCGCACCGAGATTCTTACCGAACTGCCGGGGCGCGTAGACGCGATAAAAGATGCACAGATTCGGGCACGGGTAACCGGCATTGTGGAACAGATCAACTTCACACAGGGCAGCGACGTCAAGGCAGGCGAACTTTTGTTTACCATCGACCCCGCTCCCTACGAGGCGGTTCGTGCTCAGGCCGATGCCCAGCTCAAGCAGGCGCAGGCTGATGCGCAGGCTGCGCGCACGCTTGCAAGGCGCTATTCCAAGCTGATCGATGCCAACGCCGTCAGCCGCCAAGAGTACGACAATGCCATGGCGGCCGCCGCCCAGGCCGAAGCCGCCATTGCAGCGGGCAAGGCCGCCTTGCAGGCGGCCGACATCAATCTGGGCTACACCAAGGTCACTTCGCCGATTGACGGGCGCATCGGGCAGGCAATGGTTACCGAAGGGGCTCTGGTCAGCGGCACCAGCGCCACCCAAATGGCCACCGTTCAGCAACTCGATCGGGTCTACGTCGACGTCACTCGCCCCACATCCGACCTGGCTCAATTGCGTAGGGCCATGGCAGACGGTACGTTGGAGCGTGTCGGTGAAGACGCTGCCAAGGCGATTGTCATTCTTGAAGACGGAAGCGAGTACGAGCACCCAGGCAAATTGCTGTTTTCCGGGGTGTCGGTAGACCCGACCACCGGGCAGGTCACCATGCGCGCCGAGGTGTCCAACCCCGACGAGATCCTGTTGCCGGGCATGTATGTGCGTGTTCGTCTTGCCCAGGGGGTCGATCAAAAGGCGTTGCTGGTTCCGCAGCAGGCCTTGCAGCGTACGGCCGACGGCCAAGGCGCGCTCATGGTCGTCAAAGACGGCAAGGTGGTCAGCGCACCGGTCACAACGGGGCCGGCCATTGACGGCAAGTGGCTGATCACTTCGGGCCTGTCTGCGGGCGACGTCGTCGTGGTCGAGGGCTTCCAGAAGATTCGTCCCGGCGCGCCGGTACACGCCATGCCCTGGAATCAAGGCCAGTCGGGCCAGCCAGGCGGCCCCGCTGCCGGTCAGGGCGGCAATGGCCGGCCCGGACAAGCTCAGGGCGACAAGGCGGCCGGTCAGGAAGGGCAGGCTCCCCAGGGTCCAAACCAGGCCCCTGCCTCTGGCTCGTGAGCCATTCCCTGCCCACAGGAACTGACTGTGCGGGCATTCGAATGCCCGCCGAATCAATGCTTTTAAAGTGAGCACACATGCCACAGTTTTTCATTGAAAGACCGATTTTCGCCTGGGTGGTGGCCCTGGCCATTACGCTTGCCGGTTTGTTGGCCATACCCAATATGCCGGTATCGCAGTATCCGGAAGTCGCGCCGCCTTCGATCACCATCAATGCCACTTATCCCGGCGCCTCGGCCAAAGACGTGGCCCAGTCGGTGGCCAGTATTATCGAGAATGAGCTTAACGGCGCCAAGGGTTTGCTGTATTACGAATCGATCAGCGACTCGTACGGCCGCGCCGAAATTACCGCCACCTTCGCCCCCGGTACCGACCCCGACCTGGCGCAGGTTGATGTGCAGAACCGGATCTCGAACGTCAGCGCAAGCCTGCCTGCAGCGGTCATGCAGCAGGGTTTGAAGGTAGAGCAGAGCAACCCGAACTTCCTGATGGTGCTCAGCATGTCGTCCACCGACGGCTCCATGGATCAGACCGCCCTGGCCGACTACATTACCCGCAACGTGCAAAACACGATCTCGCGTGTGCCGGGTGTGGGCAAGTTCCAGCTGTTTGCGGCGCCCCGGGCCATGCGGGTGTGGGTCGACCCCGACAAACTCACGGGCTACAACCTAAGCATGGCGCAGGTCAATGCCGCCGTGGCCAGCCAGAACGCGCTGATCTCAGCGGGTATTCTGGGCTCGCCACCCAATCCGGAAGACCAGCGGGTGTCGGCGCCCATACTGGTCAACGGCGAGCTTAGCAGCGTTGCCGACTTCGAGAACATTGTGTTGCGCTCCAACGTTGATGGTTCTTCGGTGCGCATCAAGGACGTTGCGCGGGTCGAGGTGGGCTCCGACACCTATCAGTTCGGCGCCTGGCTCAATGGCAAGCCCACGGCCGCTTTTGCCATATCGCTTACCCCCAATGCCAACGCGCTGACCACAGCTGAAGGCGTCAAGGCAAGCATGGAAGAACTTTCCAAGTTCTTCCCCGACAACGTCACGTACTCGATTCCCTATGACACCACGCCCTACGTCGAAACCTCGATCGAGCAGGTGATTCACACCTTGGGCGAGGCGATGTTGCTGGTGTTCCTGGTGATGTTCCTGTTCTTGCAGAACGTGCGCTACACCCTGATCCCTGCGCTGGTGGTGCCCATTGCCATCATGGGGGCGCTGTCAGTGATGCTGGCGGCAGGTTTCTCGATTAACGTGCTGACCATGTTTGCCATGGTGCTGGCCATTGGTATTTTGGTCGACGATGCCATTGTGGTGGTCGAGAACGTCGAGCGGATCATGGTCGAAGACGGCTTGCCGCCCAAAGAGGCGACCAAGAAGGCCATGCCTCAGATCAGCGGCGCCGTGGTGGGCATGACGCTGGTGCTGGCAACGGTGTTTTTCCCGCTGGCCTTCATGAGCGGCTCGGTGGGTGTCATTTATCGCCAGTTCTCAATCGCCATGGCGGTGTCCATCTTGTTCTCGGGTTTTTTGGCGCTTACTTTTACGCCCGCCTTGTGCGCAACCATACTCAAACCCATCCCCAAGGGGCAGCACCAGCAAAAGCGCGGCTTTTTCGGCTGGTTCAATCGCAAGTTTGACCGCGTCACGCAACGCTACGAAGGCTGGGTAGGCAAGAGCCTGAAGCGCACCGGGCGCATCATGCTGATTTATCTGTTGCTTGTCGTCGTGCTGGGTTTCTTGTACTTTCGCATGCCTACTTCGTTCCTGCCTCAAGAAGACCAGGGCTACGCGATTGTCAACATCGAGCTGCCATCGGGCTCGACCAGCAACCGCACGCAAGAAACCATCCGCAAGGTCGAGCAATATTTCTTCAAGCAGCCACAGACCGAGAACGTTATTTCGGTGCAAGGGTTCAGCTTCAATGGCAGCGGTCTGAACGCCGCCATTGCATTCGTACCGCTCAAGGATTTTTCAGAACGCAAGGGACACGAAAACTCGGCCCAGGCGGTGGCGGACAAAGCCAACCAGAACCTGCTTTTCGGTCTGCCTGACTCCATGGTGTTTGCCATTGTGCCGCCGGCAATTTCGTCGCTGGGCAACGCTTCGGGCTTCGATATGCGCTTGCAGGATCGTGGCTCGTTGGGCCATGACGCCTTGCAAGCCGCTACGCAGCAACTGTTGCAACTGGCCATGCAGAATCCAAAACTGGTCGACACCCGTGTTACCGGGCTTGGGCCCGGACCTCAGCTTAGCGTCAAGATCGATCGCCAGAAGGCCGCGGCATTGGGCGTCGATTTTTCTGAAGCCTCGGCGCTTATCGCCACGGCGGTGGGTTCGTCTTATGTGGGCAAGTTTCCCAACATGGGCTGGATGCAGAACGTCTGGGTTCAGGCCGATCAGAATCACCGCATGACTCCGGAAGACCTTATGAAGCTGACGGCCCGCAATGCCCAGGGCGGGTCGGTTCCACTGTCGTCTTTCGTGACGGCAAGCTGGACTCAAGGCCCTGTGCAGGTGGTGCGATACAACAGCTATGAGTCGATTCGCATCGGCGGTTCCGCCGCGCCTGGGTATTCCACCGGCGAAGCCATGGCCGAAATGGAGGCCATGGTCGCTCAGTTGCCCAACGGTTTCGGCTACGAGTGGACGGGCCTTTCTTACCAAGAGAAGCAGGCCGGCGCACAGTCGATCATTCTGCTTTCGCTGGCCATGCTGGTGGTGTTCATGGTGCTGGCCGCCTTGTACGAAAGCTGGGCCATTCCGCTGTCGGTCATGCTGATGGTGCCGCTGGGCATGTTGGGCGCCGTGGGGCTGATTTCAGCGCTGGGCATGCCTAACGACGTGTACTTTCAGGTGGGCATGGTCACGGTCATCGGGTTGGCAGCCAAGAACGCCATTCTTATCGTCGAGTTCGCCAAAGACAGTTACGCCATGGGCGCCAACCTCATTGATTCAACCGTTGAGGCCGCCCGCTTGCGTTTCCGGCCGATTCTCATGACCTCGTTCGCCTTCATCATGGGCGTGGTGCCGTTGGCGTTGGCAACCGGCGCAAGCTCGGCCAGCCAGAACGCTGTGGGTCTGGGGGTCTTGGGCGGCATGCTGGCTGCCACGCCTTTGGCCATGATTTTCGTGCCTACATTCTTCGTGGTGATCATGGGTCTGTTCAAGACCAAGCCCAAACTGACCAACCCGCACATGGCACCGCTTACCTCGGTGCACCACCATATCGATGACAATCAATCGGAGCCCGGTTCTTCCAAGGACGGGGGTCAAGCATGAGTCGACGCGTTTTTCGTATCGCCGCCTTACCGACGCTGACCGCGTTGGTATTGGCGGGTTGTTCCCTGGCACCCAAGTACCAGCGCCCCGACGCGCCGGTACCCGGACAGTATCCGTCTTACGGCGAATCAAGCGCCGCGCAGCATCCCGTTTCGGCGTCAGCCGACCTGGGCTGGCGGCAGTTTTTCCGTGATCCACAGCTGCTGGCCTTGATCGACGTTGCGTTGGTCAATAATCGCGACCTTCGCATTGCTGTCCAGCGTATCGAAGAAGCGCGTGCGCAGTACGGCATACAGCAAAGCGAGCGCCTGCCCACCTTCGGGGCCGGTGGCACGGGCCAGATCACCCGCAACCCCGAGGGGTTGCGCATGGGGGGCGCCGATGCGCCCAGCGTCAGCCGGGTGTACCAAGCGGGCGTGGGCATTACGGCGTTTGAACTCGACTTTTTCGGGCGTGTCCGGAACCTGACCGAAGCCGCGTTCCAGCAGTACCTGGCCACTCAGCAAGCGCGACGCACGGTGCACATCAGCCTGGTCGCCCAGGTGGCCGAGGCTTACTTCACCTTGCGCTCCACCGAGCTGCAGCTGGACCTGGCGCGTAAAACGCTGGCCTCGCGCGAAGGTACATTCGACATTGTTCAGCGCCGCTTCGACGCAGGTGTGGCGGGTGCCCTTGACCTGAACCAGGCTCGGGGGCAACTGGAGACCATTCGCGCTGACATTGCCGAACTGACCCGACTTGAAGCACAGGCGCAAAATGCCTTGTTGCTGCTGCTTGGGCAACAGCCGCCGGCCGATCTGCCCAAAGCGGCCGTATTTGGCAAAGACCAGTTGCTGGCTTCCATACCCGTGGGCCTGCCGTCCGATCTACTTACCCGCCGACCCGACATTATTGGGGCGGAGCATTCTCTGATGGGCGCCAACGCCAACATCGGCGCGGCGCGCGCGGCGTTCTTCCCCAATATTTCCATTACCGGGCTGCTGGGCTTTGCCAGCCCGCAATTGGGCGGCTTGTTCGGCTCGAGCAATCGCTTCTGGACCTACTCGCCTCAACTGACCATACCCTTGTTCTCGGGCGGGGTCAGCGGTAACCTTGATCTGGCCGAAGCCCGCAAGAACATTGCCGTGGCGCAGTACGAAAAAACCATCCAGCTCGCCTTCCGCGAGGTTGCCGATGCTCTGGCGGGCGAAGCCACTTTTGCCAGCCAGCTCGACGCCTTGCGCGCCCTCGAAGACTCAACCGCGCAAACCCTTGAAATTGCAAAACTTCGTTATCAAGAAGGCATCGACAGTTTCTTGCAAGTGCAGTCGGCTGAAGTGGGGCTGTATTCGGCGCAGCGCCAGTTCCTGCAAACGGGCTACGGTGCTTTGCTTAACCGCGTGGCGCTGTACAAGGCCTTGGGCGGCGGCTGGGTCGAATCCACCAGCTTCATCACCGATGCCGGGGCCACTCCGGCCGCAGGCGCGGCTGAAGATCTATAGAGTTAAAAAATGGAACTAGGCGTCAATATCGATCACGTTGCTACGTTACGACAACAACGGCGTACCTCTTACCCTGATCCGGTGCGTGCGGCAGTGCTGGCCGAAGAGGCCGGCGCCGATCTGATCACCTTGCATCTGCGCGAAGACAGGCGTCATATACAAGACGCCGATGTCTCGGCCATTCGAGTCAAATTGCGTACCCGCATGAATCTCGAGTGCGCGGTCACAGCCGAAATGCTGGCTCTGGCCTGCAAGGTCAAGCCCCACGATGTGTGCCTGGTGCCCGAAAGGCGCGAAGAGCTCACCACCGAAGGCGGGCTTGATGTCATCGGCCATTTTGAGAGCGTACGTGATGCGGTCAATCAATTGCACGACGCCGGCATTCGGGTTTCTTTGTTCATCGACCCGGACCCGGCTCAAATCGATGCGGCCGCCCGTGCGGGTGCCACCGTCATCGAGCTTCACACCGGTGCCTATGCCGAAGCGGCGGCCCATGCCGCCCAGGCTGAACTCAAGCGCGTCGGCCTGGCGGCCGCACAGGGGGTGGGGCTGGGCTTGCGGGTCAATGCCGGCCATGGCTTGCACTACGAAAACGTCAGTGCGGTGGCTGCCTTGCCCGGCATCGCAGAGCTGAACATCGGCCACGCCATCATTGCACAGGCCGTCTTTGACGGGCTTGAAAAAGCCGTGCGCGACATGAAGGCCCTGATGGTCGCGGCGGCCGCTCCTGTTTGATTTGTCTGCGTGGCTTGGCGCTGCCGAGCCCAGGTTTTTTTTATAAGGAATGGTGATGTCTGTTGCGCCTATCGATTATTTGTTCAGCCGACGTTCAGTCAAGTTTGTGCAGGCACCCGGCCCCAACGAAGACCAACTGGGTCAGATCCTGCGAGCCGCCATGTCGGCGCCCGATCACGGCCAGTTGCGTCCCTGGCGTTTCAAGTTGATTCGCGGCGAAGCGGTTGTGCAATTGGGCGAACTCGCCCTTGGTGCCATCAAGCGCGCCGGTTTGCCATTGACCACCCAAAAAGAAGCTTCCACACGCGAATGGCTTAAAAAGGTGCCGCTGCTTATTGCGCTGGCCTGCCGCATGGACACCCAGAACACCAAGATTCCCGAGGACGAGCGCATGCTCGCCACCGGCGCTGCGGTAACCAATATGCTTAACGCTGCCCACATGCTGGGCTTTGGCGCTTACTGGAGCACCGGCCTGGGTACCTACGTAGAAGAGGTGACCGAGGCGCTTGGCTTTGACCCGCTTGAGTACCGGTTTATGGGTTATTTGGCCGTCGGCACGCCCATTGCTCTGTCCGATCCGCCTCAGCGCCCCGACTACCGCGAGTTCGTCACCGAGTGGACTGGCCGGTAAGCAGCAAGTAATGTAGAGTTGCCGGGGCTGGTCCGTACTTGCCAAGGAGCTCTCATGAACACCTTCGAAACCGATGTAGCGATTATTGGCGCGGGTACGGCGGGCATGACCGCTTACCGCGCCGTACAAAAGGCCGGGCGCCGCGCGGTCCTGATCGAGGGCGGCCCTTACGGAACGATGTGCGCCCGGGTCGGCTGCATGCCCTCCAAATTGCTTATTGCGGCGGCAGAGGCGGCCGACGCCGTGCGGCGCGCGGCGCCATTCGGCGTGCGTATCCAGGGCTCCGTTCGAGTCGATTCGCGCCAGGTCATGGAGCGAGTCAAACGCGAACGAGACCGCTTCGTCGGCTTCGTGCTTGAATCCATCAATGCCATGCCCGCCACCGACAAGCTGCGCGGGCAAGCGCGGTTTCTGTCCGACCAGATGCTGCAGGTGGGCGACAACGCGCAGCTCAAGGCCAAATGCACGGTCATTGCCACCGGGTCGTCGCCGTTTGTTCCCGACATGTACAAACAGCTTGGCGAGCGCCTGGTCGTCAATGACGATGTTTTTTCCTGGGACGCGCTGCCCCAGCGGGTTCTGGTGGTGGGTACCGGCCCGGTCGGCCTTGAAATGGGTCAAGCGCTGTCCAGGCTGGGCGTAGAGGTTTGCGTCCTGGGTCGTGGCGAGAGTCTGGGAGGCATCAGCGACCCGGTGGTCAAGGCCAATGCACTGGCCGCATTTCAGGCGGATTTCGATTTGCGGCTCAACACCGAGGTGCGCCGGGTGGTGCGCCATGGGAACCAGGTCGAGGCGCGCTTTGTTTCCAAAGAAGGCGAAGAGACCGTTGCACGCTTCGACTATGTATTGATGGCGGCGGGGCGGCCGGCCAATGTGCACGGCCTGGGTCTTGAGAACACATCGGCCCGGCTTGACGGCAAAGGGCGGCCTGCGCTTGATGCGTCTACACTACAGGTAAAAGGTGCGCCCATTTTTGTGGCGGGCGATGCCAACGGTCTGGTGCCGTTGTTGCACGAAGCGTCCGACGACGGTTATCTTGCCGGAACCAACGCCGCCAATTTCCCCGAAATCAAGCCACGAATCCGTCGTACGCCGCTATCCATCGTATTTACCGACCCGCAAATTACTCATGCGGGGCTGGCTTTTAAAGATCTTCCCGGCGACGTAATTGTGGGCAAGGTCGACTTCGAAAACCAGGGGCGCTCGCGCATTATGTTAAAGAACCGGGGCAAGCTGCGTGTGTATGCACAGCCGGGCAGCGGCCTGTTCCTGGGCGCCGAAATGGTGGGGCCCGCGGCCGAGCATATCGGCCATCTGCTGGCCTGGGCCATTCAAGCCAAACTCACCGTCGCTCAGATGCTGGACATGCCTTTTTATCACCCGGTTATCGAAGAGGGCGTAAGAAGGGCTTTACGCGATGCTGCCAAGCAGGTGTGAACCGATGCTAGCCAAGTAGCTCTTGCACGCTGGCGGTCAGCGAGTCGATCGATTCGGAATCAGACGCCAGGAAGCGGGCACGGCCTTTCTGATCAAAAATATAGATGCCGCGCGCATGGGTTACTTCGTAATTGTCGGGGTCGTTGCTGGTGGGCGCTTCAATCTGATAAGCAACCCGGTAGCGGCGAGCCACGTCGGCCACTTGTCTTTCGCTGCCGGTAAGCCCAATGGCGTGATCGTTGAACGCACTGACGTAAGCGTGAAGGATCTCGGGCGTGTCGCGGTGCGGGTCAACACTGATAAACACAATTTGCACCTTGTCGGCCTGGGCGCCCAGGTTTTCGACCACTTGCGAAAGCTGCGCCATGGTGGTCGGGCAGATGTCGGGGCAACTGGCGTAACCGAAGAACAGCAGCACCACCTTGCCCTCCAGTGCCTTTTCGGTAACGGTGTTGCCTTGCGCGCCCTCAAGCGAAAAACGCAGGTCGGGCAGGAAGCCGCGTATACGATGAATCGAGGTTGTGGCGCCGGCCTGATCGGGCGAGGTCTGCGCACTTGGATCGACTGGCAGCCGAACAGGAGTCGAAGCCGTTGCCGGCACCGAGAAACCGACCGCAAGCGCTGCAAGAGCGAGTGCGGCGGTGGTGTGTATGTTCAGCCTGCGGGCGGTGTATTTGAATCGCATGAGCAGATTATAAGCGGTGGGGCAAGCCGCGGCCGGGCTTGTCGCTACGTGTTTGAGTTTGATCAAACGGCAATCAGCCGACGCGGGTCAGGCAGTTTCGGTGATGCCGTTGTGGCGCAACAGGGCCTCCAGAGAGGCGTCGCGGCCTCTGAAGGCGCGGAACGATTCGGCTGCAGGGCGGGCGCCCCCCACGGCAAGAACCTCGTCTCTAAAACGCTTGCCCGTGGCGGCGTGCAAGGTTCCATGTTCCGGTTCGAGGCGGGCGGCTTCTTCGAAGGCGGCGTAGGCGTCGGCAGACAGCACTTCGGCCCATTTATAGCTGTAGTATCCCGCCCCGTAGCCCCCGGCAAAAAGATGCGAGAAGTTATGCGGAAAGCGATGCCAGTCGGGTGGAAACACCACGGCTACTTCGCGGCGAATCTGGTCAAGGGTTTGCAGCACCTGCGTGATCGACAAGCCCGCGGCCTGATTGTGAATGGCCATGTCGAATAATGAAAACTCGATCTGGCGCACCATTTGCATGCCGCTTTGGAAGTTGCGCGCGGCCAGCAGTTTGTCGTACAGCTCGCGCGGCAAAGGCTTGCCGGTTTCCACATGAGACGATAAGGCCTGCACCACCGGCCATTCCCAGCAGAAGTTCTCCATGAACTGCGAGGGCAGTTCGATGGCGTCCCATTCGACGCTGGCAAAAGCCGAAGCGCCGGGGTCGTCGACACGCGACAGCAAGGCATGCAGGGCATGCCCGCTTTCGTGGAACAGTGTAATGACGTCGTCGTGAGTGAGAAGGGCGGGTTTGTCACCTTGCGGCGGTGTGAAGTTGCAGGTCAAGTAGACAATCGGACGCTGCAAATGGGCACCAATGCGGCGCCGGTTGCGTTCGCTGTCGACCCAGGCGCCGCCCTGTTTTCCCTGGCGGGCGTATAGATCGATAAGCAAATGGCCGATCACGCCTTCGTCTGAAACGACTTCAAACGCTTTGACATCCGGATGCCAGGCCGACACAGCCGCAGGGCGCATGGTAACGTCGAACAGTTTCTTGGCGACATCAAAAAGGCCGTCAAGCACGCGCGGTTCAGTGAAGTACTGTTTGACTTCGTCGGCCGAATAGTCGTAGCGCGCTTCGCGCAGGCGTTCGGAATAAAACGGGAGGTCCCAGGGTTGTAGCTCGGTGATGCCGTGCTCGGTTTGCGCAAACTCGCGCAATTGGGCCAGGTCGCGTTGGGCGTGCGGCTTGGCCTTGGCGGCCAGGGTGCGCAGAAAGCTCAGCACCTGGTCGGCCGATTCAGCCATGCGGGTTTGCAGACGAAGCTGGGCAAAGTCGGTGTAGCCCAGCAATTGGGCTTCGCGCGCGCGCAAGCCCAGCAGTTGCTCGATGAGCGGCGAATTATCGAGGCTGCTTTCGCCGTGTTCAGAGGCCAGCGTGCCGTAGGCGCGGTATAGGGTCTCGCGCAGGGCGCGGTCACGTGCGTACTGCATCACCGGCAAATAGCAGGGCATTTTCAGGTTAAGCAGCCAGCCTTGCAGCCCCGCTTCGCGGGCGCGGGTGGCGGCAGCGGCGCGCACGTCTTCGGGCAAACCATCAAGCCGCTCGGCTTGTTCAATGTGCAGCGACCATTTGTCCATGGAGTCGAGCACGTTTTCGGAAAACTTCTGTGATGCCTGCGCCTGTTGTTCGGAAATTTGCGCATATTGCGCTCGCGCCTCGCCTTCTAGTTCGACGCCGCCAAGACGGAAGTTGCGCAGGGCCAGTTCGACAATGCGTTGCCGTACCGGTGGCAAACTGGAAAATTCAGCGCTTTCATGCAGGCGCTTGTATTGCGAATACAAACCCTTATGCAGACCGATCCAGGTAGAGAATTCGGTGACCTTGGGCAGACACAGGTTGTACGCTTCGCGCAAAGGCGGCGTATCGACAACGGCGTTCAGATGGCCCGCTATCGACCAGGCACGCCATAGTGGTTCGGTCTCGTCGTCGAGCGGGTCGACCAGCTCCTGCCATGTAGGGGGCAGGGCCGGGTCGGCGGCGCGATCAACGGCGTCGCGCGCCTTGTAGATAAGAGCGCTGATGGCCGGTTCGATGTGGGCGGGTTCAATGGCGGCGTAGTCGACGAGTTCGTCTATGGGTACTAATAGCGGGTTCTGTGTCATGTCTTTCAAGAGGCCGTGGCGGCCTGGGTCTGGGCGGCGCGTTCGGCTGCTTCGATCGTGTTGACCAGCAGCATGGCAATGGTCATGGGGCCGACACCACCCGGTACGGGTGTGATGGCACCCGCCACTTTGCTGGCCGAGGCAAACTCGACGTCGCCGGTCAGCTTTCCGTCGTCCTTGCGGTTGATGCCGACATCAATCACCACGGCACCGGGCTTGATCATGTCGCCGGTGATCATGTCGGGCTTGCCGGTGGCCACCACCAGCACGTCGGCGCGGCGTGTTTGAGCACCCAGGTCGCGGGTTTTTGAATTGCACAGGGTAACCGTGGCGCCCTTGGCCAGCATCAGCATGGCCATGGGTTTGCCCACGATATTGCTGGCGCCCACGACCACGGCTTCGGCACCCCACAGGTCGACGCCTTCGGATTCAAGGATTTTCATGACGCCATAGGGCGTGCAAGGCTGGAACAGCGGACGGCCCATGGAGAGCAAGCCGGCATTGAGGGCATGAAAGCCGTCGACGTCTTTATGGGCCGCAATGGCCTCGATGACCTGGAATGAATCCAGATGCTTGGGCAACGGTAGCTGCACCAATATGCCGTGTATGGCCGGGTCGTTGTTAAGGCTGTGCACCTGGTCCAGCAACTGCTGTTGCGTGGTGTCGGCGCCAAGCCGTATTACTTCTGAATGCAGGCCGGCCTTTTCGCAAGCCGCGGCCTTGTTTCGCACGTATACCTGCGAAGCGGGGTCGCTACCCACCAGCACGACGGCCAGGCCCGGCACGATGCCGCGCTCGCGCAAGGCGCCGGCGCGCGCGGCGACCTGGGCCTTGATGGTGTCGGACAGCGCCTTGCCATCAATAATGCGTGCGCTCATGTTTGACCTTCAGTTTGGGTCAGGGCGATTTTCATGAGGTCGGCCACGGTGGTGACTTCGAGCTTTTCCATGATGTTGGCCCGATGCGCTTCAACGGTCTTGATGCTGATGTTCAGGTCGCCTGCAATCTGCTTGTTCAGACGCCCGGCCACGATGCGTTCAAGAACCTGCTGTTCGCGCGAGGTAAGGCGGCTAAGCACCGCCTGCTGGTTCTTTTTGGCTTGTGCTTGCGAGGCCCGTTCGTTGGCCTGTTCGAGCATGCGGGCGACAATGGTGCGCAGATCGGTTTCGTTGAAGGGTTTTTCAAGGAAGTCGATCGCGCCTTTCTTGATGGTGGACACCGCCATGGGCACGTCGCCGTGACCGGTAATAAAGACGATGGGCAGCGGCGCTTCGCGAGCGATGAGCTCTTCTTGAAGTTCGAGGCCGCTCATGCCCGGCATGCGAACGTCGACGATAAGCACACCAATTTCATCGGGGTCATAAGCCTCGAGGAAGTTTTCTGCGCCGCTAAAGCTTCTAACTCGATAACCATTGGCTTCGAGTAGCCAGCGCAACGAGTCGCGCACCGCTTCATCGTCATCAACGATAAAAACAGTGTTCGGTTCTTCGGGTGTGGTCATGCGTGCAACTCCTGAGAATTCTCTGGTTGGTCGGGGGCTTCCGGCGCAGCGAAAGGCAGGGTGAAACGAAAAATCGTACCACCATCGGGGTTGGCGGTGGCCCACAGGCGCCCGTGATGCGACTCAATAATGGTACGGCAGATGTTCAGCCCCATGCCCAGGCCTTCGGACTTGGTGCTGTAAAAGGGCTCGAATAACCGTTCGGGGTCGCGCAGCCCGTGGCCCCGGTCGATGACGGCGATTTCGATCAGTGGGCCCTGTTCGGTGACCTTGACGTGAAGCGTGCGGTATTCGCTTTGCTCCATGGCTTCGACACCGTTCTTGAGCAGATTCAATAATACCTGTTCGATCAGAATGGGGTCGGCCAGCACAATGGGGTCGCCTTCGGGCAGCTCGCTGGCAATCTCGACCTGGCGTTTGCGTGCGTCGATATCGGCAAATGCAATGGCGTTGTCCAAAATACGCGAAATCGGTACTTTTTGGCGGCGCGGCTCGCTGCGTTTCACGAACTCGCGGATACGGCTGATGATCTTGCCGGCCCGCTCGGCTTGTGATGCGGCTTTTTCGAGGGCGGCAAGCAATTGGTCGGGCCTGGGGTTGCCGGCCTTGAGCATGGCCACCGCGCCCATGCTGTAGTTGCTGATGGCGGTCAGCGGCTGGTTAAGCTCATGTGCCAGCGACGAAGCCATTTCACCCATGGTGGTGAGGCGGCTGGTCAACTGAATTTTTTCTTGCTGCACGCGCGAGGCTTCTTCGTGGGTACGGCGCTCGGTAATGTCGCGCGCCACCTGAAGGCGCACACGACGCCCGTCGGTCCAGGCCAGCATGCGATGGTGCACCTCGAACCAACGCTGCGCCGAGGTGGAGTACACCTCGACGGTTTCATCGGTGAAGCGACCAAGCCTGCCCCCTAGCAGCTCGGCGTGTCCATTGGAATGCGCTCCGAAAAACCGCCGATAGGTTCGGTTGGCGAACAGCAGCTCAAGCCCGTCGGGCGTGTCGGCCACCACCGAAATGGCGTCGTCCAGGCCTTCGAGCACCGTCATGAAGCGTTCGTGTGCAGCGGTAAGGGCCTCGCGAATGCGCTTGGGCTCGGTAATGTCGGTCATGGATGTCATCCAGCCGATCTGTTCGCCGTTCGGGTCGCGCAGGGGCGATACATACATGCGCGCAGTAAAGCGAGACCCGTCGCGCCGCTGGGCCTCGACCTCGAGCCCGCTGCTGGGGGTGCGGCCCGACAGCAGCAGGTCGAGGGTTTCTTGATGTTGTGCGTGGCGCCCGGGCAGCCAGTATGGAAACGGCGTGGTACGCCCGATGAGGTCGGCTTCGTTCCACCCGATCATGCGGCAAAAGGCCGGGTTTACATACGCGATGCGGCCTTGCATGTCGAATACGCGCATGCCGGTGGACATGGAGTTTTCCATGGCGCGCCTGAAACCGGTTTCGGCAATAAGTGCTGCTTCGGCCCGACCGCGAAATCGCGTGTAGCGCCATAAGGCCAGCAGGCTAAGGATGATCAGCGCCGAAAGCGCCACCACGACCATGATCAGGCGCTGCTGACGCGTTTCCTGGTCGATGGTGACAAACATGACGCTGTCGCTTTGCAGGCGCTGCAGCCAGATGAAGACACCCATGACGCACAGATACAGCACCAACACAAGCACCGGCGTCAGCCAGTACAGACCGCGACGCGTGCCTTTGGCTTGATCGTAGAACGTGGTGGGTATGAGGGATTTACGTGAAGGGCCGGCCATTGTGCGACTATTTTAAACAATATTGTCCTGCAAGGGCGTTCAGTTTAATGTCAATTTTTCATATTATAAAAACTAATGCCATAAAGTGAAATTTTACTTGCCCTTACAGGGGGTCTTTCCTAGAATGGAAATATTTCCGGCGTTGTGTCGGGCGGTCGCCGCGAGCCTGCGGCGCGACAGCACACGTGCTACAACGGGCTTATGCCGTTGGTCTGTGATTCATACAATCTTAATTGGAGACATTCATGTCCTCTCTTGATCAAGCAGGTGCATTGAGCACGGTCGGCAACGACGATCCCGAAGTCCAGGAGTGGCTCGACGCGCTCGAAGCCGTACTCGAACACGAAGGCCCCGAGCGCGCGCATTTTCTGCTTGAACGACTGGTCGACCTGGCGCGCCGTTCAGGGGCGCGCATTCCATTCTCGGCCAACACGGCATACGTCAATACCATTCCCCCCGGCCTCGAGGCGCCGCACCCCGGCAACATTGCGCTCGAAGAGCGTATTCGCTCGTACATACGCTGGAACGCCATGGCCATGGTGGTCAAGGCCAACAGCCATCATCCGGCCGACGGCGGCGACCTGGGCGGCCATATTGCGTCGTTCGCCTCGCTGGCAACCATGATCGGCTGCGGACAGAACCATTTCTGGCACGCCGAAACCGAAGACCACGGCGGCGATCTGGTGTACTTTCAGGGCCATACTTCGCCCGGCATGTATGGTCGCGCCTACCTCGAAGGCCGCCTTACCGAAGAACAGCTCGATCATTTCCGTCAAGAAGTGGGCGGCAAGGGCTTGTCGTCGTACCCGCACCCCAAGCTCATGCCCGAGTTCTGGCAGTTTCCAACGGTGTCGATGGGGCTTGGCCCCATTATGGCCATTTACCAGGCGCGCTTTCTTAAGTACCTGCATGCCCGCGGCATTGCCGACACCAGCAACCGTAAAGTCTGGGTATTTTGCGGCGACGGCGAAATGGACGAGCCCGAATCCCTGGGCGCCATCAGCCTGGCCTCGCGCGAGAAGCTCGACAACCTTATTTTTGTCGTCAACTGCAACCTGCAGCGGCTCGACGGCCCGGTGCGCGGCAACGGCAAAATCATCCAGGAGCTCGAGGGCGATTTCCGCGGCAGCGGCTGGAACGTCATTAAACTGATTTGGGGCGGCTACTGGGACCCACTTCTGGCGCGCGACAAAGAGGGCATCTTGCGCCGCATCATGGAAGAAGCCGTCGACGGCGAGTACCAGGCATACAAGGCCAACGACGGCGCTTTTGTGCGCAAGCATTTCTTCGGCAAGCATCCCAAGCTGCTTGAAATGGTCAGCCGCATGAGCGACGAGGCCGTATGGCGCCTGAACCGGGGCGGTCACGACCCGCACAAGGTGTATGCCGCCTTTCACGAGGCCGTGAATCATAAGGGTCAGCCCACCGTCATTCTGGCCAAGACCATCAAAGGCTATGGCATGGGCCACATCGGCCAGGCCAAAAACCCCACCCACCAGCAAAAAAAGCTCGACATGGAAGCGGTGCGCGAGTTCCGCGACCGGTTCAACATACCTATTCCAGACGACAAGCTCGAAGAACTGCCGTATTTCAAGCCCGCCGAAGACTCGCTCGAAATGAAATACCTGCACGAGCGGCGTCAGGCGCTGGGCGGCTACTTGCCCGCGCGCCGGGCGATGTCCGACGAAAAATTCAAGGCGCCCGAGCTGGATGCGTTCAAGGCCGTACTCGAGCCCACCCCCGAAGGGCGTGAAATCTCCACCACGCAGGCGTTTGTGCGTATTTTGAACCAGGTTCTGCGCGACAAGCAGCTTGGCCCGCGTGTGGTCCCCATCCTGGCTGACGAGTCGCGTACCTTCGGCATGGAAGGCCTTTTCCGCCAGATCGGCATTTACGCGCCCGAAGGCCAGAAGTACATCCCGGTCGATAAAGACCAGGTCATGTACTACAAAGAAACACACGACGGTCAGCTGTTGCAAGAAGGCATCAACGAGGCAGGTGCGTTCAGTTCCTGGATTGCGGCGGCCACGTCGTACTCCACCAACAACCGCATCATGATTCCGTTCTACATCTATTACTCGATGTTCGGATTCCAGCGTATCGGCGACCTGGCCTGGGCGGCCGGCGACATGCAGGCCCGTGGTTTCTTGCTGGGTGGTACAGCCGGGCGCACCACGCTTAACGGCGAGGGCCTGCAGCACGAAGACGGGCACAGCCACATCATGTCGGCGCTTATTCCCAACTGCGTGTCGTACGACCCCACGTATGGGCACGAACTGGCCGTGATTATTCAAAACGGCCTGCAGCGCATGATCGAAAATCAAGAGAACGTTTTCTATTACATCACTGTAATGAACGAAAACTATGCTCATCCCGGCTTAAGCAAGGGCGACGAAGAAGGCATTATTCGCGGCATGTACAAGCTGCGTTCAGCCGGCAAGCCCAAGAACAAGCTTAACGTGCAGTTAATGGGCTCTGGCACCATTTTGCGCGAAGTATTGGCGGCTCAAGACCTGCTCGAGAAAGATTGGGGTGTGTCCTCGGACGTGTGGAGCGTCACCAGCTTTACCGAGCTGCGCCGCAATGGGCTCGATTGCGAGCGTCATCGTCTGCTTAACCCCGAGGAAGCCAACCCCCCCGTACCTTACGTGACCCAGCAGCTTGAAAAAACGACGGGCCCCATTGTGGTTTCCACGGACTACGTCAAATTGTTTGGTGATCAGGTCCGGCCCTTTATTCCGGCGGGCCGCCGCTTCTCGGTACTGGGCACCGACGGCTTCGGGCGCTCCGACTTCCGCTACAGGCTGCGTGAGCATTTCGAGGTTGATCGCCATTTCGTCGTGCTGGCCGCGCTGCGCGCCTTGGCCGACGACGGAGACGTGCCGGTTTCCAAGGTTGCAGAAGCGATCAGTAAATACGGCATCGACCCCAATAAAGCCAACCCTCAGTACGCCTGATCGGAGACAGATGCAATGAGCCAACTCACAGAAATCAAGATCCCCGACATCGGCGACTTCTCCGAGGTCGATGTCATCGAGATATTGGTTGCCGAGGGCGACACAGTCAAGCTCGAGCAAAGCCTTATCACCGTCGAGTCCGACAAGGCCTCGATGGAAATTCCCTCGTCCGCGGCCGGTACGGTAAAGGCGGTGAAGGTGAAGGTGGGCGACAAGGTGCGCGAAGGTTCGGTCATTATCGAAATCGAAGCAGCCGCCTCGGGCAAAGCCGAGGCGCCCGCCCCAAGCAAAGCGGCCAACGAGCCGGCGGTGGCCAAACCAGAAGGCAAGGCAGCGGCGCCTGAAGGCAAGGCTGCCGCAGCCGCCGAAAAACCTGCGGCGCCAAGCGCTGCTGCATCGGGTGGGGCAAAGCCTGTCTCAGTAGTGGTTCCCGACATCGGCGACTTCAAGGACGTCGAGGTGATTGAGCTGCTGGTCGCCGAAGGCGACACGGTTGCCGCCGAGCAAAGCCTTATTACGGTCGAGTCCGACAAGGCCTCAATGGAGATCCCTTCTTCGCACGCCGGCGTGATCAAACGTATTGCCGTCAAGGTCGGCGACAAGGTGGGGCAGGGGGCTGAAATTCTGGTTCTTGAGCCCAGCGGCGACCACGCGGCAGAACAAGCCCCGGCGGCAGCGCCCAAGCCTGCCGACGACTCTGATACCGCCCAGGAAAGCAGCGCGCCAGATCGAGCCTCTGGTGTTTCCGCCCCGGCCGTGTCCAGCAAAGGCGGCATGGCGTCCGACCCGGTCGAGCGCAGCTCGCCCACCGAAGCGCTGGCCGAGAACACCCCTGCCAATAAACTGCCATACGCCTCGCCCTCTGTGCGCAAGTTTGCGCGCGAACTGGGTGTTGATCTGGCCCAGGTAACGGGCTCGGCCGACAAAGGCCGCATCACCTTTGACGACGTGCGCGGTTTCGTCAAGCAGGCGCTGGCTTCGGGTACGCCTAAAGGCGCGCAAGGCGTGGGCGGCGGGCTTTCGGTACTGGATTGGCCTCAGGTCGATTTCAGCAAGTTCGGGCCGGTCGAAGCCAAGCCGCTGTCGCGCATCAAGAAAATTTCCGGCGCCAACCTGCATCGCAACTGGGTGATGATTCCCCACGTCACCAATAACGATCAGGCCGACATTACCGAGCTGGAAGCCTTGCGCGTGACGCTTAATCAAGAAAACCAGAAAAGCGGCATCAAGGTTACGATGCTCGCCTTCCTGATCAAGGCGGTGGTGGCGGCGTTGAAGAAGTTTCCCGAATTCAATGCTTCGCTTGACGGCGATAGCCTTGTCTACAAGCAGTACTACCATGTGGGCTTTGCCGCCGACACGCCCAACGGGCTGATGGTGCCCGTTATTCGTGATGCCGACAAAAAAGGCGTGTTCGAGCTGGCCGCCGAAACCTCCGAGCTGGCCGCCAAGGCCCGCGACGGCAAGCTTTCGCCGTCGCAGATGCAGGGCGGGTGCTTCTCTATTTCGTCGTTGGGCGGTATTGGCGGCACGTCGTTCACCCCCATTATCAACGCGCCCGAAGTGGCCATTCTGGGTGTGTCGCGCTCCAGCCACATGCCTGTGTGGGACGGCAACGCATTTCAACCGCGCCTGATGCTGCCGTTGTCGTTGTCGTATGATCACCGCGTTATTGATGGCGCGGCCGCAGCCCGCTTCAACGCTTATCTGGCCGGCTTGCTGGCCGATTTCCGTCGCATTGCACTATAGGGGCGCGCATGAGCACAACAGAACTGACTGTTCCCGACATCGGTGACTTTGACAAGGTTGATGTGATTGAGGTGCTGGTCGCAGTAGGCGACACCGTACAACCTGAACAAAGCCTGGTCACGGTCGAGTCCGACAAGGCCTCCATGGAGATCCCCGCCGCGCAGGGCGGGGTGGTCAAGGCGGTGCTGGTCAAGGTGGGCGACAAAGTCGCCCAGGGCGATGCGCTGGTTACCATCGAAGCCAGCGGCAATGCCTCTGCAGAAGCGGCCAGCGAGGCCGATGACAAACCCGGCACGGCCAACGGCTCGTCCAGCGCGCGCAAGCCGCAAAGCGGCCCGGCACCGGCCACCAAGTCGGCCCCGGCACCTGTGCCGCAAGCCGCCAGCTATTCGGGCACGGCCGACGAACAATTCGATCTGGTTGTGCTGGGCGCAGGCCCCGGTGGTTATTCGGCCGCGTTCCGCGCCGCCGACCTGGGCCTTAAAGTGGCTCTGGTTGAACGCTACAGCACGCTGGGTGGCGTTTGTCTGAACGTGGGCTGCATTCCTTCAAAAGCCTTGTTGCACACCGTGGGCGTGGCCGAAGCCGCGCAAAGCCTGGCCAAACACGGTATTTCGTTTGGCGCGCCGTCCATCGACCTGGACGCGCTGCGTGCCTACAAAGACGGCGTCATCGGCAAGCTTACCGGCGGTCTGGCCGCCATGGCCAAAATGCGCAAGGTAACCGTGCTGACGGGCGTGGGCCGGTTCGCCGACCCGAATCACCTGGTCGTGCAGGGCGCAGAGGGCGCCGCGCGCACCGTCAAATTCGGCTCGGCGATTATTGCGGCCGGCAGCCAGTCGGTAAAACTGCCTTTCCTGCCACAAGACGACCGTATTGTCGATTCCACCGGCGCGCTGCAACTCAAGTCCATTCCCCAAAAAATGCTGATCATCGGCGGCGGGATCATCGGGCTTGAAATGGGTACGGTGTATTCCGCCCTGGGCGCAAGGCTTGATGTGGTTGAAATGCAAAGCGGCCTGATGCAGGGTGCCGACCGCGACCTGGTCAAGGTCTGGCAAAAAATGAACGACAAGCGCTTTGATCGTGTCATGCTCGACACCAGGACCGTATCGGCCGAGGCCAAAGACGACGGCATCTGGGTCAGGTTCGAAGGCGCCAACGCGCCGGCCGAGCCGCAGCGATACGACCTGGTGCTGCAGGCGGTGGGGCGGGTGCCCAACGGCAAGAATATCGACGCCGAGAAGGCGGGCGTGGCGGTTAGATC
>NZ_DATJBQ010000060.1:0-21199 GCF_035515275.1 Pusillimonas sp.
CTCCGGTACCCGAGGGCCAGATAAAAGGGGGCGAACTCGAGCTGAATGACGCGGACGGCGGTGTCCTGCGCGATGCCGGCGAGCTGAACGGTTCGGCCGCCGGTATAAAGAAAAACGGCGGCTAGGTCGAAACCCGCCGCCGATTTTAGTAAGGCCAGTACGGATCAGTACACGCCTTGCTGCAGCATGGAATCGGCTACTTTGACAAAGCCTGCAATGTTGGCCCCGTTAAGGTAGTTGACCAGTTTGCCCGGCGACTGGTCGCTGTATCGTACGCAGCTCTCGTGGATGTCGCGCATGATCGCATGCAGGCGGGTTTCAACTTCGTCGCGCGACCAGTTCAGGCGCAGGGCGTTCTGGCTCATTTCAAGGCCGGAAACGGCCACGCCGCCGGCATTGCTGGCTTTGCCCGGTGCGTACAGCACACCGGCGTCGATGAAGGCCTGGGCGGCGTCAAGGCTGGTAGGCATGTTGGCGCCTTCGGCCACGCAACGCACCCCGTTCTTGATCAGCATGCGCGCATCTTCGATCTCGAGTTCGTTCTGAGTGGCGCAAGGCAGGGCGACATCGACCGGAACATGCCAGGGACGTTTGCCGGCTTCGTAAACAAGTCCTTGCTCTTGGGCAAAGGTTTCGAGACGACCTCGGCGGGTGTTCTTGAGCTCGATAAGCGCAGCCAGCTTTTCTGGCGTAAAGCCGGTCTTGTCGACCAAGCATCCGTGCGAATCGGAAACCGTAAGCACCTTGGCGCCCATCTGCATGCATTTTTCGATGGCATATTGGGCCACGTTGCCCGAGCCCGAGACCGAGACCGTCAGGCCGTCGAGCGACTGGCGCATGTGCTTGAGCATTTCTTCAGCAAAATAAACCGTGCCATAGCCCGTGGCTTCGGGGCGGATAAGGCTGCCGCCGAAACTGATGCCCTTGCCGGTAAACACGCTGGCCGACGAGTTTGAAAGCTTTTTCATCATACCGGCCATAAAGCCGACCTCGCGGCTGCCCACGCCGATATCGCCGGCAGGCACGTCGGTGTCGGGGCCAAGATGGCGATGCAGTTCGATCATCAGGGCCTGGCAAAAACGCATGACCTCGCCGTCGGACTTGCCCTTGGGGTCGAAGTCGGAGCCGCCTTTGCCACCGCCCATGGGCAGGGTGGTGAGCGCGTTCTTAAAGGTCTGTTCGAAGGCCAGAAACTTGAGAATGGAAAGATTGACCGACGGATGAAAACGCATGCCGCCCTTGAAGGGGCCGATGGCCGAACTGTGCTGTATGCGGAATGCACGGTTGACCCGCACCTTGCCGTGGTCGTCTACCCACGAAACACGAAACTGGATCACTCGCTCAGGCTCGACCAAACGTTCGAGCAGGCCCATTTCGGCGTAGCGCGGGTTTTGTTCGATAAAGGGCCACAAGCAGGCCATGACCTCGTGCACAGCTTGCATGAACTCGGGTTGATGCGGGTCGCGGGCCTGTACCTGGTCGAGAAATTGATTAAGTGTAGGTAGTGTCATCAAGTGGGGTGCTCAGTGTTGCGCACTGAGCCTACCTGACGGCAGACTCAGCCGTGTTGTAAAAGCGTTTCTGATTATTTTTTCATCATGTCGAAGAATTCGGCATTGGTCTTGGTTGCACGGATCTTGTCAAGAATGAATTCCATGGCTGCAACGTCGTCCATGTCGTGAATGAACTTGCGCAATACCCAGACTTTCTGCAGCAGGTCGGGCTTGATAAGAAGTTCTTCGCGGCGAGTGCCCGATTTGTTCAGGTTGATGGCAGGATACACCCGCTTTTCGGCAAGACGACGCTCGAGGTGAACCTCGGAGTTGCCCGTACCCTTGAATTCTTCGTAGATGACTTCGTCCATGCGGCTGCCGGTTTCGATAAGGGCCGTGCCGATGATGGTCAGCGAGCCGCCTTCTTCGATATTGCGCGCAGCGCCAAAGAAGCGTTTGGGTCGTTGCAGTGCATTGGCATCGACGCCTCCGGTCAGCACCTTGCCTGAAGCCGGCACGACGGTGTTGTAGGCGCGAGCCAATCGGGTGATTGAGTCAAGCAAAATGACCACGTCTTTTTTCAGCTCGACCAGGCGCTTGGCTTTTTCAATGACCATTTCGGCCACTTGCACGTGACGGGTGGCCGGCTCGTCGAAAGTGGAGGCCACGACTTCGCCGCGCACCGTGCGCTGCATCTCGGTAACTTCTTCAGGGCGCTCGTCGACCAGCAGGACGATCATGGTGGCGTCGGGGTAATTGGTGGTGATGGCATGCGCAATGTGCTGCATCATCACGGTTTTACCCGATTTGGGGCTGGCGACGATCAGCGCGCGCTGGCCTTTGCCCAAGGGGGCGAAAATATCAAGAATTCGCCCTGTAATGTTTTCTTCGCTTTTGATGTCGCGTTCGAGTGTCATGACCTGATCCGGATGCAGCGGGGTCAGGTTCTCGAACATGATGCGGTGCTTGATGGCCTCGGGCTGCATGCCGTTGACCTTGTCCACCTTGACCAGCGCAAAATAGCGCTCGCCGTCTTTGGGTACGCGCACCTCACCTTCGATGGAGTCTCCGGTGTGCAGGTTGAAGCGCCTGATCTGCGAAGGCGAAATATAGATATCGTCTGTGCTGGCCAGATACGACGTTTCGGGTGAACGCAGGAAACCGAAGCCGTCGGGCAGGACTTCAAGAACGCCGTCTCCGAAAATTTGCTCGCCTTGTTTGGCGCGCTTTTTCATGATGGCGAACATGATTTCTTGTTTGCGCAGGCGGCTGGCGTTATCGATGTCCAGGCTCGCGGCCATTTCGAGCAATTGCGAAACGTGCAGCGCTTTTAGTTCTGTGAGGTGCATGAGAAAAAAGAAGGGGGTTCGTGCAAAGTTGGTGGCGGACCCGGGACGGGTCCGCGCGCAAACGCAGCAATTGCGTTTAAACGGATTCGTCTAGAAAAGCGGCCAACTGGGATTTGGACAGTGCGCCCACCTTGGTTGCGGCGGGTTTGCCGTCTTTGAACAACATTAAGGTCGGGATGCCGCGAACGCCGAACTTGGCGGCAGTATCGGGATTTTCGTCGACATTGAGTTTTGCTATGGTAACACGGCCCTGATATTGCTTGGCGGCTTCGTCAAGCAGCGGGGCGATCATTTTGCATGGGCCGCACCAGGCTGCCCAATAGTCGACCAGAACGGGGCCTTCGGATTGCAATACCTCGGCCTCGAAGCTGGCGTCGCTTACGTTTCGTATTAATTCGCTCATAGTGATAAGGATGGAGTGTGCTTAAAAAGTGCAGTGGCCAACACAGGACGCCAAGTGTTTTATTAATTGGGGCGTCAACTTTTTGCCAGATTTTTCCAAGCATACCACTGTCGGGCCTGGCCTGTATATTCCTGGGGGTACTGCAGCTGTTTTTCACGAGCATCCGTGCCGCGACACGCCATGCCGATACCTTCCTGTTATTGGAAGCGTCCGGCGGGCCCGCAGTCGCCCCGTTTCGACCCGGCCTTTGGCGGCGGTTGACGCCGCTGCCCGCAATGTTCGTAAAATACTGTTTTTTCATCCACCGAAAACTGGGGATAACTTGGCTACATCAGCACGTTACGACGAAGCGTCCATCCGGGTCCTGAAAGGGCTCGAACCGGTGCGTCAGCGGCCCGGCATGTACACCCGCACCGACAACCCGCTGCACATATTGCAAGAAGTCATAGACAATGCTGCCGACGAAGCACTGGCGGGCTATGGCAAGCAGATCAAGGTAACCTTGCATGTCGATGGCAGCGTCTCGGTTGAAGACGACGGCCGGGGCATACCGGTTGGCCTGCATCCCGACGAGCAGGCGCCGGTTGTGGAAATCGTTTTTACTCGGCTTCATGCCGGCGGCAAGTTCGATAAAAAAAGCGGCGGCGCATACGCTTTTTCGGGTGGCTTGCACGGGGTGGGCGTATCGGTAACCAACGCCTTGTCCAAGCGTCTTGAAGTCACCGTGTGGCGCGACGGACAAGAACATCAGTTGGTATTTGCCGACGGCAATGTGGTGCAGCCCTTGGCCCAAACCGATACGGCGGCACGCCGCAAAACCGGCACTCGCGTGCGCATGTGGCCGGATGCCAAGTATTTTGACACCGCCGCCTTGCCCATGGCCGAATTGGTTCATTCGCTGCGGGGCAAGGCCGTGCTGCTAAGCGGTATCAAGGTGGTGCTGGCCAACGAAAAAACCGGCGAGACCATGCAATGGCAGTATGAAGACGGTCTCAAGGGTTACTTGAACGAGGCCTTGGCCGACGCCGAAAAAATCGTGCCCATATTCGAAGGTCGCCAGTACGCCGGCGCCGACGACGAAAACTACTCCGAAGGCGAGGGGGCACATTGGGCGGTGGCATGGACCACAGAAGGCAACGTCATGCGCGAGTCCTATGTCAATCTTATTTCCACACCCGCCGGCGGCACGCACGAAGCCGGCCTGCGCGAAGGCCTCTTTAATGCGGTCAAGTCGTTCGCTGAGTTGCATGGCCTGATACCCAAAGGGGTTAAGCTGCTACCTGAAGACGTATTTGCTCGAGCCAGTTTTGTGCTTTCCGCCAAAGTGCTCGACCCGCAATTTCAGGGACAGATCAAAGAACGGTTGAATAGCCGCGATGCAGTGCGCCTGGTCGGAGGCTATGTCAAGAATGCACTTGAGCTGGCCATGCACGCTAACGTCGATCTGGGCAAGAAGCTGGCTGAAACTGCTATCCGACAGGCCCAGGCGCGGGCGCGTTCGGCGCAAAAGGTCGAAAAGCGCAAAAGCTCCGGGGTGGCCGTATTGCCCGGCAAGCTGACTGATTGCGAGTCGTCCGATGCCTCGCGCACCGAGCTTTTCCTGGTCGAGGGCGACTCAGCCGGTGGTTCGGCCAAAATGGGGCGCGACAAAGAATTCCAGGCGGTCCTGCCTTTGCGCGGCAAGGTGCTTAACTCGTGGGAGGTCGAGCGCGATCGCCTGTTTGCCAACAACGAGATCCACGATATTTCAGTCGCAATCGGCGTCGACCCGCATGGGCCGCAAGACCAGGTCGATCTTTCCAACCTGCGCTATGGCCGTATCTGCATACTGTCCGACGCCGACGTCGACGGCTCGCACATCCAGGTCCTGCTGCTGACGCTGTTCTTTCGGCATTTTCCTCGTCTGGTCGAGGCCGGCCACGTGTATATCGCCCGTCCGCCGCTGTTCCGTGTCGACGTGCCGGCGCTGGGCAAGCGCCCGGCACGCAAGCTGTATTGCCTTGATCAGGGCGAGCTTGAAGCCGTGCTTGATCGTCTGCGCAAAGAGGGCGTAAAAGAAGGCTCCTGGAGCATCAGCCGCTTCAAGGGCCTGGGCGAAATGAGCGCCGAACAGCTTTGGGACACCACCATGAACCCGGACACGCGGCGCCTGATGGTGGTGGCCTGCGGCGAGTTGGGCGTTGAAGCCACGCTTAACATGTTCGACATGCTGATGGGCAAGGGCGAGTCGGGCCGACGTCGCACCTGGCTCGAAGAGAAAGGCAACTTGGCCGACGTCGACATTTAAGAGTCAGAGAGCAACATGGACAACACACAAGCAGGTTTATTTGAAGGCGGCGACGACGGCGACGCCCTCGTATTGGGTTACTACGCAGAACAAGCATATTTGGATTACGCGGTGTCGGTGGTGCGTGGGCGTGCTTTGCCCGAAGTGGCCGACGGCCAGAAACCTGTGCAGCGCCGCATTTTGTACGCCATGGACGCCATGGGTCTGGGCCCCGGCGCCAAACCGGTCAAGTCGGCGCGCGTGGTGGGCGACGTGCTGGGCAAGTATCACCCGCATGGTGATCAGGCCGCCTACGACGCCATGGTACGCATGGCGCAAGATTTCTCGCTGCGCTACCCGCTTATCGACGGCCAGGGCAACTTTGGTTCGCGCGACGGCGACAACGCGGCGGCCATGCGGTACACCGAGGCTCGGTTAACGCCTTTTTCGCGTTTGTTGCTCGACGAGCTTAACGAAGGTACCGTTGATTTTGCCCCCAACTACGACGGCAGTCAGCAAGAACCCATGCTGCTTCCGGCGCGTCTGCCAATCATGTTGCTTAACGGGGCGTCGGGCATTGCAGTGGGCATGGCTACCGAGATTCCCTCGCACAACCTGCGCGAAGTGGCACAGGCCTGCGTGGCGCTGCTCAAGAACCCCAAGCTCAGCGACGAAGATCTGCATCAACTTGTGCCCGGCCCCGATTTTGCCGGCGGTGGGCAAATTATTTCGTCGCCCGACGATATTGCGCAAATCTATCGTAGTGGCCGTGGCTCGATCAAGGCGCGAGCCCGGTGGCGCTTTGAAGAGCTGGCTCGCGGGCAGTGGCAACTGGTGGTGTACGAGCTGCCTCCGGGCACTTCGACGCAAAAAATTCTTGAAGAGATCGAAGATCGCACCAATCCCAAGGTCAAGCCCGGCAAAAAAAGCCTAAGCGCCGATCAGCAGCAAACCAAGGCGCTGGTGCTGGGTGTGCTTGATGCGGTGCGCGACGAATCAGGTAAGCAAGACGCTGTGCGACTGGTGTTCGAGCCCAAGACCAGCAAGGTCGATCGCGACGAATTCGTCAACCTGTTGCTGGCCCAGACCAGTATGGAAGGCAGCGTATCGATCAACCTGGTTTGTATCGGCACTGACTCGCGCCCGGCTCAACGGCCGTTGCGGCGCATTTTGACCGAGTGGCTGGGTTTTCGCACCGAAACGGTCACGCGTCGCACTCAATACCGCCTCGACAAGGTGACCGACCGCATTCACGTGCTTGAAGGTCGCATGGTGGTGTATTTGAATGTGGACGAAGTCATTCAGACTATTCGTGAATCCGACGAGCCGCGCGCCGCGCTGATGCAGCGTTTTGAACTGTCCGAGAGGCAGGCCGAAGACATCCTGGAGATGCGCTTGCGGCAGTTGGCGCGGCTTGAAGGCTTCAAGATCGAAAAAGAACTGGCCGAACAAAAGGACCAGCAGCAGCGCCTGAGCGAGTTGCTGAGCAACCCCGCGTCGCTCAAGAGAATGATCATCAAAGAGATCGAGGCCGATGCCAAGCAATACGGCGATGACCGGCGTACGCTGATTGAAGCGGCCGAAAGGGCGGTGCTTGAAAACCGTGTGGTCGATGAACCGGTTACTGTCATTGTTTCGCAAAAGGGGTGGCTGCGCTCGCGGCAGGGGCATGGTCACGATGCTTCGCAATTCAGTTTCAAGACCGGCGACGCCCTGTATGGCGTCGTCGAATGCCGCAGTACCGACAACCTCGTGGCCATTTCAAATACTGGGCGGGTATACACAGTGGCGGTGTCAAGCCTGCCGTCGGCGCGCGGCGACGGACAGCCCATCACTTCGATGGTTGACCTTGAGCCCGGCGCCCGCATTGTGCATATGGTGGCGGGGGACGAAAACACGCGCTATGTCATTGGAACAAAGCTGGGTTATGGGTTTATTGCTACCCTTAAAGGCATGACCACGCGTCAACGCGCAGGCAAGCAGTTCATCAGCCTTGAAAAAGACGACATGCTGCTCAAGCCCTTGGTTTTGCAAGGCGATGACAGCCACCTGGCCATGCTCAGCACCAAGGGCAGATTTCTTTTGATCGAGCTGGCCGAACTGAAGAACCTTTCCGGCGGCGGTCGCGGCACGGTGTTGATGGGTCTGGATGCCGGCGACGGCATTGCGCAGTGGGTGGCGACCGGTCCGGCCGGGCTCATCGCCGAAGGGGTGTATCGAAACCGGCACACCGAGCAGTTGCTGGATACCGCAGGGCTGGCTCCGTATTTGGGCAAGCGGGCGCGCAAAGGCAAGGTGCTTGATCTGAAGATCAAGCAGCCGGTGTTGCGGCGCGTTTGATTGATGCGCGTTTAAAATAGGCTTGGTCTAGTTCTTTATAGGCGCCGGTTTGAGTTCTTTATACCGTCGGTTTGAGTTCTTTACACCGCCCAGACTGACTTGCGGTGATGGCTGGCCTAGGTCGCGTCTGGTGGTGATTTTTGGTGGTGGCTTTGATGGCCGAACTTGATTGAAGGTCAGTACCACTTTATTGATTGTTATGGATGAACATGCGGTATGAGTTTTAAGGTCAAGGTTCTGCCCAGCGGGCACGAGTTCGAGGTTTCGCAGGGCCAGTCCGTGCTGGACGCGGCCATGGGGGCGGGTATTGTGCTCCCCTACAGTTGCCGTACGGGTGCGTGTTCTACATGCAAGGGCAAGGTGGTCTCGGGCAGCTATCAGGCCGGCTCCAGCCCTGAGCAAATTCTTTCGTCCAAAGAGCTTTCCGAGGGCTACACGCTGTTTTGCCAGGCAAAGCCCACGTCCGATCTGGTGATCGAGGCACACGAAATTCGCATGGCCAGCGATATTCAGATTCGCAAGATGCCGGCGCGGGTCATGGGGCTCGAAGACCTTGCTCATGACGTCAAGGTCATACAGCTGCAGTTGCCCCCCTCCGAGCCGTTTCGCTATTACGCGGGCCAGTATGTTGAGTTCATACTGAAGGACGGCAGCCGGCGCAGTTACTCCATGGCCTGTGCACCTAACGAAAAGAATCTGGTCGAGCTGCACTTGCGCCACATGCCGGGCGGCTTGTTTACCGACCACGTGTTCGGCGTTGGTGCTACTCAAATGAAACTTCGCGAGATCCTGCGCGTCGAAGGCCCCTTGGGGTCGTTCTTTTTGCGTGACGACAGCGACAAACCGATTGTGTTTTTGGCAAGCGGTACCGGCTTCGCCCCCATCAAGGCCATTGTCGAGCAAATGATCGCTCAAGGCAGCACGCGGCCTGCGGTCCTGTATTGGGGTGGGCGCCGCCCGCGTGATCTGTATATGAACGAACTGGCACAGGAATGGGCGCGCACACTGCCCAATTTCTCGTATGTGCCGGTGGTGTCCGAAGCGCTGCCCGAAGATGCCTGGCATGGCCGAACGGGGTTGGTGCACCAGGCGGTCATGCAAGACCTGCCCGATCTTTCCGGTCATCAGGTGTATGCCTGCGGTGCCCCCATCGTGGTGGAAAGTGCGCGTCGCGACTTCATTCACGACTGCGGGCTGCCCGATGATGAATTCTTCGCCGATGCGTTCACTTCGCAGGCCGACGTGCACTGAGCGGCGTTTTGCCGCCCCACGTAGCGAAGCGATGTTTAAAAGGTAATAACCATGAAAGTAGCGGTACTGGGAAGCGGAATAATCGGTACTGCCACCGCTTGGTGGCTGGCCCAGGCCGGGCACGAGGTCGTGGTCATCGACCGCGAAAGCGGGCCCGCGCAGGAAACCAGCCGCGCCAACGGCGGCCAGATCTCTGTTTCGTATTCCGAGCCCTGGGCCAATTCGCGCATGCCGCTGCGTTTGCTCAAGTGGCTGTTGTCCGACAAGGCGCCCATTTCGTTCCGGCCCCGGTTGGATCTGCGTCAATGGGCCTGGGGCCTGGCATTTATGCGCGAATGCATGCCGTCGCGCCTGGCTCCCAATATTCGCGCCATGGTGGCCATGTCGGAATACAGCCTGGCCACGCTCAGGCAGATGCGAGCTGATCTGAACATTGAGTACAACCATCTGCAACGGGGCATACTTAATTTCTATCAGGATCCCGTAGAGTTCGACGCCTCACAAGACGCCGCCGATCTGATGCGCGATTTTGGGCTGGATCGGCGCATTGTGACCGCAGACGAAGTGGTGCAGATCGAGCCGGCGCTGGCGCCGGTGCGTGCCAGCATAGTCGGTGGCGATTACACGGCCGACGATGAATCCGGCGACATCTATATGTTTACGACCGAGCTTGCCCGACGGGCCGCGCAGGCCGGGGTGGAGTTTCGCTTTTCAACCCAGGTCAGTCGCTTGCTGGCGGACGCGGGCCAGGTGAAGGCGGTTGAACTTATCAATGCCCAAGGGCTTTACGAGACCTTGCGCGCAGACGCCTATGTGGCGGCGCTGGGCTGCTGGACCCCGCAGCTTGTGACCCCCCTGGGGGTGCGCTGCCCTGTGTACCCGGCCAAGGGCTATTCAGCCACCTTCGACATTGTTCAGCCTGAAGCAGCCCCCATGGTCAGCCTTACCGACAGCGCACATAAGGTGGTGTATTCGCGGCTGGGCAACCAGCTGCGCGTTGCCGGAGTCGCCGAGCTGGGCGGGTATTCGCGCGCACTGAATACAACTCGATGCGAAAACTTGCGTAGTCTGACACATGCATTGTTTCCAAACGCGCTCGATTTTGATAATGTTCGCTTTTGGTCCGGGCTTCGCCCGTCCACACCTTCCAACGTTCCCCTTATTGGTCGCACGCGCATTCCCAACCTGTATCTGAACACAGGTCATGGCACGCTGGGATGGACCATGGGCGTGGGGTCTGGCCGGGCGTTGGCTGATCTTATCTCTGGCGTTCAGCCGGAGCCCGAGTTTCCTTTTCTGGGTTAGTCACATGAAAGTACATGGTGTTTTCGGCAACCGGTTCGTGCTTATGCCGAAAGCGGTGGGTATGGCGGCCGCCTTGGTGGGCCTGGCTGCAGCGTCGTCGGCGACCTGGGCGGCTGATATTACTGTCTGGCACTCCCTGAACCCCCACAACGCTGCTGCCTTTGAAAAACTGGTCAAGCAGTTCAATCGCCAGAGCAATGACGTTTCGGTACGGATCGAATCATTCGACTCCCCCGAAGCGCTCGATCAAAAATTTATTGCTGCGGCCAAAGGCAAGGCGCCCAACCTGGTTCAGCTCGACGCACGGCGCTCGCCCGACGCGCACGACGGCAATGCCAACGTCAAGCCGCTTCATTCACTGTTGGCCAAGCCGCCCCTCAAAGACATCAAATGGTTTGTACATCCTGAAAACGGGTTTGCGCGCGACGACAAGGGGCGCCTGATGGCGTTTCCGTACATGGCCGAAGTGCCGGTCATGTTCTACAACATTGCCGCATTTCAGAAGGCAGGGCTGACACCGCCCCGGCCGGAACGCGCCTGGTCCGACCTGCAGGGCCAATTGGTCGACCTGGCCAACAAAGCGACACGTTATTGCCCCGCCACCAGCGATCAGGCCGTGTCGATCAACCTTGAAAACCTGGCTGCGGTCAACAACCAGTTCTTCACATCGAGTCAAAACGCCAAAGCCAAAAAGAACCTGCCTTCGTTCGAGTTCGATACGGTGTATGTGCGCCACTTGTCCTTGATGATCAGTTGGGTACGCAGCGAGCTCATGGTCAAGCCCGAGCTCGAAGGCCAGGCAATTCAACGATTCGCCAATAATGAATGTTCGGTATTGTTGAGCGAGTCGGGCCGTCTGGGTTCGTTCCGTGATGTCCGCTCGCTTGATTTTGGCATTTCGGGCCTGCCGTACTACCCGCAAGTGACTAAAAAGCCGGGCAATCCATTTGTGGACGGCGCTGCCTTCTGGCTGACCGAAGGCCAAACCGCCGATCAGGAAAAAGCCGTCGCCCAGTTTCTGGCCTGGCTGGCCCAGCCCGAAAATGCGGCATCTTGGTATCAAGAAACCGGCTTCCTGCCACTGACCGAGCAAGCCTTTGCGGCAACAGGCGACAGCTACTACAAGAACCTGGGCGACTGGCGAAACCTGGTGGCGGTTTACAACCAGAAGCCCGCCATTACGGCAAGTTCGTTCCGTATCCGAAACTACCCCAAGATCCGTGCAATGTTCCACGAGACTTTGCAACGCGCGCTTAGCGGTGAGCAGTCTGCGCCAACGGCACTCAATACCGCCTCGACTCAGGCGACGCAGATCATGCGCGAAAAATAGGACACCCATGACCGATTTGTCTGATTTCCCAATTACCAAGAAATGGCCTGCGAGGCATCCCGAGCGTATCCAGCTGTATTCGCTGGCTACACCCAACGGGGTAAAGGTTTCGATCATGCTCGAAGAAACCGGCTTGCCCTACGAAGTACATCGCGTTGGCTTTGACACCAACGACCAGCTTTCACCCGAGTTTCTGTCGCTGAATCCGAACAACAAGATACCGGCAATCATCGACCCCAACGGCCCGGGCGGGAAACCCCTGCCGTTGTTCGAATCGGGCGCCATCCTGATGTATCTGGCTGATAAAACCGGCAAGTTCATATCGCAGGATCCGGCCACCCGCTACGAAACCATTCAGTGGCTGATGTTTCAGATGGGTGGCGTGGGCCCCATGTTCGGTCAACTGGGCTTCTTTCACAAATTTGCCGGCAAAGATTACGAAGACAAGCGTCCGCGTGATCGGTACGTGACCGAGTCAAGGCGTTTGCTCGGCGTGCTTGAAGGTCGGCTGCAGGGGCGTGACTGGATCATGGGTGCTGACTACAGCATTGCCGACATGGCCATCTGGCCGTGGGTGCGTAACCTGGTGGGCTTCTACGAGGCCGGCGATATCGTCGGCTTCAAAGACTTTCCCAATCTGGCTCGGGTGCTCGCCGCATTTGGGGCCCGGCCTGCCGTTGCCAAGGGGCTTGACGTACCGCCCCGAAACTGAGCAGTCGCCCGCCGGCACGGTCAGTGGCTTTTGCGCGTAGAATCCCGTTCAAAATCAAATGAACAAAACGGAGGCGTAATGAGCTATGACATTATCGTGGTGGGGGCGGGCCATAATGGTCTGGCAGCGGCGGTTCATCTGGCCGCGCAAGGTAAAAAAGTGCTGGTGGTCGAGGCACGCCCCGAGGCGGGTGGTGCTGTAAAAACCCAGGCTCTTACGCTGCCAGGCTATCGGCACGATCTTTTTGCCATGAATCTGTCGAACTTTGCAGGGTCGGCGTTTTGCGCTCGCTACAAAGATGAACTCACCACCCATGGGCTCGAATTCTTACCCGCCCAGCATTGCTTCGCATCGGTTTTCCGCGATGGCACTTCGTTAGGTGTGGGGGTGAACCTGGAGCAGACCGCATCAGCCATTCACGACTTCTCGCCCAAAGACGCCGTGGCCTGGAGCCAGATGGCCGATCGCTTCAAGCAGGTAGCGCCGCATCTGTTCGGTCTGTTGGGTTCGCCCATGCCCTCGTGGGGCAGTGTCCGAACCTTGTTCAAGGCGTGGCGCGAGCAGGGTATGGGTGGGGTGTACGAGCTCGTGCGGCTGGTTTTGTCTTCGCCGCGCGACTTTCTTGATCGCCATTTTGAAAGCGAGAAGCTCAAGGCCACCATGGCGGCTTGGGGCCTGCATGTCGACTTTGCGCCGGATGCCGCCGGGGGCGCTTTGTTTCCGTATCTTGAGTCGATGGCCAACCAGAACTTTGGCATGGTGATCGGCAAGGGCGGGGCAGACACCATTATTCGCGCCATGACCAACCTGTTGAGGGCGAAGGGCGGAGAAATTATTACCGGTATCGCAGTAAGTCGCATAACCGTGGAAAATGGCGCAGCGACGGGGGTGGTGCTTGAAGATGGTCGCACGTTTACGGCTACACAAGGGGTGATTGCCAACTTGAATCCCAAGCTGGTCTTCGGTCGCTTGTTGCCGCAGGGCACTGCCCCGGCGTCGTTCGAAACCAAGGTTGAGGCATTCCGCCAGGGACCCGGCACCATGATGATTCACCTGGCCACCGACGGCCTGCCTGATTGGCGGGCGGGCGAGCATCTGAAGCAATATGCTTACGTGCACGTGGCTCCCGACATGGCAATGATGTCGCGCGTCTACGCCGAGGCTGCCGCCGGCTTGCTGCCGGCCGAGCCAGTGGTGGTGGTGGGTCAGCCCACCGCCCTTGACCCGTCGCGTGCGCCCGAGGGCAAGCACGTGTTGTGGCTGCAGGTGCGCGTGCTGCCCGCGCAGATTCGCGGCGATGCGCTGGGTCAAATTACCGACCTCGACTGGCAGGCCTGCGGCCATGCGTATGCCGAACGGGTGCTGGACCTTCTGGAAACCTACGCGCCGGGTTTGCGGGGCAAGATCCTGGCCCGCCACGTCATGACACCGGCTGACATCGAGCACGAGAACGCCTGCCTTATCGGCGGCGACAGTCTGGGTGGCAGCCATCACCTGGATCAGAACTTTTTGTTCCGGCCGGTTGCGGGTTACTCGCGTTACCGTACGCCCGTCAAGGCGCTGTATCTGTGCGGCGCATCAACCTGGCCGGGCGCGGGTACCGGCGCGGGTTCGGGCTTCATGCTGGCCAACATGCTGGCAAAATAGGTTTATTTGTACAGGCTGGGGCAATATGGATTCCGAACAACGCTTTATCGACATAGAAATCAAACTTACCGCACAGGAAGACCTGACCCAACAGCTTGGCGACCTGGTATACGAACAACAAAAGCAACTGGACGAGCTGCGCGCCTTGTACAGAGTACTGGCACAACGCTTCAGCCAAGGCGAGGCCGATGGGCCCGACCCTTACACGCAAGAGCGTCCGCCGCATTATTGATGGATTCGGTGCGAACTGAAGGCCCCCGCCCGCTTTTATGAAGCTGGATTACGGCGGGTCGAGTGGCGTTAGGCAAGGCTTCGGCTCCGGAGCCCGGCGGTTCAAGTAGCGGCTAGGCAAAGCTTTGGCGGCGGCGCAACAGCGCCAGATAGACGCCGCTGTTGCCTGTTATAAGCAGCGTGGCCAGGCCCACTTGCATCGTTCTGGTCAGGCCGGGCGGATAGATCAGCGACCCGACATAGTGCTGTATGAAGCCCGAGTCGTAGGTGGCTTGCCCCGCCATGGCCCGCAAGTAGTCTTCTAGCGGGGTCAGAGGGCAGATCCAACCCATGGACACTACTGTTGCTCCCCATGCCAGGGCGGGCAAATGCAGCCAGGCTAGCCGGGGCCGCCAAAGTACCGCCAGGCCGCCAACGACTACGAAAGCAACAAACAATCCATGAACAAGCAGGACGGCATCAGCGGCCAGCGCGTAATTCATGCCGGTCAGCTCTTGTGGCCCAGTCGTTCGAATGCCCCGCTGCTTGCAGCACGCCGCTGGGGTACGGCTGGGGGGCTTGAGCGTGTGGCGCTGCGGAGGGTGGGCTCGCAGCGTTAAAATCAGCGTAATTTTGTTCCATTACAAAAATCATGTGCGTTCCATTCTGTTCGACCCGGTACACCTTAGGCACCGGCGCCAAGGCGTTTGATGCATGGGCCGGCCCCACAGCACGCACCGCTATGTGCCGCTTGGCGGCTGCATGATGCGGGGCGACACCACCAATTTCCGCGAGCTGTTTCTTGGCGATCTTCCATTGTTGGACGTTCGTGCGCCCATAGAGTTTCATAAAGGTGCGTTTCCGCAAGCGGTAAATTTGCCGCTTATGACGGATGCTGAGAGGCACGAGGTGGGCATTCGTTATAAACGGCAAGGGCAGGCGGCCGCCCTTGCTCTGGGTCACAGTCTGGTGGCTGACGAAGTCAGGGCCGCGCGTCTTGCGGGATGGATGGCATTTGCGGCGGCCAACCCGAAGGGTTACGTATATTGCTTTCGGGGGGGGCTGCGCTCGAGCATTGTTCAGCAATGGCTGAATGAAGCTGGGGTGGCTTACCCTAAAGTGGCGGGTGGCTACAAGGCCATGCGTCAATTCTTGATCGACCAACTGGAGCAGGCGGCGGCCGAATGCAAATTAATGGTGCTGGGCGGCATGACCGGTACGGGTAAGACCGATGTGCTGCAGCAAGTGCCGTATGGTTTGGATCTGGAGGGGCACGCCCACCATCGGGGCTCAAGCTTTGGCAAGCACGCCCTTGGCCAGCCGGTACAGATCGATTTCGAAAACCGCCTGTCGATAGATATTCTCAAGAAAAGGGCAGCGGGGTACGAAGGCCTGGTGCTCGAGGACGAAAGCCGCATGATCGGAAGTTGCAGTCTGCCCCTGCCGCTGTATCAGGCCATGCAACACGCGCCCATTGTTTGGCTTGAAGACAGCTTCGATCAAAGAGTCGAACGCATTTTGCGCGATTACGTGGTTGATTTGTGTGCCGAGTACACCGGGTTGTTTGGTGAAGATGCCGGCTTTGAGCAATTCGCTCAGCGGCTGCGGTGTAGCCTGGACAAACTCGTTCGGCGCCTGGGCGCAGAGAGGCATCAGCGCCTGGCGGCATTGATGGATGCCGCGCTATTGAGTCAATCACGTAGGGGTGCCATTGACGCACACCGCGCCTGGATTTCAGCGCTGTTAAGCGAGTACTACGACCCCATGTACGTGTATCAGCGCGGTCTGAAAGCCTCGCGCATCGTGCTGGTCGGCAGCCGGCACGAGGTGCTGCAGGCCTTGCGGGAAAACGCCTTGCCTGCCTGGCATCGCGCCCCTAACCGCTCTGTGTCGTAGTTCTTGCCTCTAGTGGTTCAATTTGGCGCTGTATGTTTGCAGGACGGCATTGGCCACGGCCAGCATGGGGCATGCCACCCCTTCTGCTTGGGCACGAGCGAGCATGTCGCCCACCAGGTGGTCCCCTTCAATGGGCAAGCCCGCACGCATGTCCCGGTACATCGACGAGTTGAAGTCGGAGTTCGGGTTGGTCAGGGCACGTTCAAAGCCCGCAACGGCCTGGGGGTGCATGGGGTGGCCGGCCGCCTGTGCGGTTTCGACGCACTCGCGTAGCAATTGCACAGCAATGGCGCCGCCCGCCTTGCTGCGCATGTACTCGCCCACAGTGCCCTGCAACAGGCAGTTGGCTGCGCCCAACGCAGCCATGCGGCAGAATTTGTCCCACATGTCGTCGATGATGTGGTCGCTTAGCTCGACATCAATACCCGCGTCCGACAGTAGTTTCCATGCGGCCTGCGCCTTGGCTCGCTGGCCGGCGCTGCGCGCGCCTATTGTCAGGCTGCTATAGGCGTTGCTGACCTGAATGCGGGTGGGCGAGGCCAGCGTGGCAACGGTTTTGGCAATGCCGCCCAAAACCCGTTCGGACCCAAAGGCCTGATCCAGCCGATCGAGGTGGCGCAAGCCGTTCAGCAATGGAAGCAGATGGGTTGCCGGGCCAACGGCAGGGCCGATGTCCTTGATGACGCTTTCAAGCGCGGGCGCCTTGCTGGCAAGGATGATGAGGTCGTAGTCGGAGGTGAGCTGCTCGGCCGTGACCGTATTGGGCTGAAATGCAATGGCCGCCGTGGGCAGCTCGAGTGTGAGGCCTTGGGCGTCGATCAAGGCTTTGCGCGGGACACGCAGTAAAAAACTGACGTTGGCACCGCGTTGATGCAAATGCGCGCCAAACAGGCCGCCAACCGCGCCGGCGCCGACAACTAGAACTCTCATTTCTGTTACACCCTTTGTACTTGCAAGCCACAATGATACGGCAGATGAAAGGCAACTTTACGCGAGCGGCCGCACTGAACCGAATGCGGCGGGCAGCTTGCAACTACAAGCGCAGCAGAAGCTACAACAGCTTGTCCAAAGTAATGGGCAGTTTGCGCACGCGTTTGCCGGTGGCATGAAAGACCGCATTGGCGATGGCGGCTGCGGCCCCCACGATGCCGATCTCGCCAACGCCTTTGACCCCTAAGGGGCTGACCATACCGTCGGGTTCATCGACAAAAATAACGTCCATATCGTGCACGTCGGCATGACAGGGTATGTGGTACTGCGCCAGGTTGTGGTTCATGATGCGGCCCAGGCGATGATCGAAAAGGGCTTCTTCATGCAAGGCCATGCCCAGGCCCATGACCATGCCGCCTAAAATCTGGCTGGTGGCTGTCTTTGGGTTGATGATGCGTCCGGCAGCCACAGCGCCCAACATGCGGGTCACGCGTACCACTCCCAATTGCTCATCGACCCGCACCTCGGCAAACATGGCCGCGTGTGTGTTGCGGGCCTTGCCGTCGTTTCCGGGTGGTTCAACAACGGCCGAGGCCTGGATCGTGTCCGGGTGCACTTTCGCCGCCAGTTGCGCCAGCGCAGTGTCGCCCACTGCGCCACCGGCCAGTACTTGCAGTTCTTCGGCCAGGCTCTTGCAGGCGCGATGAACCGCAGCACCGACCGACGCAGCCATGGCTGAGCCGCCGGCAATGGGCGACTCAGGCAGATCGGACTCGCCAATTTCCACCCGTATGCGCTCCAGGGGCAGGTCCAGGGCACCTGCAGCGATTTGCGCCAGGATGGTATAGGTGCCCGTGCCGATGTCGGTGGCGGCTGTTCTGACACTGACCGTACCGTCAGCGTTCAGCGCTGCCGTCGCCCTTGCGTGCAGCACCAGGGCTTCCCATATGCCGGTCGCCACGCCATAGCCGATCAGCTCTTTGCCTTGGCGCATCGAGCGGGGGTCATGCCGGCGCTTGTACCACCCAAATCGCGCAGCGCCGATTTCGTAGGCACGCTTCAATGCTTTGCTGGTGTAGGGGCGCCCGGTTATCCCGTCGTTTTCAGATTGATTCATCATTCGCAAGACTAATGGGTCCATGCCGTTGGCATAGGCCAATTCGTCCAGTGCGATCTCCAGCAGGTTTACGCCGGTAGCCGCGCCGGGAGCACGCATATTGCCGGGTGTGGGTGTGTCCATGGGTGCCACACCGTAGTCGAGCCGCAAGTTGTCGCACCCATACGCGATGGCACCCCACTTCAGCAGGTTTTCGGAATAAGTCTGGACGCGTGCCGTGCTGGTGGTGGCGTGTATGTCCATGGCCGTGAGGCACCCGCGAGTATCGCAGGCCAGTCGTACCGCCTGCACTGCCGAAGGCCTGTGCACGTGCGTGAACATCTGTTGACGCGTCAACACCACCCGCACAGAGCGTTTAACGAGCAGGGCGGCCAGCATAGCCAAATAGGCCTGGTATTCAGGGCGCAGGCCTGAGCCGAAGGCGCCTCCCACGTGATGATTGATGACCTTGATCGTGTCGGTATCCAGTCCGAAAGCCTTGGCCAGTTGCTGCTGCGCGTTCTGCGAGCCCTGGTTCTTGTCGTACACCACATATCCGCCGTCGTGCAGATGCACCGTAGTGGCGTGCATTTCCATGGGGTTGTGGTGCTCCATGGCCAACTCATAACGGTTCTCGATTCGCGCGGCGGCCTCGGCAAGTGCGGCCTCGACCTTGCCTCGATGCAAGTTGCCCGGCACTTTCGTTTCCGGGGTGAACCGTTGTGCAAGCGCCGTTTCAAGGCGGGTGTTGTGGGGCTCCGTTTCGTATTCAGCACGTACCAGCATGGCCCCTGTGCGTGCCGCTTCGAAGGTTTCGGCAATGACCAGGGCGATAGGCTGGCCGTTGTAAGCAATGACGTCGTCGCGCAGGACCGGGAAGACAGACTGGGAGATGGAGGCCTCGCCGTTGTGCTGCTCGTACCAGGGCACATGCGGACGGTTCTCGTGGGTCAGTACCTCGACGACGCCGGCGACACGCCTGGCCTGGTCCTGGTGCAGCGTTCGTATGCGGCCGCGTGTTACATCGGCGCTAACCACCACGCCGTACAGCAGGCCCTGTGGCTGGAACTCTGCCGCGTATCGTGCGCGGCCCGTCACTTTAGCCACGCCGTCGATACGATTTAGCGGGGTGCCTATACCTGGTCTGAGGCTCATGAGTTGCTCCTGGGCGACGGAACGCGTTTGTTTACTTGCGATTGTGGCGTCCGACCAGCGGCTTGGGCCAGAGCGCGTCGAATGGCCCGGTGTGCAAGTTCGATCTTGAATCGGTTGTCGCCCTGGCTGGAAGCATCGCGCAGCAATACATCGGCAACCTGCGCGAACGTCCGTTGTCCGGGAGAGTGACCGAGCAGCAGGGCTTCGGCCTGGGCCAGCCGCCAGGGTTTGTGGGCCACCCCGCCCAATGCAATGCGCGCCTCGGTGATTCGGCCGGCATTGTTCAGATTCATCGCAGCCGCCACCGACACCAAGGCAAACGCGAACGAGAGGCGGTCTCGGATCTTCAGATAACTGTAATGCGCGGCGAAGCCCTGCGCAGGCAGTTCGACATTCAAAATAAGCTCGCCGTTGCGCAAAGTGTTGTCGTGCTGCGGGGCGTCGCCCGGTAAACGATGAAACTCTAAAAAGGGAATGCTGCGGCTGCCGTCCGGTCCGATGACGTTGACCGTGGCGTCCAGCGCCGCCAGCGCAACGCACATGTCGGAAGGATGAACGGCAATGCAGTGTTCGCTTGCGCCCAGAACGGCATGGATGCGGGTGGCGCCGCCGATGGCAGTGCAGCCCGTGCCCGGCTCGCGTTTATTGCAGGGGGTGGCAGTATCGTAAAAATAATAGCAACGCGTGCGCTGCATCAGGTTGCCGCCGGTTGTGGCCATATTGCGTAGCTGCGGGCTGGCTCCCGCCATCAGGGCGTCGGCCAACAGAGGGTAGCGGGCTTTTATTTCCGGGTGGGCGGCCAAGTCGGCGTTGCGCATCAGGGCTCCGATGCGCAAGCCCCCGTTGGGCAAAGGCTCGAGCGTGTCCAGGCCCAGATGGTTGATGTCGACTAGGCGCTGGGGGCGCGCCACGTTCTCTTTCATCAGATCGAGCAGGTTGGTGCCCCCGGCGATAAAGCAGGCCCCCTCGCTCGCGGCCTGCACGGCCTGGTCGATACTGGTGGCGCGTTCATAGCTGAACGGATGCATTACTTCACCTCGCCGGCGTGCACTTGTTCAATGGCCGAGACAATGTTGCGATAGGCGCCGCAGCGGCACAGATTGCCGCTCATGTATTCGCGAATCGCGGGGCGAAGGTCGTTGGTGTGCGCCTGAAGGTGCTTTTCGTTCAATAGGCCCAGGGCCGAACAGATCTGGCCGGACGTGCAATAGCCGCACTGGAAGGCATCGTGTTCAATAAAGGCTTGTTGCAATGGGTGCAATCGGTCGGCGTCCGCGAGGCCCTCAATCGTGGCGATGCGAGCGCCTTCGTGCATAACCGCCAGGGTCAGGCAAGCATTGATTCGGCGCCCGTCGACCAGCACCGTGCAGGCGCCGCACTGGCCGTGATCGCATCCCTTTTTGGTGCCGGTCAGTTGCAGGCGTTCGCGCAGCGCGTCAAGCAAGGTAACGTCCGGGCCAAGGTCCAGTTCGTGCGCCTGATCATTCACATTTAGGCTGACTGGGACGGTCGGCAAGGCTTCCTCCTGATGGACGCTCAATTTGTAATGTTGTAATGTCAGACACAGCAATTGGCGTGCCACCTTCGAGGCCGTAGCGGCAGCAGGCGTCAGGGCGCATCAATAGGATGGGCCTTTCGAAACCCAACCGCCAGCCGGTTCCAGACGTTGATGCCGGCAATGGCCAGACTGATCTTGGTCACATCGGCGGGCGAAAAATGCTTGCAGATGGCCTGGAAGTCAGCGTCGGGCGCGCGGGTTTCAGCGACCAGGGTCAGCGCGTCGGTCCACGCCAGCACGGCTCGCTCCTCAGATCGG
>NZ_DATJBQ010000061.1:0-48170 GCF_035515275.1 Pusillimonas sp.
GTGGGCGGCTCGTTGGGCTACACCGACGGCCGGGTCAAGGTGAACGAGCGCAGTTCCAGGTCCGATGTTTCCAGCTTTACCGCCGCGCTGTACGGCGGCAATAGCTGGCAGCAGGGCGGCGGCAAGCTGAACTTGCTGGCCGGGCTTGCATACACCCGTCACGATATCGACTCGCGTCGTCAGGTCACCGTGGGGGGCAGCCAAACCCTGAAGGCCGACTACCACGCGCACACCACCCAGTTCTTCACAGAATTGGGCTACGCCATGCCGCTCGGGCGGCACAGCGTGCTCGAGCCCTACCTGGGCGTGGGCCGGATCAGTCAGAAGGCCAAGGGGTTCAGCGAAAGCGGCGGGCCGGCCGCGCTGCAGGGCGAGAGCCGAACCGACGACATCACCACCTTTACATTGGGCTTGCGCGGCCACACGGCCATCGAGCTCGGGGCCCACCAGGCCCATGTGTTTGCCGGGTTGGGCTGGCGCCACGCGTCGGGCGACGTCGATCCGGGCCGCCGGCTCTCGTTTGTGCAGGGGAGCGGCAGTGCATTCAATGTGGCCGGGGCTCCCCTTGCCAAGAACGCGGCCCTCGCCGACCTGGGGGTGCAAGTGGTTGTCGGGCGCAATACGGCCATGGGCTTGGGTTACAGCGGCCAGTACGGCAAAGACAGCACCGATCACAGTGGCATGTTGTTCCTGCGTACGCGCTTCTAGCGTTCGACTCCGAAAAAGCACAAAAGGCTGATCAGAACCGCTGGGTTCCGATCAGCCTTGTACTAGCCGCGATGTGTCAGCCGGCCCTCAGGCAAGGGCCGAAGCAGAATTAATCTTCGCGGCGCAAATGCGGAAACAGGATGACGTCCCGGATGCTGGCGCTGTCGGTCAGCAGCATGACCAGTCTGTCGATACCGATGCCGCAACCGCCCGTGGGCGGCATGCCGTATTCAAGTGCGCGAATATAGTCGGCGTCGTAATACATGGCTTCTTCATCGCCGGCATCTTTTGCCTGTACCTGAGCCAGAAAACGCGCTGACTGGTCTTCGGCATCGTTGAGCTCTGAGAAACCATTGGCGATTTCGCGCCCTGTCATGAACAGTTCGAACCTTTCGGTAATTTCGGGTTCGGTGTCCGAGGCCCGCGCCAGAGGCGAGACCTCGACGGGGTAATCGATGATGAAGGTCGGGTTCCAAAGCAGGGCTTCGGCGGTTTCTTCGAACAGGGCAAGCTGCAAGGCCCCGATGCCCGCCCGCGCCAAGGTGGGTCCGTCGGTGTCTACGCCGTTTCTGCGCAGTTCGTTGCGTAAGAACGCTTCGTCTTCAAGCTGCGTCGCCTGGTAGCCTGGCGCGTACTTGAGTATGGCCTGTACGATGGTGAGCCGGTCGAATGGGCGGCCCAGATCAAGTTCGGTACCCTGGTAGGTAAGCAGAGCGCTGCCGGTGGCCGCGACCGCCGCCTGGCGTATCAGCGATTCGGTGAACTCCATAAGCCACTGATAATCGGTATACGCGGCATAGAACTCCATCATGGTGAACTCAGGATTATGCCGCGGGCTGACGCCCTCGTTGCGAAAGTTTCGGTTGAGTTCAAACACACGCTCAAAGCCGCCCACGATCAGCCTTTTCAGATACAGTTCGGGCGCAATGCGCAAGAACATCTCCATGTCCAAGGCGTTGTGATGCGTACGAAAGGGCTTGGCTGCAGCACCGCCCGGTATGGGGTGCAGCATGGGGGTTTCGACTTCAAGAAAGCCCGCTTCAAGCATGAACTGGCGTATGCCGCCAATGGCCTTGCTACGCGCCAAAAAGGTGCGGCGAGTGTCTTCGGTCATGAGCAGGTCGACGTAGCGCTGGCGATAGCGAAGTTCTTGGTCGGCCACGCCGTGGAACTTGTCGGGCAGGGGGCGCAGCGACTTGGTGAGTAAACGCAGCTGCGATGCATTAACCGAGAGCTCGCCCTTATTGGTTTTGAAGACCTTGCCTTCGACCGCGACAATATCGCCTATGTCCCAGGTCTTGAAGTCGTTATAAACGTCTTCGCCCAGCACGCTTTTGTCGAGATAAACCTGTATGCGGCCTGTTCCGTCTTGCAGCGTGGCAAAACTGGCCTTGCCCATGACGCGTTTGAGCATCATGCGGCCGGCCACCTTGACAGGTACAGCCAGTTCAGCCAAGGCCTTTTTATCGAGCTCGTTGTACTTGGCGTGTAGCTCGGCAGCTTTGGCGTCAGGCTTAAAGTCGTTGGGAAAGGCAACGCCTTTTTCGCGCAACCGGGCCAGTTTGCTGCGGCGCTCGGCGATGAGGTGGTTTTCGTCGGCGGCGACGGCCGCGACGCTGGTGGATTCTGTCATTGTCATACGCCTTGTTTCAGGCTGGCCTGGATAAACGGGTCGAGATCGCCGTCCAGTACTTTTTGAGTGTTGGAGATTTCAACGTTGGTTCGAAGGTCTTTGATGCGGCTTTGATCCAGCACATAAGAGCGGATCTGATGACCCCAACCCACGTCGGTCTTGGCGTCTTCCATTTTTTGCTGCTCGGCCATGCGCTCGCGCATTTCAAGTTCGTAGAGGCGCGACTTGAGCATTTGCATGGCTTCGGCGCGGTTGCGGTGTTGAGAGCGGTCGTTCTGGCATTGCACGACAATACCGGTGGGAATGTGGGTAATACGCACGGCGGAGTCGGTCTTGTTGATGTGCTGCCCCCCAGCGCCGCTGGCACGATACGTATCCACGCGCAAGTCGGCGGGGTTGACCTCGATTTCGATCGAGTCGTCGATTTCGGGGTAGACAAACACACTGGCAAACGACGTGTGGCGTCCGTTGGACGAATCAAACGGGCTTTTGCGCACCAGGCGATGCACACCCGTTTCGGTACGCAGAAACCCAAAGGCGTAATCGCCTTCGACCTTGATGGTGGCCGATTTGATACCCGCAACGTCGCCCGGTGACTCTTCTAAGATCTCGGTCTTGAAGTCTTTGTTTTCGCAATAGCGTAAATACTGACGCAACAGCATCGAGGCCCAATCCTGGGCTTCGGTGCCGCCGGCACCGGCCTGAATGTCCATAAAGCAATTGAGCGGGTCGGCGGGATTGTTGAACATGCGCCGAAACTCAAGCTCTTCGAGGACGGCGCCCAATTTGTCGCAGTCTTGTTCAATGGCCAGCAAGGTGGCATCGTCATCGTCATCTGCGGCCAGCTCGAAAAGCTCGCGCGCCTCGGCAAGGCCTTGATTAATCTGAGTCAAAGAGCCGACGATTTTTTCCAGGCTTTTCTTTTCGCGCCCCAGCTCTTGTGCGCGTTGCGGGTCGTTCCAGACATCGCTGCTTTCGAGCTCGGCATTGACGACATGCAGCCGTTCCGACTTCGTGTCGAAGTCAAAGATACCCCCGTAAGAGCAGTTCGCGCTCGGTGTAATCGTCGATGCGGGCTATGAGCTGGTTCTGGCGTTCGGCTTCCATGGTGCTTTCCTGATCTGATGCGTATTTGGCTTAACCTGTTATTTTAGCGTAGCCGCAACGAGCAAGGGCAGGGCGCCTGATCCGGTACCGATGAAAAGAAACGGGGCACGGCAAAACCTTGGCCCTTGGCCGTGCCTTGACTTTGGCTGCCAAGTGGGGGGCGATAGCTTGTGCCCGGCGCGTGTTCAGGCGGCAGACTGGCTGGGCAACCAGACCATCGAGGTCCCAAGAGGGCCTTGCTGCGGCGAGGCAGCCATCACCGTCAAGCGAGGGGCAGGCGCCCAGTCTTCCTGGACGGTTTCAGGTTCGGCGTCGTCCGGTAGAACAAAGCGGGCGATGACCTCTTGAAGTTCGTCTGTTTGCTGGATCTGCCTAAGCGCGGCTTGGGCGGCCCGATGCACCAGTTGGGCGTTTTGCTGCGTAATGCCGTCCATTTCGCCCACGGCGACGGTTACTTGATGAATGCCGTCGGACTGTTCTTCGGAGGCAGTGCTGATTTCCCGCATGCGATCATTGGCCAGCGCCACCGAAGATACGGTCTCGTCGACCGCATGCACCGCTTCGTCCACCAGCCGTCCGCTTTGATCCATATGATCCAGCGACTGTCGGATCAGTGCTTCGATTTCTTTGGAGGCGGTAGCGCTGCGCAGTGCCAGGCCCCGCACCTCATTGGCCACAACGGCAAAGCCGCGTCCATGCGATCCCGCCCGAGCGGCTTCGATGGCGGCATTCAAGGCCAGAATATTGGTGCGCATGGCGATGCCTTCGATGGTGGCCACGATGTCTGCGATCTGGCCCGATTCCTTCCGCAGCACATGCATGGTTGCGGCAGCTTTTCGCATCTGGGCGCTACCGTGGGCCGCACGACTGGATGCATGGGCGACTTGTTGCATGGCCTGGTGTGCGTTGTCGGCATTGACCCGAACTGCGGCAGCCAGCTGTTCCATGGCGGCCGACGATTCTTGCAGACTGGCCGCCTGCTGGTTGATACGCTGTGACAGGTCTTGGTTGCCGCTGGAAATGTCGCCTGCGGCCGACGCGACTTGCTGCGTGCGAAGGCGCACCTGGCCCACGACTTGTTGAATACCCAAGCCGATTCCATTCAGGGCTTCCAGCAGCCGGCCCATCTCATCGCGCCGGACGCTGGGTACTTGGGCGGTAAGATCGCCTTGGGCCAGGCGCTGCGCCAGTGCGACGCCTTCGTTAAGCGGTTTGCGTACGAATCGGTACAGCATGAACAGCGCAATGGCGCTGCACAGCAGCAATGCAAATAGCGCGGCCGTGGCGATGCGCATGGCGTTTTCGCTGGCCTCTCGCGCTTGATCCATCTCGGCTGCGTAGCGATCGGATTGTTGGGCGTTGAAGTGGTCGATTTGCCGGATCAGCTGGTTGGCCGGACCGACATACTGCTGGCCGAACAATAAAACTTTAGCCAGCAGCGGCTGGGGCAGGACAATTTTCTGGCCGCCGGCACCATCGTCTTCAACGCCCTTGGCGGTGTTCATGGCCTTGATTTCTTGTTCGGCCAGGGTTTGAGTCGCCGCGAAAGCCGCTTCGACGATCTGCATCTCATTGGCGGTAAAGTCGGCCTGTCGGAATTGATCAATGAGGGGGGTGGCGTTTTCGCCGGCGGCGTCTTTTCCGTGAAGCAAATCTGAAATATGAAAGTAGGCTTCCTCGAACTCGGGCTGCTCGGTCGAGACAAAAGCCATTGCATGACGGGTAAGGGCCTGGGCATAATCTTTATACTGAGCGGCCAGTTGGGTAGCATGCAGGCGCTTGCTTTCGGTTTCCTGCAAATGGTCGGTGCTGGTGGCTACGTTGCGCAGTGCGCTAAACGTCAACAGGCATAAAATCGCCAGTACGGCCATAAAAGCAATAAAGCCGTTTTTCAGGGTAAGTAAGCGTTGCATTATCTGCCTTGCGCGGTTCAACAAACGCTCAAAGTCTGCCAAAGTTAAGTTACATCCTTATTGCGATCTAGCGTTAACCCTTGGGTCGATAGTTAAAATCAACCGCGTTCATTAAATCAATCAATTTTACAAATATACCCCGCTTGCCTATACTGACCTCACTAACCCATTTATCAACCACAAAGGAAGACAAAAACATGTCCTTGATCAATACGCAAATCAAACCTTTCAAAGCCACTGCTTTCCACAATGGCAAGTTCGTCGACGTTACCGAAGAGACGCTGAAAGGCAAATGGTCGGTTCTGGTCTTCTATCCTGCCGACTTTACCTTTGTTTGCCCCACTGAGCTCGAAGACCTGGCAGAACAGTACGCTGAATTCCAAAAGCTCGGCGTTGAAATCTACAGCGTTTCGACCGACACGCACTTTTCGCACAAAGCATGGCACGACACTTCCGAGGCAATCGGCAAGGTCACCTACCCCATGCTGGCTGACCCCACGCACCAACTGGCCCGCAACTTCGAAGTTCTGATCGAAGAAGAAGGTATTGCATTGCGTGGTACGTTCGTCATCAACCCCGAAGGCGAAATCAAGGTCATGGAAGTGCACGACAACGGCATTGGCCGCGTGGCTTCCGAGCTGCTGCGCAAAGTCAAGGCAGCCCAGTACATCGCTGCTCACCCCGGCGAAGTCTGCCCTGCCAAATGGGAAGAGGGCGCCAAAACCCTGACCCCGTCTCTTGACCTGGTCGGCAAGATCTAAGCTTTTCTTCGACATACAGTCAGTCCGCCCAAAAGGCGGATTCCTTCAGAGCAGCGGCTATCGGACCATAAGGCCGATGGCTGCGGCTCGATAACGAACCTTCATGAGAGTAAAACGATAATGTTAGACACAAATCTCAAGACTCAATTAAAGAGCTACCTGGAAAAAATCACCCAGCCGATCGAGATTGTTGCCTCTCTGGACGGAGGAGCAAAATCCAAAGAGCTGCGCGAATTGCTGCAGGAAATCGATTCCCTCTCCGAGCGCATCACGCTTGTCGAGCGCAGCGACGATTCCGAGCGCAAGCCTTCCTTCAGTATCAACCGCCCAGGTACTGACATTAGTGTCCGCTTTGCGGGCATACCCATGGGCCACGAATTTACTTCGCTCGTGCTTGCCTTGCTGCAAGTGGGCGGGCACCCCATCAAGCTTGACGATGCAGTTATCGAGCAGATTCGCAACCTTGATGGCGATTACCAGTTTGAAACGTATTTTTCGCTGTCTTGCCAGAACTGTCCCGACGTCGTGCAGGCGCTTAACGTCATGTCCGTCATCAACCCGCGCATTCGCCACGTGGCGATCGACGGCGCCTTGTTCCAGAGCGAGGTCGACGAGCGCCAGATCATGTCGGTGCCTACCGTCTACATGAACGGCGAGGTGTTTGGTCAGGGTCGTGCAGGCGTCGAAGAAATTCTTGCCAAGCTCGATACCAACGCCGGCAGCCGAAAGGCTGAAGAACTCAGCGCCAAAGACGAGTTCGACGTGCTTATCGTGGGTGGCGGCCCCGCCGGTGCTGCGGCTGCTGTTTATGCGGCACGTAAAGGCATACGCACGGGCGTCTTGGCCGAACGCTTCGGCGGTCAGGTGCTTGACACCATGGCCATTGAAAACTTCATTTCGGTCAAGCACACCGAAGGCCCGCAGTTTGCGGTCGCGCTTGAAGAGCACGTCAAAGACTACGAGGTCGACATCATGAACCTTCAGCGTGCTGAAGCCCTGGTGCCCGGAAAGTCGTCCATCGAGGTCAAGTTGGCCAACGGTGGTTCAGTCAAAGGCAAAACCGTTATTTTGGCGACCGGCGCACGCTGGCGCGAAATCAACGTGCCCGGCGAGCAGCAATATCGCAACAAGGGCGTCGCCTACTGCCCACACTGCGACGGCCCCTTGTTCAAGGGTAAAGACGTCGCCGTTATTGGCGGGGGCAACTCGGGCGTCGAGGCGGCCATTGACCTGGCCGGCGTGGTGCGTCATGTAACACTTATCGAGTACGGCGATGCCTTGCGCGCCGACGAAGTGTTGCAGCGCAAATTGCGCAGCATGCCTAACGTCAAGATCATCGTGTCGGCGCAAACCACCGAGATCCACGGCGACGGCAGCAAGGTCGTAGGCCTGCAGTACACCGACCGCAGCAGCAACGAATCGCATAAGGTGGACCTTGACGGCGTCTTCATTCAGATTGGCCTTGTGCCCAATACCGAATGGCTGAAAGGCACTGTCGATTTGTCCAAATACGGCGAAATCGAAGTCGATGCCCGCGGGCAAACGTCGATTCCCGGTGTATTTGCCGCAGGCGACGTTACCACTGTGCCTTACAAGCAAATTATTATCGCCGCCGGCGAAGGTGCCAAAGCGGCGCTCAGCGCCTTTGATCACCTGATCCGCACCTCGGTGTCCGAAGAAAGCACCGAGCAAGAGCAGGCAGTCGCTTAGGCGGTAAGCGGCTCGGCCGCGGTGGGCATGTCCGCCAAGGCCCCAAAAGCGCCCCTTGCGAAAAACCCCGTTTCGTGGCCGATTCGGGGTTTGAGGCAAAGGGCGCTTTTTTTACGTACACAAGCCCAGCGTGGGCCGTGCATTGCCGGCCGTGATGAGCGCCGGATTATCCACAATTTTTGTGAATAACTCTGCGCATAACTGCGGAACATGTCGTGCAAATCCAAGGCACGTGCGGTTTTGCACCTTGTGATCAATCGCGGGCCCAAGTGTGGCTCGCAAGGTCAAATGCAGGCTGCCCTCCACTTTACCGGCAAGCCTTTCAAGGCCTGCTCGACTTGGCCTTGCAGGATCGAATCTTGCACGCGCACCACACATTCGCTCGACTGTTCATCAAGCAGCTCGGCCGTGCACAGGTCGGCCAGTCCAGCCTGTGCTAGCGCGTCTCGAAGTGCATTCAAGGCCGCCATGCGCCGCAAGGCCGGCTTGAATATCTTGCCCACCGGCGTGGTCGGCATGGCGTCAAGTATGTGCACATGCCGGGGAACGGCGGGCCGTTCGTGGATACGCGGCAACGCTTTGGCAAGCAAGGACGCGCCGTCGGTCGCGCCACGCGATTTCAATGTTACGAACACCACGGGCAGTTCGCCGGCATATCGGTCGGGTTGGCCCACGGCGGCGCAGTCCAGAACGTCGGCATCGGCCAGGAAGGCCTCTTCGATGGCCTGGGGGTCGATATTATGTCCGCTGCGGATGATCAGGTCTTTGGAGCGGCCCGTGATGAAGATGCGCCGTTGCGCATCGACATAACCCAGGTCGCCGGATACCAACCACCCGTTTTCAGTAAAAGTACCGGCGTTGCGGGCGGTGTCGATGTAGCCCGGGCTGACATGCGGGCCGCGCAGACAAAGTATGCCTTCTTCGCCCGGCGCGCAGAAGCGCTCGGGTCTTGGGTTGTCGGCTTCCGACAGCGGCATGGCGCGTACTTCGGTATAGGGCAGGGCCATGCCGACCGAACCAGGGGTGCGCTCTACAGCGACTGGTTCTATGGCAACAATGCCCGCGCATTCTGTCATGCCGAATATATTGCGCACGGGGACACCCGTGCAAGACTCAAAGTGCGCCGCGATTTCGGCCGGTAATGTAGAACCACCAGTAAGCGCTACCTGTACCCCGCAAGTGCCGCGGATGCCCGCCTCTTCGTGGCTTTTCGCCAACGAGGCCAACGTGGTCGGCACGCAGCCCAGGTGGGAAATGGCGTGGGTCTGGAATAATGTCCATGCGTTGGCCACGAACGCCTGGTTGCGCATTCCGAGCAAGGTCGGAATATAGACGCTGCCGCCTACGGCCAGGGCTGCCAGCCCATAGACGAAGACGCCGGCTACGTGGAAAAGCGGAAACCCGTTGAGCAGGCGGTCGCCGTGCGAAAATTGGTAGTAGGCAGCCGCCATGCAACTGGTGTGCAGTTCGTTGCCGTGGGTATGGCGCAGTATTTTGGGAAGCCCGGTGGTGCCGCCGGTGTGAAATATGGCGGCCGTGGTGTTTGGAGTGATCTCGCTGCTCAGCTCGGGAAGCGCTGCGGTCGCACGCAGTCGCGCTTGAAATGAATCGGCCCCCGGTCGTTGTTCATCGGGGTCGATTTCAAAAACCGTGCGCTCACCCCCCGCGAGTTCGATCGCTTCCATAACCGTCTGCCGTATCGGCAAAACGTCGCTTTGTCCAAGGGTAACCACCACCCGCACATCGGCCGCCCGAAGCAGACCCGCAATATGTTCGGCACCCAGCAGGTAGTTAATTGGAAAGGCGCAACCGGCCAGTTGCGCGCCCCAAAGCGCTACGTGGGTACTGGGAATATTGGGCCCGATGATGGCCACCGCCGCGTCGCGGCCAACGCCGGCCTGGCGTAGCAGGGCGCCGGCGCGCAGGATCTCGTCGGCCAGCCGGTCGTAGCGCCAGACCAACAGCTCTGAACGTTCGTCGGCGTCGACCTGGAACAGCAGGGCGTCGGCGCCGGGGTACCGGCCTGCATTATGCAGGATTAGGTCGATGGTTGATGAAAACGGCACACTCTGCTTGTAAGGCGTCGCCTCAATTCGACGAATATCGTCAGGGTGGTTGATGACGGGCGGCGCCCAATGCCGCCCCGCGCCACGGCTTACTTCGCCAGTTTCCATTTGCCTTCCTCGATCGTGACCATGACCTGACCCCGGCTGTCGATGCCGTTGTGATCCTCTTTGGTCATGTTGAAGACGCCTTCGGGGCTGACGACCTCTTCCATGCCTTCAAGCGCATCGCGCAGTGCCTTGCGGAACTCAGGCGTGCCGGGTTCGGCTTGTTTGAGCGCAACCGGTACGGTGGCTTGCAGCCAGTTCAGGGCCGTCCAGGCGGTGGAGCCGAACAGCGAACGTGTGCCGGCGCCGTACTGGCCTTCGTACTTGGTGACGTAGTCGACACCAGCCTGCTTGGTCGGGTCATCGTCGGGCAGTTGCTCGGCAACCAGTACCGGCGCCACGGCCAGATAGCTGCCTTCTACGTCTTTACCACCTACTCGCAGGAAATCGGCATTGGCCACGCCGTGCGTCTGGTAGATTTTGCCTTTATAACCGCGCTTGATCAGCTCGGTATGAGGCAGGTACGCCGGGGTGCCGAAGCTGAGAATGTAGATGGCGTCGGGTTTGGAGCCTATAAGACGTATGGTCTGGGCGGTAACACCCAGGTCCTGGGCGCCGTATCGTTCGACCCCGGTCACTTCTATGCCATGGCCCTTGGCCTGTTCGGTGAACGCGTTCAGAAAACCATTGCCATAACTGGTGGTGACTGCAATGGCGCCTGCGGTTTTGACGCCGTTGGCAGCCATGTGCTCCAGCGTGCGTTCCACTGCCAGCCTTTCAGGAGCAGGCATCTTGAAGGCCCAGGTGCGGGCGCCTTCCTGGGGCTCAATAATGGCATTGCCGCCGCCCAGGGCAATGACTGGAGTTGCAGAGTTGCCAGCAGTTTCTACGATGGCGATCGAGGGAGGCGTTACAGAAGAGCCGACAATCACGTCGACCTTTTCTTCGTTGATCAGTTTGCTGGCCTGGCGCGAGGCTTCGGTGGGGTCGCTGTTGTCGTTCAGCACAATAACGCGCAATTTCTGTCCCGCAATACTGTCGGGCCACAGCTTGATCGTGTTTTCAGCGGGTTGGCCCAGCGAGGCGGCCGGCCCGGTGGTGGACAGAATGACACCGACAGTGATGTCGGCATGAGCGGCCGTGGCGGCACCAAGACAAAGTAATGCTACGCTCGTCAATCGGGGCAGGGTGCCTCGCTTGGAAAAACTGTGGATTTTCATGGAGAGAGTCTCCTAGTATAGTTATTGACTCGCGAATGTCATGTTCGCGTCACCAGAAAACCTGTCGGACGGCTGACGAGCCTGCGCGTGCAGGCCGATCCTTGCCAAGGTTTTCGTAGTATCAAGTATGGCCTGTGGCAGCCGCCGACGCTGTCCACTCAAAAGTCGACAAGCCGGCCCTTGGGGCGGGTTGACAGTGTTTTCCTCAAGGAATGGTTTATATGAATACCTGGAGCCTGGACGAAGCGGCAAATGCCTGCGCCCCCGTCGGGGCCGGGCATGCCGATGGGTTCGCCAGCGAGCTGATCGATGCGTTGGGCGAACCCGATTTCGGGCCGCGCCTGATCACCCGCATAAATCAGCTGCTGTCGGTTGATTTTTTCTCGGTGTATCAGCTTGAAGCCAAGGCCACACCCCGCATGTTCTTGTCATCCAGTCGGTCGGGGCACGATGTCAGCGACGACTGCTTCCGAAGCTATCAGCAGCGTCTGCACGAACAAGATCACACTTTTGACCGGGCCAAGCAAACGCTTGATGCCGGCGGAGTGGCCATGGTTTACGCGCATCAAACCCATTTTGCGCCGCCACATCGCGCCGCGATCTATTCGCGTCACGGAATTCAAGACCGACTGTCTGTCGTGTGCCGTGCCGACGACAACCTGGTGCTGGCAACCAACTTTTATCGTTTCGAGCGTCAGCCCATGTTCGGTGCAGCCGATGCCGACACCATACAGTCGGTGGCCCGGTCGGTGGCCGCGTGTATCGGAAAACACATCAGCATTGAAGGCCGGCTGCGGCCCGCAGCGGCGCCCGATATCAGCGTACTGGCCTCAGAGCTGGCCGCCCGGTGTCCGCGCCTGACGCCGCGCGAACTCGAGGTTTGCACAGGCTTGCTGCTGGGGCGTACCTATGACGGCATTGCATCCGAACTGGGCTTGTCGGTGGCGACGGTCAAAACCTACCGCGCACGTGCTTACGACAAGCTGGGCATTAATTTTCGCAGCCAATTGTTTGGTATTGCATCGCGGCTGGTCTAGGTGCCGGCGTTGTGCGGTGTGGCGTAAAACCCGTATTCCTGTTGTCTCTGGGCAAGGCAATTAAAATTCGTATTGCACCGGGCGTTCGTGGTCGGACAGTCGCGACAGATCGAGCGGGCGCACGGCGCCCATCCAGATCGCATAATCGCGATGGTCGATCAGGTCGTTGCCCGTCACCGGATGCGTAAAAACAACCAGACCGTTGCGATTCATGGCCAGCCACGGCAGCAACTGGGCCAGCACGCCCGGCCGGTAGGCCAGCTGGCAGCTCCAGTCGGGGTGAGGCCCCACCGGCCTTTCATGTACGCGTCCCATCTTTACATCGAACCGCAGTGCCGCCTCTTGGCACAAACGGCGAGCTTGTTCAACCGTGGCCTCATCAAAATACACGTGCGAGTGATAGCCAGCCACCTCTCGTTGGGTCCACGTCGGGTTGGGGGGGGCGTGCTGAGCGTTCTGTGTTTTCATTTGTGTGCCTTTGCTGGGTAGTTACAATGCATGAGGCCTTTTCAGGCCGATGCAGGTGTATCCATAGAATAACAAGGGGAGCATAGGTGCTGAGCAAAGATTGGTCTGTGTCTGCGATAACAGCGGGTTTTTTGGCGGTGCTTATCGCCTATGCCGGGCCGGCGGTGATTTTTTTTCAAGCAGCGGCCGTAGCAGGCGTCTCGACCGAGATGCTGACGTCATGGATATGGGCGATTTCCATCGGTCCCGCCGTGACGGGCATTTTTTTGAGCTGGAAGTTCAAGACGCCGATCGTTACTGCCTGGTCAGCGCCGGGTACAGCGCTGTTGGTTACCCTGTTTCCGGCCATCAGCGTCAACCAGGCCGTAGCTGCTTATATTACTGCGGCCGTGATTATTTTTATTATTGGGGTAACCGGCTGGTTCGACCGCCTTATGCGCAGCATCCCCCGGGGGATCGCTTCGGGCATGATGGCCGGCATTTTGTTTCAATTCGGGCTGGATGCGTTTCGTTCGGCTGTGACCATGCCGGTTCTGGCGTTCGGAATGATTGCTTCTTATATTGTGTTTCGCAGGCTCTGGCCCCGTTATTGCATCGTGCTGGTATTGTTGACAGGCATCGGCCTGGCGGTGCTTACCGGGCAGACCAACCTGGGTTCGCTCGAATTGCGCTGGGCCACCCCCGTGTTCATACAGCCCGATTGGACCTGGGACAGCACACTTAGCCTGGCCTTGCCGCTGGTGCTGGTCAGCCTGACCGGACAATTCCTGCCCGGTATGGCTATTTTGAAAGTGTCGGGGTACAACACCCCAGCCCGGCCGTTGCTTGTTACAACGAGCATGGCCTCGGTGGTGGTGGCGTTGTTCGGCGGCATCAACGTGGTCATTGCTGCCATCACGGCGGCGCTGTGTACTGGCAAGGACGCTCACGAAGACCCGGGCAAGCGCTATGTGGCGGGTATTGCCAACGGCGTCTTTTATTTGATCGGCGGCCTGTTTGCCGGAACGATTGTCATGCTCTTTACCGCCTTGCCAGGTGAGTTTATTGCCGTGCTGGCCGGCCTGGCCCTGGTTGGAGCGATCGCCAGCAATGTAGTGGGAACGGTGCAAGACGAAGAGCATCGTGAGGCCGCCATTATCACGTTCCTGGCCACGGCATCCAACATGAGCTTTCTGGGTTTGGGCTCGGCATTTTGGGGCGTGGTAATTGGGGGGTTCGCCTATGCGGTGTTGCGGGCACGCAAAAAAGTTCCAAGCCAAACAGGTCGCTGAACGTCGTCTTATTTCCAAAAGCATCGAATAATTCTATTTATATATCGTTCGGTAATAAACAAAGAGCGCAAAATTTGTTGGAATTGAGGTGACTGAAAAGTAAAGTTCTATATGTGTCAATCATTGCATTGAGGGCGCGCTTAATAGCCACACGGCTATAAGGGTTTAAACCCAGGCGCGCTAAAGCGATCACCAGAACCCACTTTTCATGAAACTTGCATTTCAAAACATCAAGAAGAGCTTTGGCGACCTGAACGTTGTCCAGAACTTCAGCCGCGACATTCAATCGGGCGAGCTCGTTGCTCTGGTTGGGCCTTCGGGTTGCGGTAAATCCACGTTGTTGCATATTGCGGCGGGGCTCGAGCAGCCTACTGCGGGCAACATGCTGGCTGACGCCAAGCCCGTACGCGGTCCCGACCCCGAGCGCACGCTCATGTTCCAGGAAAACGCGCTTTATCCCTGGATGACGCTGCTGCAGAACGTGGCGCTGGCGCTTGAGTTTCAGAAGGTCGACAAAAAATCTGCGCAAGCCCAGGCTCACGAGTGGCTTGAAAAGGTCAACCTGAAGAGTTTCGAGCATTATTACCCTCATCAGGTCTCAGGCGGTATGCGCCAGCGTGCTGCGCTGGCTCGTGCTTTTATCACGCGACCCAAGGCGCTGCTGCTTGACGAGCCATTCGGCGCCCTTGATGCGCTTACGCGCATGACCTTGCAGGACGCCCTGCGTCAACTGATTCTCGAGGCGGGCCCGACCGTGCTGCTCGTTACGCACGACGTGGATGAAGCCTTGTTTCTGGCCGACCGCATCCTGGTCTTCAGCAAGCGTCCGGCATCCGTTCTTAAAGAGTTCTCTTTGTCGCACCACGAGAAAACCCACGATTTGTCCGAATTTTCGGACATGCGCCGCGAAATTCTAAGCCTGTTGGGCATTAATGCTAAACATGACAGTGCCAAGGGCGATCTCGACCTGCAAGCACAAGATTCAACTGAAGGAGTAGCAGTATGAAGTTTCTACGTATGTTGGTACCCGCCCTGGCCGCCCTGGCGTTGTCGAGCCAGGCATTCGCCGCCGACAAGTTCAAGATCGGCTATTTGCGCGTTATGGACGACGCCCAGGTCATGGCTGCTTATGAGGGCGACTTTTACAAGAAGCACGGTCTTGACGTTGAGCTGGTCGAGTTCAAGTCGGGTACCGATCTGATCAAGGCCATCGTGGGTGGCCAGCTCGACACCGGCGTGCTGGGCTTTACCAATGCAGCGTCATGGTCGTCACGCGGAGCCGACCTGAAAGTCGTGGGTGGTGCGCAGCACGGCTACCACGCTATCGTGGTGCGCGACGATTCCAATATCAAGACTGTCGCCGACTTGAAGGGCCGCACGCTTGCTTCGCAAAAAGAGGGCAGCACCGCCGACACCGTGTTGCGCGGTGTGGTCCTCAAGGACGCCGGCCTTCAGGCCAGCGATCTCAATATCATGGGTGTGAGCCCGCAGGTTGCCGTGCAGTCGCTGGTTGGCAGCCGGGTAGACGCCGCCTTCCTGTTCGAGCCGCAGGCCAGCATCGCCAAGCTGGTGGCTCCCGTTACCGAAATCTACGAAATCGGCGAAGTCTGGCCTTTCCCGTGCATGGTGGTGATTACGTCGGGTGAGACACTGGCCAAGAATAAGGCCGGGGTATGGGCTTCGATGGACGCCCAACGCGAGGCCATTGATCTATTGCAGAACGATCCTGAAGAGGGTGCCAAGCTGATTGCGCATTATTTCATTGCCGAGCCCACCCTCAAAACGCTCAAGCACGGCGAACTGCCGCGCGAACAGATCATTCGCGACGCCATTGCCAGCCAGACCTTCAGCCCCATTCTTACTCCCCAGGAGCTTGCTCGCATGCAGGAAATTGCCGACATCATGCAAGGCCAGGGCGCGCTCAAGACGCGTGACGGCTCGCCGTTCGATGTCAGCACTATTGTCGACCTAAGCTGGCAGAAAGACCGCAAGCTGTAGAATCGGCGCAGCATCGACAACCTCAGGTGGCCGGTCATCGCCGGCCATCCTGCTTTGAAGCATTCCATGAGCTCACGTTTACATCTTTCTTCTGTTCAAAAAGCCGCCGCCATGACGGTGGCCATCGCCTTCATTTTGCTGATCTGGCAAACCGCCGCCTGGATGCTGCCCGATTTTCTTATGCCGGGTGTACCCACCGTGATGGCCCGTTTATGGGCCGACATTCAAACAGGCGAGTTTCGCCAGGTGCTGTCGGGCAGTCTGACCCGCTTGGGTCTGGGCTACGGCTTTGCGCTGCTGTTCGGGGTCGGGCTCGGTTTACTGGGTGGTGTGCTGTACTTCTTTCGGGAAGTCCTCAAATCGGCCATTATCATCTTGCAGTCCATACCCTCTATCGCGTGGGTGCCCCTGTTTCTGATTCTGATGGGTTTCGGAAATGTGCCCATCATTGTGGTCATTGCCTTGGCGGCTTTTTTCCCGGCTGCACTGTCGGTCATGAACGCCACCGAAAGCGTGCTCAAGGTGCATGTGTCGGCCGCTCGTGTCATGGGTGCTTCGCGTTGGGGCATGATCAAGCGCGTTTATTTGCCCGCAGTGATGCCCGAACTGATTACCGGTGCACAGTTGGCGTTTGGCAATGCCTGGCGAGCACTGATCTCGGCCGAAATGTTGATCGGGTTCGGCCAGGGGCTAGGTCGTTCGCTGGCCTACGCGGGTGAAACCGCCGACATGACGGGCGTCATGGCCAATATTCTTACCATTGCCATTCTGGCAACCCTTATCGACCAAGTGTTGCTGGAGAATCTGAAGCGCAAGCTGTTGCGTTACCAATATGTCTAGGGCACAAGCACTGCACACTCGAATCGCTGCCGCGATACTAGCTTTGGTATTGGGGTTTTCGCAGCAGGCACTTACGGCGCAGTCTCAGCCGGCGAGCGTCGATACCAACGCGCTGCTTAGGGTGGGCGTCGCATACGTGCCGCCCCCGTTTGTTGGCGGGGCCAAGGTGCGTACGCCAGAGCGAACAACGTCCTTACTGATTACCGACCTGGGCAAAACGCTGGGCCGCGTACCGAGATTGATTCAATCAAATGCCACATCGGCTTCGGTGCCGCCCGGCCTGGTCGACATTGCTGTGGCCGAGCTCGCAAGCGACCAGGTACAGGCAGCGGATGACGGGTGGACGGCCATCGCCACAGGGCACGAAACGCGGCCGATGGCCGTTATGCGTACCGATACTGATATTAAAAGCTGGAGCGGGCTCAAAGGTCGAACTGTTTGTTTTTCAGAAGATGGACGTTATAGGGGCCGCATTGCGCAGCGTTACGGTGCAGTCGAGCGGGTTTACCGGGCGCCGGCCGATTCTTTGCTTGCCCTGCGGATCGGCGAGTGCGATGCGGCAGTACACGACGACACGATGCTCAACGCGCTGCTGCGTTTCCCGGAATGGCAGAAGTTTTCGGCCAGGCTTGTTCTGAATGAAACGACCCAACAATATTTGATGATTCCAGCCGATAATCAGGCTCTGGTGGCAGCTGTGCAGCAGGCCGCGGACCAATGGAAAAAGGAAAACTACCTGAACAAACTGGTGGCGGATATGGCCCGCGATATTGCGTTCGAGGTTTATCTGGATCAGACTGTGCCCGATTGCCACTGACCCCTTCGTTGCACGTATGCCTACCACCGGACGTCTTTTCTTCGCTTTATGGCCCGACGACAACGTGGCCCGGCAGCTTGTTCACCTTCAGGCACCGCTTGAAGGCGGGCGCAAAAGCCACGCACGCGATCTTCACCTGACCCTGGCGTTTTTGGGAGTGCAGCCTACTGCTTCCTTGCCGGCTTTGCTAAGCGTTGTTGACGAAATCCAGTTCAGTGCCATCGATCTGACCCTGGATAAGTATGGGCAGTTCGAGCGCCAAAAGGTGGTGTGGGCCGGTACCAGTCAGGTTCCGGCCAGCCTGCCCGAGCTGCGTAACCGACTGCTCGACATGGCTGCATTACGCCCCTTGAACTTTCGGCGCGAAGGCGGGTTTGTGCCGCATGTTACGCTGGCGCGCAAGACGCCCATGCCCCAGGCGTCGTTTGAACCTATTATTTGGCGAGCCACGCGTTTTGCCTTGGCCGAATCGGTGGGTGGCGATGCCGTGCCCCGTTATCGAGTGCTGTCTTGCCGCAACCTTGAGCCTGAGGTAGGGTAATGGCTTTTGCCAAAGGAAAACCCATGTCCGCACCGAGCCGTCGTCTTTTTCTTTTGCGGCATGCGGAAGCTGATCGACCTGCGGGGGTCCCAGATCACGAGCGCCCGCTTAGCGATCGGGGGCGAGACGATGCAACTGCCATGGGCGCATATATGGCCCAAGCGGGGTTGCTGCCCCACATGGCGGTGGTGTCGACCTCGATTCGTACTCGCAGCACCTGGGAACTGGCGCAAAAAGCGCTGCCCAAGCTGGTGCCGGCCCTTTACGAGAAACGTATTTATGAGTCTAGCCCGCAGGATATTCTGACCGCGATTCGCGCCACGGCTGCTCAGCACGAAAGCGTGATCGTCGTGGGCCACAACCCCGGCATGCATCGCCTTGCCCTGCAACTTATCGGCCGGGCCGATCGTAATGCTTTTGCAAGGCTCAGCAACGACTTTCCGCCGGGCTCGCTGGCGGTCATTGATTTTGAAGCGGATAACTGGGCCGACATCGCCGAGCATGGCGGAGCGCTCGAACGCTTTGCCACGCCGGCAAACCAGCCGGACTGACGTTTTAGTGACGCTTGCGTGCGGGGGTGTACGCGGGGCGGTTGGGCAAATGGCGGAAGGTGATCCGACCTTTGCTTAGGTCGTACGGAGACATTTCGAGGGTGACTTTATCGCCGGCCAGAATGCGGATATGGTGCTTGCGCATTTTGCCGCCGGTGTAGGCAATGACAGGGTGGCCGTTGTCGAGCACGACACGAAAGCGCGAATCGGGAAGCACTTCAGTGACTGCGCCGCTCATTTCAAGTAGTTCTTCTTTTGCCATATTTGATTCTCCTGTAGGTAACACAAGCGCGCCCACACGGGTGGTGCAGGCTGCCATGTTGCAGTGGCCGCGTGTGGCGGAAATGGATTAAAACAATGCGGAATATTGGCGTGGCATACACCAAGGCCGCTTCTTGCGGGTAAGAACTGCGCCCGAGAACCGCCCGGCGATGGCCTAGCGGTATTTCGCGGCAGGAACCTATTGACGGGTTCTGTGTGGAGATAATGCCGAACGTATTCAGGTTCGGTTTGAGAAGTACCGGGCAAAACTAAGCCCGCATAGCCCTTATAACTTGCCGCTATATAACTTGTTTATATTTAAACAGGCGTTTATTCAACTAAAAATTGTAATTCAGTCGGCGCAGCAGGTCAAGGATTAAGATTTGAGCGGTGGGCTAAACATGTTTTTAGGGGTTTCTGCGCTGGTGCATGGCGGCTCCGATGTGCGCTAGCGCAGCGTTGCCAAGCATGCGTCGGGCAGTGGGAAGCAGTTCGTTGTCTTCGCAATGCAGGTGCGCTGCGTAGCCGTTTATAAACGCTTGCACCAGCGTGATGGGCAGATCGGCCGGTTGGCCCTGGGAAATCTCCCGCAGTAGCGGCCGCAACCGTTGCCAATGGTTCTCGAGGCTGCGATGCTCGGCACTTAGCCGTTCGAAGAGCTCGTTCAGGCAAACGGCATCCGAGCCGGCCACCGATTCAAGCAGCGCTGGAAACAGGTCGTTTTCTTCGTCGGCATGGTGATGCAGCGCAGGGCCGTCGAAGTAGCGCAGTATGTTCTGGGCGGCGCCGCGAGCCTGTTCGTCGGCGCCGTATTGGGCGATATGCCGGGGCAAGCGGCCCAGGGTTTCACAGCGCTGGCGAAGCTTGTCGTGACAACCCGAGAGCATTTCAAGGGGTTGGTCAAACCCGGCGGTGGGTGCGTTGAAACCAGGGAACGATTCAGCCATGACAAGACTCCGGTGGGATGGATTGGCCAGCCAGCGTGTAATGGTCTTATCCTATACCATAGCGCCTTTACATGTTGACAATCATGTAGAGGCGGTCGGCGTTACTCTTGCCGGTATTGATCTAGTTGTTGACCCGCAAGCAAGCGCTGCTTTTATGGCTAAATGGCAACCCACTCAATCCAGAGCTTCAATGATGCAAGAGTCCACCGTAACTGCTCCTGAATGGGGGCTGGATCAAATTCCATTCGAACAGATCGACGTAAACCAGGTTCGTGACCGCGAAGATTTGTTTTACCTGGTCACCGCGGCATCTTTCGTTGAAATTGCCTCTGACCTTTACACCAGCAACCTGATCCAGCACTTCGAAGGCGACGATCAGGTGGTGCAATGGCTGCAACAGCACTGGCAACACGAAGAAATGCGTCACGGATATGCGTTGCGCGACTACGTGCAGCATGTCTGGCCCGAATTCAACTGGCAGGCGGCCTACGATGATTTCTTCAACGAGTACTCGGCCATGTGCACCATCGACGAATTCGAGCCAAGCAAGGGGCTGGAAATGGTGGCTCGTTGCGTTGTCGAAACGGGTACCGCTACGTTTTATACCGCGCTTAGCCGGCATTCTTCCGAGCCGGTGCTGTCGGGCATAGCAGCCCGCATTCGCGCCGAAGAAGTCGGCCATTACAAACATTTTTATCAGTACTTCAAGCTGTATCACCAAAGCGAGACCCCCAGTCGCTGGCGTGTGCTGGGCGCAATCAGGCGCCGTGTGGTCGAAGCCCGCAACTCGGATGCCGATGTCGCCCTTTGGCATGTCTACGCCCACAAGCACCCCGGCGCCGACCGTCAAGCCGACAAACAGGCATTCCAGGCGGTGGTCAGCGGGCTGGGGCAGGCGGTTAAGCGACATTACCCGGTGAACATGGCGGCCAAGATGGTCTTGCGCCCGCTTGGCTTGCCGCCTCGCGTCAATCAGGTCATCGAAGGGCCCTTGTCGCGGGCCGCCACCTGGCTGCTGCGCTGATTCCATCCATTGTGCCAGGCAAATTGGCGGGCTTGTTTCGGGCTGAGCAGGGGCCAACTAGGGGTTAACTATAAATTGTCTCGGCAAAATTAATTGCTTATAGTATTTCCAACTAAGGCGGGAAGGTCCCGCTGCGATACCGTCGCGTCACGCATGTGCGGCTCGCACACATTAGATGGAGACAGCAGTGAATATGCCCGAGATCACAGGCGCTCGTTTGTTTGCCGAACCGGCCGTCAAGGTAGAAATCCGCACCGACGGCGCCATGGTGCTCGAAAACCCCATGCCGCTGGAGCCTTACGCACGCTGCATCGGCGAGTTCCTTGAGCACTGGGGCCGCGAAACGCCCAATGCCAGTTTTTTGCTCGAGCGCGGCCCCGACGGCCAATGGCAGGGCGTCACTTACGGCCAGGCACTGACCAAAGTCAGGCAGATCGCCGGTTGGTTGCTGCGGCATCACAAACGCCCCGATCACCCGGTCTGTGTCATGACGGACAACGGAGTCGAACACGGCTTGATCATGTTGGCATGCATGCATGTGGGTATTCCGTATACGGCGATATCGCCGGCGTATTCCCTGGTTTCCAAAGATCACGCCAAGCTCAAGAACCTGATCCAGCGGCTCGAGCCCGAGTTCATCTACGTCGGCGGATCCGAACGTTATCTGCCGGCGATCAAGTCTATAGAAGGGCTGCACACGGCTCGCTTCATCGTCTCAGATACCGACCCAAACCCTGCCGACGCCTTGCGCTTTTCCGAGCTGCTGGCCGGTGGCGACGATGCAGCCGTACAAGCGGCATTCGAGCAGGTAGGGCCCGACACCATCGCCAAAATCCTGTTTACGTCAGGGTCGACCGGTTACCCCAAGGGTGTCATCAATACACAGCGCATGATGTGCGCCAGCCAACAGGCCAAACTGCAACTTTGGCCGTTCTTGCGCGAACACCCGCCCGTGCTGCTCGACTGGCTTCCCTGGAACCACACCTTTGGCGGCAATCATAACTTCAACATCATTCTGGTTAACGGCGGCACGCTTTACCTCGATAGCGGCAAGCCGCTGCCCGGCATGTTTGATCAATCGGTGCAAAATCTGCGTGACGTGGCGCCCACTCTTTATCTGAACGTGCCTCGCGCCTTTGACATGCTGTTGCCGGCGTTGCGGAGCGACGCCGAGCTGCGCCGCAAGTTCTTCTCGAACCTGCAGGTTATTTTTTATGCGGCGGCAGCCTTGCCCCAGCATTTGTGGGACGGCCTGATCGAGCTCTCAAAGCAAGAGCTGGGTTATGCGGTGCCCATGGTTACCGCCTGGGGCTCTACTGAAACGTCGCCCCTGGCCACCGATTGCCATTATCAGGCCGACCGCTCAGGCGTTATTGGTCTACCGGTGCCCGGCGTGTCGATCAAGCTGGTACCAAGCGGCGACAAGCTCGAGGTTCGGGTCAAGGGGCCCAACATTACGCCGGGGTATTTCAAGCAAGCCGAAGAAACCGTGAAGGCGTTCGACGAAGAAGGCTTTTACCGTATTGGCGATGCAGCCAAGTTTGCCGACCCGGCCAACCCTTCGGCCGGCCTGATGTTCGACGGGCGGGTTTCCGAAGACTTCAAACTGACTACTGCCACCTGGGTAAGCGTGGGCGCATTGCGAGTCAAGGGCATTGAAGTGCTGGCGCCCGCCGTACAGGATATTGTGGTTACCGGCCACGACCGCGATTCGGTCGGTTTTCTTATTTTTCCAAACGTCGCCGCCTGCCGCAAGCTGGCCGGCTTGCCAGACGACGCACCGCTCGAGCAGGTCACCACGCACCCAGCCGTGGTCGAACATATCGTCAAGGGCCTGAAGGCCTTGCGCGCGGCCGGTACGGGCAGCTCCACCTTTGCCGACAGGGCCGTGCTTCTGAACACGCCGCCTTCGGTTGATGCCGGCGAAATCACCGATAAGGGTTATATCAATCAATCCGCCGTGCTAAAGGCTCGCGTCGAGTTGGTCGAGAAGCTCTACGGCACCGATAGCGATCCGCGGATCATTCGGCTGTAAATCATGAGTCACGACGAGCGGCTTGCCATCGAGGCGCCCGACGATCTACAACAACGCGTAGCGCAACGCATTCGCGCCGCGCGCGCGGCGCGCGCCATGTCTATGAAGCAGCTTGCGCGCGAGGCGGGTGTATCTTTGCCGTATTTGTCCAGGGTAGAGCGGGGCGACGGCAATATCTCGCTGGCCGTGCTTAGCAAGCTGGCCGGGGCATTGCATTTGTCGGCCGAAAGCATGCTGGCCGACGATGACCGCTACGGGGCTGACTACGCCCTGATCGTCGAGCTTTTAAAACGCCAGACGCCCGGCCGCCTGCGCGAAATCCGCAAGTCGTTGCTGGAATCGGATGCAACGGGCACCGAGCAACGCGCACCGCGGCGTATTGCCTTGGTCGGCTTGCGCGGTGCAGGCAAATCTACGTTGGGGCCGCTGCTCGCACAGCGCCTGCGCTTGCCGTTTGTCGAGCTGAACCACGAAGTTGAGAAAGAAGCCGGCGTGGCGCTGGACCTGATTTTTTCCATCTATGGCCAGGCGGGTTTTCGTCAGCTTGAAAAGCGCTGTCTTGATCGCATCATTGCCCGGTATCCAGAAGTGGTTTTGGCAACGGGCGGCGGAATCGTGGTTGAGCCGGCCACCTACGAGCTGTTGTTGCACTCGTTTTTTTGTGTTTGGCTGCACGCCGAACCACAAGAGCATTTTCGGCGAGTCATGGCGCAGCACGATGCCCGCATCGCCACCCCCGAGCTGCAAGAAGAAGCCATGGCCAATATCGTTGGTGCCCTCGAAGCGCGGCGCAAGCTCTATGGACTGGCCCAGGCCGGCATCGACACCACGCATCGCGGTGTAAACGAACTGGTCGACGAGCTCGGCAGGCTTGTTCAACAACAATCTTTCAGACTGCCAGGACAGATTCAGGCGCTTTGCGCCTGAGGTCGCAGGCTCGGCGTTGCGACGCCCAAACAGGAGTAAAGCATGCAGCAAGAAGTACAACGCGTAGCGGTAGTGGGTACCGGCGTAATCGGCGCCAGTTGGACTGCCTATTTTTTGGCGCAAGGTCTCGATGTCGACGCCACTGACCCTTCGCCTGGCGCCGAGCAGCGCCTGCGGGAAACGGTGGCGCGGCTGTGGCCAAGCATGGAGCACATGGGCTTGCGCCCGGGTGCCTCTCAAGACCGCCTGCGTTTTTTTGCCGAGTTGGAAGATGCGCTGAAAGAGGCGGATTTCGTGCAAGAAAACGGGCCCGAGAACGAGGCGCTTAAGATCGAACTGTTCCAGCGCATGGACGCCGCGCTGGCACCCAACATTGTTCTCGCATCGAGCTCGTCGGGCCTGCTGATCAGCAAGGTTCAGTCCGCGTGCCGCCATCCGCAGCGGGTGGTGCTGGGACATCCGTTCAATCCGCCGCATCTTGTTCCTTTGGTCGAAGTCATTGGCGGTGAGCAAACGTCCGAAGAGGTGCTGAAGTTCACGATGGATTTTTATGCATCCATCGGCAAACGTCCGATTCATCCGCGTAAAGAGGTCAAGGGGCATATCGCCAACCGGCTTCAGGCGGCTTTGTGGCGAGAGGCGTTCAATCTGGTCGACCAGGGTGTGGCAACGGTACACGATATCGATGTGGCCATTGCTCACGGGCCGGGTCTGCGCTGGGCGCTTCTGGGGCCTTTCATGAATCTGCATTTGTCGGGCGGGCAGGGCGGTATCGAGCACTTGCTTGATCATTTGGGCGGGCCGATTGAAGACTGGTGGAAGGACCTGGGGTCGCCTTCCATGACGCCTGAGCTTAAGCGCAAGGTGGCCGAGCAGGTTCGCGAGGTGCTGGCCGGCAATGACGAGGCGAAGTTTGTGCCGGAGCGGGATAGATTGCTGCTGGATCTGATCGCGGCTAAGCGGGAGTCTGGGAAGCTGCCTTGAATCGTTCTTGCTTCGTGTTAGGTATAACTTATTCTTTCGAATTGCGTTACTTCGCATGCAGCGTTGTAGGTTCTTTTGATTTGAACATGCTTCATGGGTGAGGCTGCTGGTTTTTAAGCCGTTCCTGCGCTGTGGGGGTGTCTATTTTCGGGCGGAGGCACTCGGCCTTCGGCCCGCCTGTCCCGCTCGTCCGCCCCTTCGGGCTCCCTTCGCGTGCGCCTGGCTCTCGCGCCAACGCCCGAAAATAGACACCCCCACATCACAGGAACTCCGATGTCGTGTGGGGGGAGTCTGATTTCGCCACACCCATACATGAGCTGTCGGCGCGGTGGGGTATTGATTGGGCGTTGCTCACGCCGCGTTTTCAGCCTTTGTGCGGGGGGGGGCGGCGGCAGCCTGTCCGAGCTCCGTAGCCGCGCAGCGGCTAAAGGGCGAGTTCTGCCGACGCCCGCGCAAAGGCTGAAAACGCGGGTAGTCTGGCGAAGCCGGACCGCAGAGCTCCGCCCAATCAATACCCCACCGCGCTGACAGCGGCTTAAGCACCCGGGCCAAACTCTAACAAATGCAAGTGAACGGTGTAAGCACCCGGGCCAAATTCTTGCGCTGCAGAAGAGCCAAGACCGACCAATCAAGCAACGTAACCGGACTGGGTAACGTCAACCCTCCGCCTGAACAGCTGCTTCTTCCAGCACAACATCCAGCGCCTGTTCGACGTTCTCCAGGAACACAAACCGCAATTGCGTGCGGGCTTCTTCGGAAATGTCTTCCAGGTCCTTTTCGTTTCGAGCCGGCAAGAGCACCGTGCGGATGCCTGCTTGCAACGCGGCCAGCACTTTCTCTTTGATACCTCCCACAGGCAACACCAGCCCGCGCAAGCTGATTTCGCCGGTCATGGCATGGTCGTAGCGCACCGGACGGTCGGTGAGCAGCGACGCCAGGGCGACGAACATTGCCACCCCAGCACTGGGCCCGTCTTTGGGAATGGCGCCTGCCGGGACGTGTACGTGGATGTCGTGCTTGTCGAAGAGCTCGGAGGAGATCTGGAGCTTGGCCGCCTTTGATTTAAGCAGGGTCAGGGCCGCCTGAGCGCTTTCTTTCATGACATCGCCAAGTTGACCTGTGAGGATCAGACGGCCGCTACCGGGTGAGCGGCTGGCTTCAATGAAGAGAATGTCGCCGCCTACAGGAGTCCAGGCAAGGCCGGTGGCGACACCAGCCAGGCTGGTGCGCATGGCCAATTCGCTTTCGTGCTTTTCAGGGCCAAGAATGGCATGCAGGTCGCCTTGCTCGACCCGTACGTGCTGCACCTTGCCTTCGGCCACCTGCATGGCCACGTGGCGAAACACGCTGCCGATTTCGCGTTCAAGATTGCGTACGCCCGCTTCACGCGTGTACGAGTGGATGATAGCGCGCAGCGCTTCGTCGGTCAGCTCGCATTGCTCCTTGGTAAGGCCGTTGGCTTCGAGCTGGCGCTGAACCAGGTAGCGCTGGGCGATCTGCATTTTCTCGGTTTCGGTATAGCCCAGTAGCTGGATGATTTCCATGCGGTCGCGCAGCGGGCCGGGAATGGTGTCAAGCACGTTGGCCGTGGTGATGAACAATACTTTCGACAGGTCGAACGGAACGGCCAGATAGTTGTCGCGAAACGCCGCGTTTTGCTCTGGGTCAAGCACCTCGAGCAGTGCAGCGGCCGGGTCGCCCTGTGCGCTGCCGCGGCCGAGCTTGTCGACTTCGTCGAGCATCATCACGCAGTTGCGCGCGCCGGCCTTGTGCACTGCCTGAATGATGTTTCCCGGCAGGGCGCCGATGTAGGTGCGGCGGTGGCCGCGGATTTCGGCTTCGTCGTGCACCCCGCCCAGCCCCAGACGTGTGAACTTTCGCCCCGTTGCCTTGGCAACGCTCTGGCCCAGCGAGGTCTTGCCCACACCCGGAGGCCCCACAAAGCACAGGATGGGACTGCGGCCGTGGGGGTTGAGCTTGCGCACCGCCAAGTATTCAAGAATGCGCCGCTTGATCTTTTCAAGACCGTAATGGTCGGCGTCGAGAATCTCGCGTGCCTGTGCAATGTCGATGCGCTCTTCGGTTTCCACGTTCCAGGGCAATTCGGTGAGCCAGTCCAGATAAGTCCGCAAGGAGGAATATTCGGCCGAGGCGTCGGGCATGTTCTGCAGACGACGCAGTTCTTTACGCGCGGTCTTTTCCACCTCTTCGGGCATTTCGGCCTTGACGATGGCCGCTTCGATCTCGGCGATTTCGGCTGCATTACCCTCGGCTTCGCCCAACTCATTCTGAATGGTTTTAAGCTGTTCGCGCAGCAGCACCTCGCGCTGACGGTCTTCGAAGCGTTCTTTGGTTTGCTGGTCGATGTCGCGACTGATGCGCAGCACCTCGGCAAAATGAACCAGAAATCCCAACACCTTGTCCAGGCGCGGAAGCAGGTCGAAGGTTTCGAGGATGTCTTGTTTCTCGGAGGGTTTGATATCCATCAGACCCGAGACAAAGTCGGCCAGCACAGCCGGCGAGTTAATGGCCGCCGCCGTGTTGGCCAGTTCGGCGGGCGCTTGGGGCAGCAGGCGAAGAATTTCAGAGGTGCGCGTTTTAAGTTGAAGCATGCGCGCCTCGATTTCGGAGGAAGTCTGTTCGGGTTCCTCGAAGAGCTGCACCCGCGCCACCAGATAGGGGTGGTCGGGCAGGTATTCTTTGACGACAAAGCGTTGCTCGCCCTGGCAAATCAGATGGTGGGAGCCATCAGGTGTCGTGACATAGCGCAATATGCTGGCCAGGGTTCCAACCCGGTGCAGGTCGATGCCGAGCGGTTCCTCGGTTTCGGCGTCGCGTTGAAGCACGATGCCAACCTGGCGACCGGCGCGAGCGGCGTCCTGGGCGGCCTTGATGGAGCTTTCGCGGCCGATGCCGACAGGCACCACCATTTGCGGGAACAGCACGAGGTTGCGCACGGGAATGATGATAAGTGCGTCGTCTGGAAGATCAAGCGACACCTGGGTGTCGGCATCGGGTTCTTGTGCTTCGGCGGAGACGCCGCGAACAGGCTGGTCGGGTGTGTTCTTATCCATGGGAATCCCCTTCGAGTGGCTATAGCTTGCGCAAAGTAAGCACCAGGCAACCGTTGGCGAGCGATGATTCCTGGATCTCGAATTGCCCGGGAGGTAGCTCGATGCGGCGCTCGAATCGACCGTAAGGGATTTCAATACGGCGTATATGAGCCGCTGCCGGGACAGGCATGGGGCGGGCGCCAATGACCACCAGTGTGCCGCTGTCGATCATGACCTCAAGGCGATCCGAGGTAACGCCCGGCAGCGCAACCAGCACGGAAATATGGTCGGCGGTTTCGAAGATGTCGGCAGGGGGTTCCCAGATGGGGCCGTGCGCTTTGCTGCGACTGAGCTGAAAAAACTGGCGATGCAGGCGGTCGGCCTGATCCAGCATGCTCATTGCCTCCATCCACATTAGGCCGGGCGATTTGCGATAGGTCATGTTTTGTTCCCCGTGAACGGCAGTTGAGTAACTATAGAAGCAATTCGCGCCGGCCTGCAAATTGGCTTTGCGTGCACCCAGGGAAGCAAGACTCAGGCCGGGGCGGCGTGCTCGACAATAAGCTGGGCGCTGATCATGCCGTTCCAGACGTTTTGTTCAAGTCGGTAGGCCACATCAACGTACTCTGGCAGCAGTTCGCTGTGATTGAACCAGATCGCATCAAAACGCTGGTGGCCGCGTTCGAGGCTGAGCTTGAGGTGTTTTTCTTTCAGCAGTCGTTGCTGGCGAACCTGGAACACATCGCGAAATACCGGCGGGGGAAACCCCGCGCCCCAGACTTGCTCGTTAAGCATGCCGGCCACCTGCGCGTTGGCATAGCCGGTTTCAAGTGAACCGTCGGTTTCGATAATGGGATCGAAGCTGTCGCGGCCGGCAAGTTGGCGTACGGCCTGGTCGAAACTTTGCAAGAAGGCGGTGTAGGCGTCTTCGCGCAGGGTCAGGCCCGCAGCCATTGCGTGACCGCCGAACTTAAGTATTGCACCAGGATGTTGCTTTGACACCAGGTCGAGCGCGTCGCGCAAATGCACATCGGGAATCGAGCGCCCCGAGCCCCGAAGTTCGCCGGGGCCGGAACGGGCAAAGGCCAGGGTGGGGCGCCAATAGGTTTCTTTCAGGCGCGACGCCACCAGGCCTACCACCCCCTGATGCCAGTCGGGGTGATACACGCACACGCTGGCGCCGATAGTGGGTTGGCCCTGCGCTACGGCCTGCATTGCCTCTTCGCGCATGGTCGATTCAATGCTGCGCCGTTGCTGATTCATTTCATCCAGCTCGCGGGCCAGTTTCAGCGAATGGCCTTCGTCGTCGGTGGTCAGGCACTCGATGCCCAGACTCATGTCGGCCAGGCGGCCGGCCGCGTTGATGCGCGGCCCCAATGCGAAGCCCAGATCAAAGGTGGAGGCCTGGCGGGGCTCGCGCCCGGCCACGGCAAACAGGGCGCGTAAGCCGGCCTGCATGCGCCCGCTGCGGATTTTTTGCAGACCTTGAGTAACAAGCAGTCGATTGTTGCTGTCCAGCTTGACAACGTCGGCCACGGTGCCCAGGGCCACGAGATCGGCCAGTTGGTCCAGTCGCGGCCCGCCGTCGGGCGCATAAACGCCCCGGCGCCGTAGTTCTGCGCGCAATGCCAACATCAAGTAAAAAATAACGCCCACGCCCGCCAGGTTCTTTGAGGGAAAGCCACAATTAGGCTGGTTGGGGTTGACGATGGCCCTCGCAGCGGGCAACGTCGGCCCGGGCAGGTGGTGATCGGTAATGACCACCTGCATGCCCGCCTGATTGGCAGCTTCGACGCCGTCGACGCTGGCAATGCCGTTGTCGACGGTGATGAGCATATCGGGCTTGCCGGCAGGGTGTTCCAGGGCCAACTGCACCACCTCGGGCGAAAGACCATAACCGGTTTCAAAGCGGTTGGGTACCAGAAACTCTGCTTTTGCACCCATTGCGCGCAAGGCACGCAGGCCCACCGCGCAGGCCGTGGCGCCGTCGCAATCGTAGTCGGCGACGATCAATAGTTTTTGTCCGGCCTGAATGGCGTCCGCCAATACGGCTGCTGCGGCGTCAACGTGAGTCAGTTGAGCCGGGGGGATCAGGGCGTTCCATTTAAGTACGGTCTCATCGGGTGCCGTCACGCCCCGGGCCGCCCAAAGGCGGCATAACAAGGGATGAATGCCCGCTGCCTCCAGTACCTGGGCGGCAAGCGGGTTGCCGGGGCGGATGCTTAATTTCGGTACGACCACCATTTACTCCAATCGGTTCGGCTGCCGGGCAGCCATTGTGTCCAGCGGGCCATTGCTTTGGGTTCAAGACTGACCAGGTGCGCACGGCCGGTCAGCACCAATGTGGGCTGTATGTCTTGCAGAGCAAGTGGCGCAAACACCTGCGCTTCCAGCTCGGCGAGCGCGCCCAGCCAGCCGGCCCAGTCCTGAGCCATGAACGGCGGGTGCAGTGTTTCGTATACGCGCGTTTCGACGGCAGGCGAGGCCGCCTTCAATTGCTCGGGTCTAGCCCCGCCGAACAGCCATATGCCGTTGATGGGGGGCAAGCCTTGCCCCTGTCGTGCAAGGTTGACCGGATGGTCGAACCACAGCATTTGCAATTCGTTCAGAAGTCGCCGCCACGGGCGTGCGGGTGCCTGCTTCAGCCACCAGTCGTTGACCGCGGTGGACGCCACCAGGGCAGGGCTGGCACACAAAAATCGGCATTCATCGGTCATTTCGACCCGCCAGCGGTGCTCGTCGTTGGCATGAAGATGGAATCCGGTTCCCTCAAACAGCGTTTGCGCCGATTCGAACAAGGCTAAACTCTGCTCTGGCGTAATGTGAAGATCTTGGGCGACCAGCATGGCCGTGCTGGTTTGCGTGGGGGCCATGTGAACCAGTTCGGCCAACCATATGGGCCTGTCTGCAGCGGGTTTGCTTGTGATCGCCCATAAAGGGCCCAGCCCTGCAGCCAGATTTTGTTGTGGTTCGGGGCGGAATCCAGCCCGTTCCAGCTGCCATTGCTCGTAGGCGGTACAGCCCGAGACAGTGGAGTCGATCGCTTGTAGCGTGGCTCGCGCCCTCGAGAGCCAGGTCACGAATGTGGGCGCAGCTTGGGGAAGGTGGCTGACAAGGGCGCGCGCGGCCTCGGTGTCGGGCAGGGCGCCAGGAAGTACTATGTGCATGCGTGAATTGTAGTGTTTATACCCAGAACGGGAATGGTGGCTTGCAATAATGTCTTATGAATTTTGGATAGGTGCACGTTACGCCGGTGTGGCCCGTGGGGCTCGGCGCGGCGGTCGGCGCGATCGTTTCGTTTCGTTCATTGCAGGTACGTCGATGGCCGGCATTGCCCTGGGCGTTGCCGCCCTGATCATCGTGCTGTCGGTCATGAACGGTTTCCAGACACAAGTGCGCGACCGTATGTTGTCGGTGTTGCCGCATATCGAGCTGTTTGTGCCCGGCGCGCCGCCCTTGCAGGTGCTTGAGCACTGGGAAGACCTTGCCGGACAGGCGCAACGCCACCCGGCGGTAAAGGCGGCGGCTCCTTTTGTCGGGGCACAGGCCATGCTGGTGCGGGGGCAGCAACTTAGCGGGGTGCAACTGCGCGGCATAGACCCGCAGCACGAAACCCGCGTGTCGGAGATTGCCGAACAAATGACCGATGCCGATCTGAATGTGCTGGAGCCAGGTTCGTTCGCGATCGTGCTGGGCCTGCATCTGGCTGATGCCCTGGGCGTGCGCCCGGGCGACACCTTGCTGGTGCTGGCGCCGCAGGGGTCGGTGTCGCCGGCGGGCTTTACGCCGCGCATGCGCCAGTTCACGGTTCGGGGCATATTTTCTTCGGGCTATTACGAATATGACGCCTCGATGGCTTTTGTGAATGAACAGGACGCCGCGCGTGTGTTTCGCGACAACGGCACCAGCGGTGTACGGTTGCGCATCGACGACATGCAACGTGCGCCCCAAGTGGCTCAAGAGCTGCGCAGCATGGTGCCGCCCTACGCCCGCGTACGGGACTGGACCGAAAACAACCGAACCTGGTTTGCCGCCGTTCAAACTGAAAAGCGCATGATGTTCCTGATTCTGGCGCTGATCGTGGCTGTGGCTGCCTTTAATCTGCTGTCGTCTTTGGTGATGGCCGTAAAAGACAAGCAGTCGGACATTGCCATTCTTCGCACCTTGGGCGCCACGCCACACGAAATAGGCCGTATTTTCCTGGTTCAGGGCGCTTTGATCGGCGTTATAGGCACCTTGGCCGGGGTAGGGCTGGGCATGCTGGTGGCGTACAACATTGATGTCATCGTGCCTTTTATCGAGCGCGTACTGGGCATACAGTTTTTGCCGCAGCAAATTTATTTCATCAGCGAGCTGCCCTCCAACCCACAGGCAAGCGATATCTTGATCGTTACCATTACTTCTTTGGTGTTGTCGTTATTGGCCACTATTTACCCAAGCTGGCGTGCGTCGCGCCTGCAGCCTGCGCAGGTGCTTCGTCATGACTGATACCGTTTCCGTTTCCAGCGATCACGTTTTGCTCGCCCGCGACCTGGTCAAGTACTACGAAGAAGGCGGCCAGCGGGTGGACGTGCTGCGCGGTGTCAGCCTGCACGTTGCGCGGGGCGAAATGGTGGCTGTGGTGGGCGCCTCGGGCTCGGGTAAGAGCACCATGCTGCATTTGCTGGGCCTGCTCGACCAGCCCAGCTCAGGCAAGGTCTGGGTGGACGGAATTTCGTCCGACGGCATGTCTGAGGCGCGTCGCAGTCAGTTGCGCAACCGCAGCCTCGGTTTTGTGTATCAGTTTCATCATTTGTTGTCCGAGTTCTCGGCGCTGGATAATGTGGCCATGCCGCTGATCGTGCGTCGAGAACGCCGTGAAGCCGCTCGTGAACAGGCGGCGGTCATGCTTGAACAGGTGGGGTTAAGCCACCGCATGGCGCATTATCCGGGTCAGCTGTCGGGCGGAGAACGCCAGCGCGTCGCCCTGGCGCGGGCCCTGGTTACACGGCCCGCCTGCGTGTTGGCCGACGAACCCACCGGCAATCTCGATCGGCATACGGCCCAGTCCATGTTCGAACTGCTGGTGCGCATGAACAAAGAGTCGGGTACGGCATTTGCCATTGTCACTCATGACCCGGCCCTGGCCATGCTGGCCGACCGCCAGTTGTTCATGGACGACGGCTCGCTGGTCGATACCGAGGCGGCCCCCGTTCGTGAATGAGCCGGGCTTAATAAGCCAAACGACCCCACCAAGGCCTTATGCTCATCGACACGCACTGCCATCTTGATGCACGCGAATTCAGTCCCGACCGACAGGTTGTGATCGAACGAGCGGTCAAGGCCGGTGTGGATGCAATCGTGATTCCGGCGGTCGCTCGCGCCAACTTCCAAAAAGTAAAAGACCTGGCCCACACGTTTGCGGGGGGCGCTTATGCTCTGGGAATACACCCCATCTGCGTGCCCACTGCCGTCAACGACGACCTGAATGCCCTGGCCGAGCAGGTCAAGGCGTCGCTTGATGACCCGCGCTTTGTCGGCATAGGCGAGATCGGCCTGGATTTTTTTGTTCCCGAGCTCAAAACGCCCGAAATGCGCGAGCGACAAAACTATTTTTACACCGCCCAGTTGGACCTTGCGATTGAGTTCGGCCTGCCGGTTATCGTGCATGTGCGCCGCTCGCAAGACGAGCTGCTCAAGCAGTTGCGTAGAAGGCCACGCATTGGCGGCATCGCCCATGCCTTCAATGGCAGCTTTCAGCAGGCACAGCAATTTATTGACCAGGGCTTTGTGCTGGGCTTTGGGGGCGCCATGACCTTCCCGCGGGCGTTGCAGATTCGTCGTCTGGCCACACAATTGCCGGTTGAGGCTATCGTGCTGGAAACCGACGCACCCGACATACCGCCCGCCTGGCTTGAAAGCGGCAGCCGCAACGAGCCAGCGTGTGTCGCAGGCGTGGCAGCGGTGTTGGCCGAGCTTCGTGGCCTGACACCGGATCAGGTCAAGGCTCAAACCGGCAGTAATACTCTACGGGTCTTACCGCGCCTGGGAGCAAGGGCGCAGGCCGGTCTGCGCCCCTAAGACCTTAACCGCTCAAGCCCGAGGCTTCAGCGAAGAAGGGTCAAAACCTGCCACGCGCTTGTAGCGCATTGCAATGTCCTCGAGTTCTTCCTGGGGGATGACATCGTTGATATGTGCAAAGCCTTCAGGGGCCCGTTCATGCGCCAACTGCATGACCTGTTCAGGACCATTGAGCCGATTGCGCAAGATAATGCCGGTGGTGGCCGGCAGCCGCTGGGCCTCGTATTCTTTAAGCGCGGCTTCAATATTGCGATGCCGGTTTTGAGTGACCTCCTGAAGCCGGTCGGCCAGGCAACGCGCATCCAGTATCGCCTGAGCCGAGCCGTTCGAACCGATCGGGTAAAGCGGATGGGCAGCGTCGCCAAGCAATGTGGCGTTGCCATGCGTCCAGCGCGGCAGTGGGTCTTTGTCGACCAGCGGGAATTCATAAATGGCCTGCGCGCCGTCGATCAGCGCCGGAATGTCGATCCAGGGCCATTTCCAGCTTTGAAACTTGTCGGCAAACGCGGCCTTGTCCACCACCCGGTTCCAGTCCGTGTCATCGCGCCCGCCCGACGGCACGCTCAGTTCGGCGATCCAGTTGATGGCCACCGTGCCCTGCGGGGCAGCGGTGTCCACAATAGGGTAAGCAACGAACTTCTGGTCTTGATGGCCTGCCATGAACATGGTGCGCCCATCGAGAAATGGCTGCGTATAGGTCACCGCACGCCACAAGATCCGACCCGAGAAACGGAATTCGTCGCGTTCGGGGTAAAAGCCCTTGCGCACGGCCGAGTGAATGCCATCGGCGCCGATCAGCACATCGCACCGCAGTTCGTGCGGGGCATCTGCATTCGCGCGCTCGCGGAATCGGGCGGTTATGCCGTCAGGCCCCTGCGTGAGCGATTCAAAGGCCATGCCGGTGCGTACTGCGTCCGCACCCAGCCGCTGACGTACCGCGTCGGCCAGAAGCAGCTGCAGCTGCCCGCGATGAATAGAGAGCTGGGGTACGGGGTAACCGGCGTCCAGCCCCCGGGCCTCCTTCCAGATGTTCTGCCCGAAGCGGTTGTAATAGTGCAGGGCCGAAGTTGCCACGGAATTGGCTTGCAGTGTTTCGAGCATGTCGAGCTGCTGCAGTTCGCCGGCGGCATGAGGCAGCAGGTTGATGCCCACGCCCAGCGGCCTGAGCTCACGCACGCTTTCAAAAACCTGGCATTCAATGCCTCGTTTGTGCAGCATCAGTGCCAGGGTCAGGCCGCCGATGCCTGCGCCAACGATAATGACTTTCAAAATGGTTCTCCTCGAATTTGGGCGAAATAATAACAAACGGAAGGATTCGAGGCACGGTGTCTGATGGCGGCCCTGAGTAATAGTCGATGTGACCGCATTGTCCGGCCGGCCCCCCCAGGCGGCAGCGTTCAAACTAGCATGGCCCATTTGGACGAAACCCATGGTGGGGCGTTTAAGTTTGTTGGCCGGTCTGGCAGGCGCAGCAATGGTGCATGTCATGCCGCGCTTGCCCCGGCCTGTCGAATGGTTTGTTTCAGCCGCAATACTGCTTGCAATATCCGTCTCGATGCCGCTTGTGCGGGCCGGTTTGATTCGACATGGACGAAACTCCGGCCGGCGCCACAGACCTTTACTCTGCTCGCCGCGCAGCATTTGCCTGCTAGCGCCCCTTTGGGCTTTTGCGTTGGGCATGGCCTTGACCTCGTTCCAAACAGCGCAGCGCCTGGCAGATGCGCTGTCCGAGCATGATGAGGACAAGGTTTCGCGCGTTGTGTTGCGCATTGCCACCTTGCCGCGTGAACAGCCTGGCAGCCGCCGATTTGAAGCCGAGGTGCTGGAGTCGCGTCCGCCCGGCATTCCGCGCCACATCCTGGTTTCGTGGCAGGCAGCCACGTATGCGGGGCCTTATGGCCTGCCCACGAAGCAGGATGACTCTTTTCCCGAGCTGGTTCCGGGCCAGGTGTGGCGCATGTCGCTGAACCTTCGCCGGCCGCACGGAGCCAGCAACCCCCATGGCTTTGACTACGAGGGGCATGTGTTTGCGCAAGGGCCGCGCGCCGTGGGCAGTGTGCGCGGCACGCCCAGCTATTTGCACGATCAACCGTGGGCGAGCCTGCCCATTGTCGCCGAACGCGCCCGTCATCGGGTTCGTCAGGCCACCAGGCCTTACCTGGAGGGAAAGCGCTATGGGGCGGTACTGCTGGCTTTGGCAATCGGCGACCAGGCCGGCGTGCCGCCTGAGGACTGGACAGTGTTCAATCGCACATCCATAACCCACTTGGTATCCATCAGCGGCAGCCACATCACCATGATCGCCGCGATGGGCGGCTTGCTCACTCTATGGCTCTGGAAACGCCTGGCCTGGCGCGGCCGGCCGCTGGCCGAGCGGGTTCCCGCGCAGGTCGCTGCTTGTCTTGTTGCGTTGGCGGTCGCCTGGCTGTACTGCCTGTTGGCGGGCTGGGGCGTGCCGGCCCGTCGCACCTTCCTGATGCTGTGCGTGGCGGCCGGGGCGCATCTATGCCGTTTGCCCTTGGGGCCATCGAGAATATTGCTGATGGCGGGTGCCGCAGTCGTTCTTCTGGATCCATGGGCCTTGATGGCGAGCGGGTTCTGGCTGTCCTTTGGGGCGGTGGCGGTGCTGCTGCTTAGCGGTAAATGGATGGGCAGCGCCGTCCAGGGCCAGGCCTTGCCGCTGCATGGGCGGCTGGCAGCAGGGTTGAAGGCGGCCTGTTATCTGCAATTGATTGTGACGGTCGGCTTGATGCCGGTGCTGGCCATGCTGTTCAACGAGGTTTCCGTTGTGTCGCCCATCGCCAACGCTTATGCCATTCCGGTGATCAGTCTGGTGGTGACACCCTTATCTCTGATCCTGGCGGCGGTTTCCATGGTGTCGGGCCTGGAGTGGTTGGCGCGGCTGCTGTCCGGGCTGACTCATGAAACGCTTGAACTCATGATGTGGCCCACGCGTTGGCTGGCGTCGCAGAGCGCAGCCAGCCTGGATGCCGCCGCTGCGCCGGCGTGGACGCTCTTGCTGGCGCTGGCGGGTATGGGCGTGGCGCTGGTGCCCCGTGGCCTGCCCGTGCGCAACGCTGGGTGGCTGCTGGTGTTGCCGGCATTGTTATGGCGACCAGAGCGACCGCCGCAGGGTGGTTGGGATATGGTGGCGGTGGATGTCGGCCAGGGCACGGCGGTACTGGTCATGACATCCACGCGCGTCTTACTATTCGACACGGGGGTGCGGCATGGCCCGACTTCGGATGTGGCTTCGCGCAGCATCGTGCCGCTGTTGCGCGCGCTGGGAGCCAGGAATATTGATGTGTTGGTTGTGTCTCATGCCGACATTGATCATGCCGGTGGGTTGCGCAGTATTCTGGAGGCCAGGCCGGTGGGGCAGTCGTATAGCTCGTTCGATGCGCTGGCGTATCTGCGGCGCGAGGCCACGCTGCTTGGCGTACCCAGCCAGCTACCGCCCATGCCGCAGGTATTGTCGCGCTGCGAAGCCGGCGTCGCGTGGAAGGTCGATGGGGTCACGTTCGAGTTCATCTGGCCATTGGACGGCTTCAGCTCGCAAGGCTCGCACAATCAGTCAAAGCAGCGCAACGCGAATAGTTGCGTGCTGCGCATACAAGGCCGGTACCACTCGGCGCTGCTTACCGGAGACATTGCCACAGCCCAGGAAAACGAGCTGGTGCGGCGCGGGCTTGGGCCGATAGATGTGGTCACCGCTGCTCATCATGGGTCACGCAGCTCTTCGGGCGATGAGTTCCTGCGGCATACCAAACCTGCCCATGTGATTGCACAGGTAGGCCGTTGGAATCGCTATGGCCATCCGCATCCGACGGTGGAGCGGCGCTGGCAAAGGGCGGGCGCGATTTTCTGGCGTACGGATCTGCATGGGGCGATCTCGCTGCGGTCGCGTGCCGTGGGGCTGGAGGCCACACCACACCGTGAGGTTCGGCGCAGGCATTGGACGAACCGCTGAAACACACGACTTGCCCAATGACACGGACAGCACGCAAGTTGCACTCAACTGAGCACTCGGCCAGCAAAAGGGTTACCATTTTTGTGAACTTTCTGTCGGTTCTTACTGGGGAGCGACAGCCCTAATCTTCAACCTAGGTTTGTCATGATTGAACCGCGACTTGAATATGTAGTGTGTGCCAGCCCGGGCGGCGTGCACCGCATGGTTTATTGGGAGTGGGGCGATCCACATAACGACAGGGTGCTGGTTTGCGTACACGGCCTCACTCGCTGCGGACGCGATTTTGACGAACTGGCCCAAAGGCTTGCGGCCCGTTACCGGGTGGTCTGCCCCGATGTGGTTGGCCGAGGACGCTCTGACTGGCTGGTTGACCCTGCGTTCTACACCGTGCCGCAATATATTTCTGACATGCTGACATTGATTGCGCGGTTGAACGTGCAACAGGTCGACTGGCTGGGCACCTCGATGGGGGGGCTTGTGGGCCTGGGTCTGGCCGGCGCGCTGGCGGCCTCGGCCGCGCGAAGGCCGCAGCGGGGCAGGTACGGCTTGCCGGCACAGAGCGCCGTGAGATTGGGAAAAATGGTGCTTAACGATGTGGGCCCGCGCCTGAACGCCCAAGGTTTAACGCGCATTGCCGAATATGTGGGCCGGGAGGTGTTCTTCGACACCTTCGACGACGCGGTGACCTACGTACAATCTGTGTCGGCCGGTTTTGGGCCGCATTCTCTGGCTCAGTGGCGGCGCCTTACGCGCGACGTCTTCCTGCAACAAGACGACGGCCGTTGGGCCAAGCACTATGACACGCGGCTGGCCCAGCCGCTGGGCCTGAAGGACACGCAAACGCTGCAGTCTGCCGAACTTCTTCTGTGGGCTGCTTACGATTCCATCGATTCACCTGTGCAGGTGCTGCGGGGCCGGGAATCAGATGTGCTGACCCAAGAAACCGCTCATGAAATGATCAAGCGAAACAAGCATGCCCAATTGCTTGAGTTTTCGGGCGTCGGCCACGCCCCAACTTTGCTGACCGACGAACAGATCGGCCCCATCGTGCAGTTTTTATGTGGTTCTGACTAAGTCGGCGCCTGGGTGGGTTGACGCCATTGTTAGTGAAGACGCCGACAAGCCGGTTGCGGTCGCTACAATGGGTTTAATGACTCGCACTTCTCATCTACTCAACGCCGACCTGCATTGCCATTCCCTGCTTTCCGATGGGGTGCTGACCCCGGCTGAACTTGCGCAACGAGCCGGGCAAAATGGCGTGCAACTATGGTCGCTTACCGACCACGACGAGCTCTCCGGTTTGGCCGAGGCTCGCGAGGTGTGTCGTACCATTGATTTGCCGTTTATTCCGGGTGTAGAGATTTCGTCTACCTGGGCTAATCGTACGGTGCATATCGTGGGGCTCAACGTCGACGCCGAGAACGAAGCGCTGCAGACAGGTCTGCAAGCGATACGCGATGAGCGGGTCAGTCGCGCCAGAAAGCTAGCCGAGAGGCTTGAGGCCATGGGGGTCCAGGGCAGTTACGAAGGGGCTTTACGTCATGCGGCCAACCCCCAATTGGTCAGCCGCACGCATTTTGCCCGTTACCTGGTTGAGCAGGGTTATTGCTCTACCATGCAAGAGGTGTTCGACCGTTATTTGGGCGACAAACGCGCCGGAAACGTGCGGGTGCACTGGTCAAGACTTGAAGAAGCCGTAGGGTGGATTGTGGCGGCGGGGGGGCGTGCCGTCATTGCCCACCCCGGCCGCTATATTTTTGACGCCACCCAGGCCGATGCCTTTTTCGACGCTTTTCGCCAGATGGGTGGCGAAGGCATAGAGGTGGTTACCGGCAGCCACCAGCCCGAGCAATGTCGCAAGTACGCCAAAGTGGCTCAGCACTATGGGTTTCTGGCTTCGCGGGGGTCGGATTTTCATGCGCCCGGCGAAAGCCAGCTTGATCTCGGGGCGTTGCCCGCACTGCCTTCAGGCCTGAAGCCTGTATGGCACGACTGGGTTTAGGCGGCCTGCGCGTAATTGCTGCCGAAAACGCTCATGTAGGTAGGGTAGAAGCTGCAGTAAAGAATGGCGGCCACAATAATATTGACGGGCATCAGCACGAACTGCACTACATCCACCGGCAGGCCTAATGTGCCCAGCATGCTGCCGCTGAACTGTACCGCCACAAAAATGGCACCCCAACTTAGGCCATACAGCAGAAATGGCCACTTGTTGCGCCAGCAGGCCACCATGGAATAGAACAGTGCTTGTGTCAGCTTGATGCCGTGCCAGCCCGTAAGCGCCGGGGCATGCCAGAACAGGGCCGAGATCAATACATACAATGTCGCGAAGGTGATCAGGGGGCGCACCATCGCGTCGAGCAGGACGGCCTGGTCGACGTTGGTGCCGTCGCCTACTGCGGCCGAAAGCTCGCCCAGAAAGGGCAGGGTCGAGGCAAAGCCCGCAACCATGCAGCAAGCCAGATACGCCAAGCCCAGCCTGAACAGGCGCCGCCGCACGTTTTTGTCGCGTAGAGGCGCCAGCCACATGCCCGGCAGCATCCAGCGCCCTTCAGAGATGTTTCGGCAGGCGCACAAGGTAATGAAGGTAAGGGTGGGCGTTGCCGCGATCAGCGCCATTTGGCCGAGTATGGGTATGGCCGAAGCGATGGTGATGAAGAGGCTGGTCGCCAGGCCCCAGAAGAACATGGCAAGAGGCTGGCGCTTGAATATCTGCGCTCCCTCTTGTATCCAGGTCCAACCCGAACGAAACGGCAGTGTGGCAGCTTGCATGGTGTCGTGGCTGTTAAAAGGCTAGGGCAAAGACGGCGCCGGCGTCGAACGGCGTTCGCGCAAGATGCGTTCGAAATGCCGCGGGTCATGCGGTTTTAGTGTTTGCGCCGGACGGGGTAAGAAGTAGTCAAACAAGCGCGAGGTCCAGAAGCGCAGGGCCGCCGCCTGTAAAACCAATGGCCAGGCCTGGCGCTCGGTCTCGGTAAACGGGCGTACCTTGGCGTAGGCGTCCAGCCAGGCCTGCAGCTTTTCGGGTAACAGTGCGCCGCTGTTGCGGTCTATGCACCAGTCGTTGACGCTTACCGCCACGTCGAACAGCCAGGTGTCGCAGCCCGCAAAGTAAAAGTCGATAAAACCGCCCATGCGGGGCGTTTCGTAGGTGCCGTCAAAAAGCACGTTGTCGCGAAAAAGGTCGCAATGCGCCGGGCCAAAAGGTAATTGACTGTAGGTGTCCGACGCGGCGAATGCAATCTGCTCGTCCAGCACGCAACGGATCAGTGCAGCCTGCTTGTCGTCTAAAAAAGGCAATACCTTGGGAATGGTCTCGCGCCACCAGTTCAACCCCCGCAGATTCGGTTGCTGCATGTTGAACGTGCTGCCTGCCAGGTGGGTCCGCGCCAGGGTGGCACCGGCCAGCGCGCAATGGGTCGGCCCCGGATCCGGCTCGTAGCCACCCGAAAGTCTGGTCACGATGGCGGTGGGCTTGCCATGAAGCAGTCCAAGACGTTCGCCGTCGAGGCGGGTCTGGGGTTCAGGTACGGGTATGCCGTTTTGCGCCAGGTGATGCATCAGCTCAATATAGAACGGCAATTGTTCGTAGGTCAGCACTTCAAAGAGCGTCAGTACGTATTCGCCCTGTGTAGTGGTAAGAAAGTAGTTGGTGTTTTCGATTCCGGCGGTAATGCCCCGCAAAGAAACCAGTTCGCCCAGTGAATAGCGGCCCAAAAGCTCGCGTGCATCGTCGTCACTGACAGGGGTAAATACAGCCATAGAAATTAAGCAGACATTGAAAGAGAGGCGCAGAACGCCAGATTGTAAAACAGCGAACCATGCGCGCGGGCGGCAAAACGGCGTGGACGTTAAAATCGTTGTTTGCCCGTACCAAGCACTATACCGCATCGTGAAACACCCTCCTGAAACCGTGACCGGCGACTGGCGCGCCTGTGTCGCCCCCATGATCGACGTCACCGATCGCCACTGCCGCTTTTTTCATCGGCTGCTGGCGCCGCGTGCGCGCCTGTATACCGAGATGATCACGACCGGCGCCCTGATGCACGGCGACGTTGCCCGCCATCTGGATTTCAATGAATCTGAACACCCAGTGGCGTTGCAATTAGGTGGCAGCGACCCCCAGGCGCTGGCACACAGTGCGCGCGTGGGTCAACAGTGGGGCTACGACGAAATCAACCTTAACTGTGGATGCCCTTCAGACAGGGTGCAGAAGGGGGCGTTTGGCGCATGCCTGATGGCCGAGCCCCAGTTGGTGGCCGATTGCGTCAAAGCCATGCAAGACGCTGTTTCGGTACCGGTTACCGTCAAGCACAGGTTGGGACTGGACTACGACGAATCGTACGGTTTCGTGCGCGACTTTGTCGGAACGCTGTACGAGACGGGCTGCCGGGTGTTTATTGTTCATGCCCGCAACGCAGTGCTTAAAGGCTTGTCGCCCAAAGACAACCGCGAGATTCCACCTTTGCGGTACGACGTCGCACTGAGGTTGAAGGCCGATTTTCCGGACGGCGTGTTTGTGTTGAACGGCGGCATTAATCAAGTCGAGCAGGCCAGTGGGCTGCTGCGGGATTTTGACGGCGTGATGCTGGGGCGGGCCGCTTGGCATAACCCTGGAGTGCTGTCCGAGCTCTCGCGCCGGCTTGACCCCGACGTTGAGGTGCCTGAGCCGGGACAGGTTGTGCACGCCATGACCGCTTACGCGAAGAGTCAGGTCGAACAGGGCGTACCCTTGCGCATGGTCGTCAAGCCAATGCTGGGCTGGATGAGCGGGCGGCCCGGTTCGCGCTATTGGCGGCGTACGCTTTCAGATGCCGCTGTGCTGAACACCAATGATGCCGGTATGATCGAAGCCGCATGGCACGACCTGGTGTCCCGAATTGAATAGAAAAGCGCCCTGTGAGCAGAGGGCGCTTTGAATGACTTTGACGTTTAGCTGCGTTCTTCGATCTTTTGCGACCCGGCATCGCCCGGCCAGTCGCGAATATAGGCCTTGAGCATGGTGTTCTCGAACTGCTGTGCGGCGACAATGGCTTGAGCCATATCGTAAAACGAGATGACGCCTTGCAGGACCGGCCCGTCCATGACCGGCATGTAGCGCGCATGCTTGTCGAGCATAAGGCGCTGAACTTCTTCGGCGCTGGTGTTGGGAGTGACGCTGACCGGTGCGTCGTCCATGATGCTGCGTATGGTGTAGGTACCGGTATTGCCGCCGTTGGCGTGCAGGTGGCGGATGATTTCGCGGAAGGTAAGCATGCCGACGAGTTCGCCGTGTTCCATAATGACCAACGACCCGATGTCTTGTTCGCTCATGGTTTCGAGCGCTTTTGTAATGGGCATGTCGGGGGTTGCCGTGTACAAGGTGTGGCCCTTGACACGCAGGATCTCACTGACTTTCAACATGATGCGTCCTCCTCGCTCAGCTTAAGATCTAGTTGTATTTTGCCCTATATTGCCGCTTTCCGATAGAAGCGCCTGGGGCTGGTCGGCTTTGTTTTCTTCGGCAACCAGAGTTTGCTGTTCTTTAGGCGGTTGTTTAAGCTGGTCAAGCAATTGGTAGATGGTGAGATCGGGCTGTGATGTCAACACTTCTGCAATAGCCGGCAGCAGGCACGGCAGGCTTTCCAGGCCCGGCTGGCTGCGGTCGATCAATAAATGGTCAACTAGGCGGCCCAGCCTGGCTTCATCAAGGTCGCAGGCCAGCACCCATTGGTCTGAACCCTTGTCTTTGTCTTGCGTGGGTACCGCCCAGCCCAAGCTGCGCAAGGTTGTCAGTAGATGATTGAGTTCGTCCGGGTGCAGCCGCAGATGCGCACTTAGAAAGCGCGAACTGCGCCCCGGCGAAGGGCTGCCCTGAGCGCTGCGCAGCAAACGAAGGATGCTGACCGCATCGACAATGGCGGCACCCGGCTGACGCGCTTCAGCCCATCGGCGCATGCGCAACGCGGGAAGCGTGGCGGCAACCGTTGCGCCAAGCAGTATCCCAAGCCAAGAAAGATAGATCCACAGCAAAAAGATGGGCAGGGTCGCAAACGCACCGTAAATAACGGTATATGAGGGGAACTTGGAGATATACAGCGCGAACCCCGATTTCATGATCGACAGCACAACAGCGGTTCCCACGCCGCCCACCAGCGCATCGCGCCAATACACCTGGCGGTTGGGTACGTAGACGAACAGCGCGGCAAAGCCCAGGCCGGTGATCAGTACCGGCACCACTGATAAAAGCAGGTTCAGTCCGGCCGACATCTCGCCAATCAGACCCAGCGATTGCTGGGTCAGTACGGTAGTTGTCCATAGGCTGGCCCCGGCCAAAATGGGCCCCAACGAAACAATCGCCCAATAGACCAGTATGCGCTGGCGTAACGGCCGACGCTGCTCGACGCTCCAGATGTCGTTGAGCACGCCGTCTATGGTCATGATCAGCATGATGGAAACCACCACCAGAAAAGCCGTGCCCACGGCGGTAAGGCCGGACGCCTTGGCCGCAAACTGGTTGAGATAGCCCATGACGCTTTCAGAAACTGAAGGCGGCATCAAACTGGTGGTCAGGAAGCTTTCAAGCGCAAGCTTGAACTCGCCGAACAGCGGAAACGCCGTAAACAGCGCAAGCACCACTGCAAGCATGGGCACAATGGCCAGCACCGTGGTGTAGGTAAGGCTGGCGGCAATCTGGGGCAGGCGCTTCTCGCTGGCGCGCTGTAACGCATATCGTGCGGCCTGGCCGACGTTTCCCAACCAGTCGTAAGAACGGGCGCGGCGGGTATTGGTGCTGGAGGCGGGACCGGCATTTTTTTGTTGCATGGCAGGAGCGGCATGCGGGTATGGGCCCGAGCCGACGACAACAGGTTCGTCAATCCGGGTAATAATACCAGTATGACTACGACTCGTTTGAACCCTGCGCTGCGTTATGGCGCCTCGGCAGCGCTTATTGCGCTGATTGTGCTGTGCCTGATCTGGGAGCTTTGGCTGGCGCCGCTTCGCCCCGGCGGGTCGTGGCTGGTTCTTAAAGTGTTGCCCTTGTTGCTTCCGCTGCGGGGGGTGCTCAAGGGCAGTTTATACACCATGCAGTGGGCGTCCATGCTGATACTGATTTACTTTATGGAAGGCGTGGTACGTGTGTATTCCGACCCTTCGCCCGCTTCGGCAACCATGGCGGGCATTGAGGTTTTGTTGACGCTGGTGTTTTATTTGTGCGCCATTTTTTATGTGCGGCCGGCCAAGCGCGCCTTCAAGGCGTCGGCGCGCGCCAACCGTAAGGCGAGCTCCTCGTGAACCAGTTCGATTCCATCGACGACCTGCCCAGGGTAGATTCCTTTGCGGGGCTGCCTGCAAACTTTTATACGCGTCTCGAACCCCAGCCGCTTGATCAACCCAGGCTGCTGCATGTCAACACCCCGGTCGCCCGCATGCTGGGCCTCTCTGAATCAGCCGTGCAAAGCCCCGATTTTCTTGCGGTTTGCGCGGGTTCCCGCGGTTTGAAGGGCGGCAATACCCTCGCTGCCGTGTACAGCGGCCACCAATTCGGCGTCTGGGCGGGCCAGTTGGGTGACGGCAGAGCCCATTTGCTGGGAGAGGTCGTCACTGCACAGGGCAATTTCGAGCTGCAACTGAAGGGGTCGGGGCTTACTCCGTATTCACGAATGGGCGACGGCCGCGCGGTAATACGCTCTTCGGTGCGCGAATATCTGGCGGGCGAAGCCATGGCCGGTCTGGGCATTCCTACCACCCGGGCTTTGGCGCTGGTTACAGCCAATAACCCCGTCTATCGCGAAACGGTGGAAAGGGCCGCAGTGGTTACCCGCGTATCACCCACCTTCGTTCGCTTTGGTTCGTTCGAGCACTGGACGCATCAGCCCGAGCAAATGAAGGTCTTGCTTGACTACGTGGTCAATCACTTTTACCCGGAGTGCCGCGAAAGGTCGGGCGCCGATGCGGGTAAAGAGCATGCGACCTTGCTGCGTTTTTTGCGTGCTGTTGTGGCACGCTCGGCGCGCCTGGCGGCCGATTGGCAAACTGCCGGTTTTTGCCACGGCGTGATGAACACCGACAATATGTCGATTATTGGTCTGACGATTGATTATGGCCCTTACGGCTTTATGGACGGGTTTCAGATCGGGCATGTTTGCAACCACACAGACACTCACGGCCGATACGCCTGGAACGCGCAACCCTCGGTCATGCATTGGAACTTGTACCGTTTGGCCAGCGCCTTGGCCGTGCTGGGCCCCGACGCAGACGATCTTAGAGAGCAATTGGGCGGTTTCGAGCAAGACTTTCTTGATGCCTACCAGGGCAACCTCGTTCGCAAATTCGGTCTGCGCGCCTGGCGCGACGGCGACGAAGTGCTGGTCGACGACTGGTGGCGTTTGCTGCATACGCAAAAAGCAGATTTCACGCTGTGTTTTCGCCGGCTGGCAGGTGCACTGGACAACGCTGCGCCGTTCCTCGAATTGTTTTCAGAGCACGAGCCGGCACGGGCGTGGCTGGCCGACTACCGTCGGCGTATCGAACTGGACGCCCGGCCCGACGCCGAGCGCGCCAAACAGATGTTACAAGCCAACCCCTTGTATATATTGCGCAACCACTTGGCCGAGAACGCCATACGCGCTGCCGAGAATGGCGACGCAGGCGAGATCGACACATTGCTTACATTGTTGCGTGAGCCCTATACCGAAAAGCCGGGCTACGAAGCCTATGCAGCGCAGGCGCCCGACTGGGCGCACACGCTTCAGGTAAGTTGCTCCTCGTAATGTCATAATTGGCCTTACGGCCCTGCACGTACTTTATTTTTCAGTTTGTCTTACTCAATCTATTCATCACATGTCCGGTAATACCTTAGGCAAAATTTTTTGCGTCACCAACTTTGGCGAATCACATGGGCCCGCCATTGGGGCGGTGGTCGACGGTTGCCCGCCCGGTATGGCGCTTTCCGAAGCAGACATTCAGTCCGAACTCGATCGGCGGCGCCCCGGCACGTCGCGCCACGTTACCCAAAGGCAGGAAGCAGACCAGGTTGAAATATTGTCGGGTGTGTACGACGGCGTAACCACCGGCGCGCCCATAGGCTTGCTGATTCGCAATACCGACGCCCGCAGCAAGGACTACAGCAACATCGAAGATACTTTCCGGCCCGGTCATGCCGACTACAGCTACTGGAAAAAATACGGTGTGCGCGACCCACGTGGCGGGGGACGTTCTTCGGCTCGACTTACGGCGCCGACGGTTGCGGGCGGGGCCATTGCCAAGAAATGGCTGGCGCAACACTATGGCGTATCGGTACGCGGGTATATGAGCCAGTTGGGTCCTATCGCCATTCCGTTCGAGACCTGGGACGAAGTGGGGAACAACCCTTTTTATGCGCCAAATGCCGGCATCGTGGCACAACTTGAAGACTACATGGACCAACTTCGTCGCGACGGCGACTCGATTGGTGCACGGATCGAAGTGGTGGCCGAAGGCGTTCCGGCGGGGTGGGGCGAGCCCCTATACGATCGGCTTGACGCCGATATTGCCCACGCCATGATGGGGCTTAATGCGGTAAAAGGGGTGTCGATCGGTGCAGGCTTCGATAGTATTGCGCAGCGCGGTTCAGAGCATGGCGATGAAATCACCCCCACTGGTTTCACCTCGAACCACGCGGGCGGTGTGTTGGGCGGTATTTCGTCTAGTCAGCCCATTACCGTTTCGCTGGCCATAAAACCCACTTCCAGCATACGTATCGAGCGTCGCTCGGTCGATCGCCAGGGCAGCCCCGTTCAGGTGCAGACTCTGGGGCGGCACGATCCTTGCGTGGGTATTCGCGCCACACCCATCGCTGAATCGCTGCTGGCCATTGTGCTGATGGACCATGCGCTGCGTCAGCGAGCGCAGACGGCAAGCTAGCCGATATTGCCAGGCTTTGAAATGGCCCGCGATGCCGGCTGTTAGGAATCAACCTTCAAAATCGGAGCTGAACATGAAGACGATCGGATTCTTGAAACGAGGGAGTGCTGTTGCCGCTGTTGCCGGCGCTGTGGTGCTCGGTGGCTGCGCGGCCGTTCAGACTACAGACTCGGGCACAGTGGGGGTAGACCGCAAGCAATATATGTCCAGCCTGGTGTCCGAACAAGCGCTGATGCAAGAGGCCCAGCAGCAATATCACGGCATTCTTTCGCAGGCGAAGGCGCAGGGTGCGCTAGACGTCAACACCCAGCAGACGGCACGGGTTCGGGCGATCACGC
>NZ_DATJBQ010000062.1:0-1822 GCF_035515275.1 Pusillimonas sp.
CCTGCACATGCTCAACCGTGGTGGCCGTAACCGCCGCCGACGGCGCGAATTCTTCAATATCTACCGGCATCATAATTTTGCGGTAGGGCGCAAGCTGCGGCGCCTGCAGCAACACGTTTTCTTCGCCAAGCAACACTTTCAGCTCGCCGACGGCCTCGTCAAAAGTAGCCTGCGTAACATTACGGGGCAACACGCTGCCTTTAGTTTCAGCCATGACGGGCTCCCTGCGTATCGAGTGAAAAGGAAACAAAGCTGCCCGCGCGTTGTTGCATGGCAAGCTTGGCCAAGGCCGTATTTGAAGCCGGCCGGGCGTGCAGACGCGACAGCGAATAACCCAGTTGCGCCGCCCAGCTCTCGCGGGCCGCTGCTGATGGCGGCACGGCCAGAAGCTGCGGCTCAAGCTGCTCGCAACATGTGTTGCTGGTGGCAACCTGTACCGCATGCCGCGCCTGGCCGGCCCGCAGCTGATGCTGAGCAAGCCAGTACAGCCGAGCGCCGGCATCGCGAGCCAGGCTCAGCACAACCGCTGCCGTTCCCTCGTCGACCAAGCCGATCAGGCGAACGGACTGCTTGCCTTGCAGCAAAGCATCAACCTTGTGGATTTCATCAAGGTGCAAACCGCCCGCCAGGGCGTTGATGTAAGACGCCCCCACACCGCGTTGCCGACAGGCATGCAGGGCGCCCGCAGCGAAACGGCCGCCGGCGTCGGCATGGTCTGTGATGATATATAGCCGTAACTGCCCGCCGGCCTGGGGTTGCCCCACGGCCGCCCAGCCCAGATTCGGCACGGCAAGTGCCAGCCCCGACGCACCCATTACCTTGAGCGCGCTGCGTCGACCTGTGTCCATGAGGCGCTCCTTACTTGCCAGCATTGCGCTGGGCCGAGTCTTCGGGCGCTTTGCCCGAAGCCGTGGCCTCGGGCGGCGACGTAGAAAGATATTCACCGACCGCCTGCAGCGTGGCGTCGTCAATAAACGAAGCCGGGAACGCAGGCATCGCCCTCAGCCCATTGCGCGCTATGGCCGTAAAAAATGCAGGGGGCAGATTGCGCCCCTTCAACACCGGCCCGACCTGCCCGCCGTCGTGACAATACGCACAGACTTGCGAATAGGCCTGAGCGCCGCTGGTCCAACCGGACTCTTGCGCACCCGCCACACCCGCAAATGCCAACAGCCCGCCCGCGCCGACCAGCGCGACGCACTTTGAAATTTTGGGGAAAGTGAGTGAAGTGAAGAAATTCGCGCAAATGGCCGAACGAGAATTGGATCGTGCGCTTAAACCAGGGTTCAAACCAGACATAATGGCTTGCTCCAGAAGATAACACCGCCGCGGGCACGCGACGGTGTTCTAGCTGAGTTTAGATCTTGCAACTGCCCATGTGCAAATATCTTTACAGCATAAGCGGCATAAGCACTTGACCCGGCTTTCATATAACTGACTGAAAACCAGTTGCAATGACCCTAATGGCTACCGTGTATTTTGTTGGATCTTTTCCCCGCCCCGTTCAATGTCTTCGCCGGCGCCATGCAAGGTATTCTTGCACCCGCCGACCAAAGCCGCAACCGCCAAAAGTATAGGTAACCAGACTCGTGTTTTCATGTGTTTTCTCCCAGAGTGGCCAGGTAGTTAGGCGTTTCCAAAGCTCAGTGAAACGCGTGGCGACAGGTAAGCAAATATCGGGCCCAAGGGGCCTGGAACATAAGGCACATGGGTTTCACGCCAAGCGTGTATAATTACGCCTTTCCTGCCACGCCCGGCGCTCTGCCGAGGCGTTCCATTCGATGCCCGGGTGGTGAAATTGGTAGACGCAGGGGACTCAAAA